>NZ_JAQJCQ010000011.1:0-185286 GCF_038442435.1 Xanthomonas protegens | reverse complement strand
GCGGAGTGGACGGGACTCGAACCCGCGACCTCCGGCGTGACAGGCCAGCATTCTAACCGACTGAACTACCACTCCGCGTTTGAACGGAGGCGGGCGCGAGGCCCGCTTTCCCGCAGCGACCGGGCCAACGCTTGCGTGTGGCGGCGACTGCGAGAAACGAAACCCCCGATCGCTCGGGGGCTTCGGTACAACTGGCGGAGTGGACGGGACTCGAACCCGCGACCTCCGGCGTGACAGGCCAGCATTCTAACCGACTGAACTACCACTCCGCTTTTGAAACTTGTCGCTCGGTGCCCTGGTGGGTGCTGAGGGTTTCGAACCCCCGACCCTCTCCGTGTAAAGGAGACGCTCTACCGCTGAGCTAAGCACCCTAGCGAGTCGATTAGTTTACGGCATCCTTCAGCGCTTTACCAGCCTTGAACGTCGGATTCTTCGACGCCGCGATCTTGATGGAGTCGCCGGTCTTCGGGTTGCGGCCGGTGCGCTCGGCACGGTCGCGCACCTGGAAGGTGCCGAAGCCCACGAGCGTGACGCTGTCGCCCTTCTTCAGGGCCTTGGTCACTTCCGACACGAAGGCGTCGATGGCACGACCGGCTTCGGCCTTGGAGATATCGGCGGCAGCGGCGATCGCGTCGTTCAGTTCGGCTTTATTCATTTCTTGATGACTCCATGTGCGGCAGAAGACCGCGGATTGAGGATCGGGTGTCGGCGTGGCCTGCCTCGCCTGGGGCGAGACCCCGATGGATATGTTTTGCACTACCAAGCACGCCCGTTCGCGGTGCTCGCAAGCGCTGCATTTATACCAGCGGGCCCATACCCGCGCAAGCCGAAAAGCCAACAACGGCGCGGGTTTGAGCCGTTTGCGCGGGTGCGGTTCAGCGCGCGTCAGTGCTTGACGCGCGGGTTCGAGGATGCTTTCTGCTTGCGCCGCGACGGCGCCTGTTCGGCGTCGGCGGCGGGCTTGGGCGCGAGCGGACGCTCCAGTGCCAGGTCCAGCACTTCGTCGATCCACTTCACCGGCACGATCTTCAGATCGCGGGTGACATTCTCCGGGATGTCGGCCAGATCCTTGCGATTCTCCTCGGGGATCAGCACGGTGCGGATGCCACCGCGCAAGGCGGCCAGCAACTTCTCCTTGAGTCCGCCGATCGCCGAGACTCGACCGCGCAGGGTGATCTCGCCGGTCATCGCCACCTCCGACCTGACCGGCACCTTGGTCAGCATCGACACCAGCGAGGTCACCATCGCGATGCCGGCGCTGGGGCCGTCCTTCGGCGTGGCGCCGTCCGGCACGTGCAGGTGCACGTCGTGCTTCTGCAGGAAGTCCGCCTCGATGCCAAGCCGCTCGGCGCGCGAACGCACCACCGACAATGCGGCCGACGCCGATTCCTTCATCACGTCGCCGAGCTGGCCGGTCAGGATCACCGCACCCTTGCCCGGGACCAGGGTCGATTCGATCTGCAGCAGATCGCCGCCGACCTCGGTCCAGGCCAGGCCGGTGACCAGGCCGATCTCGTTCTGCTCCTCGGCGCGACCGAAGTCGTAGCGGCGCACGCCCAGGTACTTGTCCAGGTTCTTCGAGCCGACGCTGACCCGCGCCTTGTCCTTGCGCGCTGCACCCTTCTTCGCCGCGGCCTTCTTCGCCGGGGCTGCCGGCTGCGGACCGGCCAGGGCAATCTCCTTGACCACCTTGCGGCAGATCTTGGCCACTTCGCGCTCGAGGTTGCGCACGCCGGATTCGCGCGTGTAGTAGCGCACGATGTCGCGGATCGCGTCGGCACCGATCTCCAGCTCATCCTGCTTCAGGCCATTGGCCTTGAGCTGCTTGGGCACCAGGTAGCGCGCGGCGATGTTGAGCTTCTCGTCCTCGGTGTAGCCGGGGATGCGGATCACTTCCATGCGGTCCAGCAGCGGGCCGGGGATGTTCAGCGAATTGGAGGTCGCCACGAACATCACTTCGGACAGGTCCAGGTCCACTTCCAGGTAGTGGTCGTTGAAGGCGTTGTTCTGCTCGGGGTCGAGCACTTCCAGCAGCGCCGAGGACGGATCGCCGCGGAAATCCATCGACATCTTGTCGATCTCGTCGAGCACGAACAGCGGGTTCTTGCTGCCGACCTTGTTGAGGTTCTGCACGATGCGGCCCGGCATCGAGCCGACGTAGGTGCGGCGATGGCCGCGGATCTCCGCCTCGTCGCGCACGCCGCCCAGCGACATGCGCACGAACTTGCGATTGGTTGCCTTGGCGATGGACTGGCCCAGCGAAGTCTTTCCCACGCCCGGCGGCCCGACCAGGCACAGGATCGGCCCCTTCATCTGCTTCACCCGCGACTGCACCGCAAGGTACTCGAGGATGCGGTCCTTGACCTTCTCCAGGCCGTAGTGATCGGCGTCGAGGGTTTCCTGCGCGACCTTCAGGTCCTTGCGCACCTTGCTGCGCTTCTTCCACGGCACGCCCAGCAGCCAGTCGAGGTAGTTGCGCACCACCGCGGCTTCGGCCGACATCGGCGACATCTGCTTGAGCTTGTTGAGTTCGGCCTTGGCCTTGGTCTCCACCGGCTTGGGCATGCCGGCCTCGGCGATCTTGCGCGCCAGTTCCTCCAGTTCGCCCGGCGCGTCGTCGAGGTCGCCCAGTTCCTTCTGGATCGCCTTCATCTGCTCGTTGAGGTAGTACTCGCGCTGGCTCTTCTCCATCTGCGACTTGACCCGGCCGCGGATGCGCTTCTCCAGCTGCTGCACGTCGATCTCGCCGTCGACCAGGCCAACCAGCATCTCCAGGCGCTCGCCCACTTCCAGGGTTTCCAGCAGGCGCTGCTTGTCGGCCAGGCGCACGCCGATGTGCGCGGCGATGGTGTCGGCCAGGCGGCCGGGCTCGTCGATGCCCGACAAGGTCTGCAGCAACTCCGGCGGCAGCTTGCGGTTGGTCTTGACGTACTGCTCGAACAGCGACATCAGCGAACGCGCGATCGCCTCGACCTCGCGCTCCTCGCGCGATTCGGCGGCGTCGATTTCGCGGCCTTCGCCCTGCAGCGCGCCGTCGCGCTCGGCGACCTTGTCGACGCTGACCCGCGACAGGCCCTCGACCAGCACCTTGATGGTGCCGTCGGGCAGCTTCAGCAGTTGCAGCACCTGCGCCAGCGTGCCGACGTTGTACAGGTCGGCCGCCGCCGGGTCGTCGGTCTCGGCGGACTTCTGCGCGACCAGCAGGATGCGCTTGTCGGCCTCCATCGCGTGCTCGAGCGCGCGCATGGATTTGTCGCGACCGACGAACAACGGGATGACCATGTGCGGGAAGACCACGACGTCGCGCAACGGCAGGACCGGCAGGTCGAGGACTTCGGATTGGGACTGGGCCATGAGGATTCCGATTTGGGAGGCGGGAACGCGATGCGGGCGGCCATAAAAACGCCGATGGCCCCGTTATGGGGCCATCGGCTGGACGATGCAAGGGCAGCGCAGAACCCCTTTATGTTTCAGCGACTTACCGGCAGGCACGGGGCGCGCGACAGGGTCGCCGCGCAGCGCCTGCCCAGGGTCACTCCGCGGAGGCGACCTTGGGCGCCGCCGGCGGGGTCTGGTAGATCAGGTACGGCTCGGACTTGTGCTCGATCACCGACTCGTCCACCACCACCTTGCTGACGTTTTCCTGCGACGGCAGCTCGTACATAGTGTCCAGCAGCACCGACTCGACGATGGTGCGCAGGCCGCGCGCGCCGGTCTTGCGCTTGAGCGCCTTCTTGGCGATGGCCAGCAGCGCGTCCTGGCGGAACTCCAGCTCCACGCCTTCCATCTCGAACAGCTTCTTGAACTGCTTGGTGATGGCGTTCTTCGGCTCGGTGAGGATCTTGATCAGCGCCGGCTCGTCCAGTTCCTCGAGCGTGGCGACCACCGGCAGGCGGCCGACGAACTCGGGGATCAGGCCGAACTTGATCAGGTCTTCCGGCTCGACGTCGGCCAGGATCTTGCCGACCTCGCGCTTGCGCTCGGAGCTCTTCACCTTGGCGCCGAAGCCGATGCCGCCGGCGTCGTTGGAGCGCTGCTGAATCACCTTGTCCAGGCCGGCGAACGCGCCGCCGCAGATGAACAGGATGTTCTTGGTGTCCACCTGCAGGAATTCCTGCTGCGGATGCTTGCGCCCGCCCTGCGGCGGCACCGAGGCGACCGTGCCTTCGATCAGCTTCAGCAGCGCCTGCTGCACGCCTTCGCCGGACACGTCGCGGGTGATCGACGGGTTCTCGCTCTTGCGCGAGATCTTGTCGATCTCGTCGATGTAGACGATGCCCTGCTGCGCCTTGTCGACGTCGTAGTCGCACTTCTGCAGCAGCTTCTGGATGATGTTCTCCACGTCCTCGCCGACGTAGCCGGCCTCGGTCAGCGTGGTCGCATCGGCGATGGTGAACGGCACGTTGAGCAGGCGCGCCAGCGTCTCGGCCAGCAGCGTCTTGCCCGAGCCGGTCGGACCGACCAGCAGGATGTTCGACTTGGCCAGTTCGACCTCGTCGTTCTTCTGCCGGCTCTCGATGCGCTTGTAGTGGTTGTACACGGCCACGGCGAGCGTGCGCTTGGCGCGCTGCTGGCCGATCACGTACTGGTCGAGCACTTCCAGGATCTCGCGCGGCTTGGGCAGGCTGCTGCGTGCCGACTGCGCCTTCTCCTCGAGCTCCTCGCGGATGATGTCGTTGCACAACTCGACGCATTCGTCGCAGATGAACACGCTGGGCCCGGCGATCAGCTTACGGACCTCGTGTTGACTCTTGCCGCAGAACGAGCAGTACAGGATCTTGTTGCTGTCGCCGGAACGGCCTTGCCGGTCTTCGCTCATTGCTTCGCTTACCCAGTTACCCCACCCGATGAACGGGGGTTCGATTTCGAGAATAGCACAGGGCCGGGAGGACGCTAGCCCGACCCCGGCCCTGCGGAATACGCTGCGTTTTGCAGTACATGCAAGCCTTATGCCGGCTGGATGGACTCATCCGGACGACGCTCCAGGACCTGGTCGACGAGGCCGTAGGCCTGCGCATCGACGGCGCTCTTGAAGTTGTCGCGTTCGGTGTCGCGGGCGATGGTTTCCAGCGACTGGCCGGTGTGCTTGGCCAGGATTTCGTTCAGCCGCGCGCGCAGCGTCAGGATCTCGCGGGCGTGGATGTCGATGTCGGTGGCCTGGCCCTGGAAGCCGCCCAGCGGCTGGTGGATCATCACCCGCGAGTTCGGCAGCGCATAGCGCTTGCCGGCCGCGCCCGACGCCAGCAGCAGCGCGCCCATCGAGGCGGCCTGGCCGACGCAGATGGTGCTCACGTCCGGCTTGATGTACTGCATGGTGTCGTAGATCGCCATGCCGGCGGTGACCACGCCACCCGGCGAGTTGATGTAGATGCTGATGTCCTTCTCCGGATTGTCCGCTTCCAGGAACAGCAGCTGCGCCACGATCACATTGGCCATGTGGTCGTCGATCGGGCCGACCAGGAAGATCAGGCGCTCCTTCAGCAGGCGCGAATAGATGTCGTAGGCGCGCTCGCCGCGGCTGGTCTGTTCGACCACCATCGGAACCAGATTCAAGGCCTTGGTCACATTGTCCACGCGGTGATCTCCTGCTGCTCGGGGTCCGTCCCTGCACGGGGGTGTGCAGGGCTTCGCATCGTGTTGCGCCCCGCCGCCGCGGGGATGAAACGGGATCCGCGTCGCGCAGGTCGGCTGCGCAACGCGGCGACGCGTCGTCTTATTGACGGATCGCGTCCTGGAACGACATCGCCTGCTCGGTGTGCTGGGCGCGCTCGGCGATCCAGTCGATCACCTGCTCTTCCATCACGCGGCTCTGCAGCCCCCCCATCAATTGGGGATCGTTGCGGTACATCTCAATGACCTGTTCCGGCTCTTCGTAGGTCGAGGCGATCAGGCGTAGCGTCTCCGAGACCCGCTTCGGGTCCAGGCGCAGTTCGTTGCGGCGGGCGACCTCGCCGACCAGCAGGCCGACCAGCACGCGCTTGCGCGCGGCGTCCATGAAGCCCTGGTGGGCGTCGTCCGGCACCTGGCCCGGGTCGCGGCCCGAACGGCGCATCTGCTCGACCTGCTGCGCCAGCATGGCGCGCGCTTCGTTCTCGACCAGGCGCGGCGGCATCTCGACCGAGGCGTAGGCGGCGATCAGCTGCTCGCCGACTTCGCGACGCAGGCGGTTCATCAGCGCGCCCTTGAGCTCGCGCTCGAGGTTGATGCGGATGTCCTTGCGGAACTGCTCGGCATCGCCGCTCTTCACGCCGAAGCTCTTGATGAACTCCTTGTCCACTTCCGGCAGCACCGGCACGGCGACGTCGACCGCCTTCACATGGACCTGGACCTGCTTGCCGGCGAACTGCGGCACGCGCCAGTCGGCCGGGAAGTCGACGGTCAGCGTCTTCTCTTCGTCCTTGGACAGGCCGATCAGGCCCTGTTCGATCGCCGGGAACATGACGCCCGAGCCGATCACGCTGCTGCCCTTCTCAACGCCCTCGGCCGGCAGACGCTCGTCGCCGACCTGCGACCAGGTCTCCAGGGTCACCAGGTCGCCGTCCTGCGCCGGACGCGCGGCCGGCTGCCAGGTACGGCGCTGCAGGCGCAGGTTCTCGATCATCTGCTCGATGTCGGCATCGGTGACCTCGGCGGTGTGGCGGATCACCTGCAGCGTCGAGACGTCGATGTCGCCGAAGTCCGGCACCACTTCGAAGGTGGCCACGAACTGCAGTTCGTTGTCACCGGCACGGTCGATGCGCGGGTTGCCGGCCAGGCGCAGCTCGTGCTCGCGCACGGCCGAGTCGAAGGTCTCGCGCAGCAGGCCGTCCAGCGCCTCGGCGCGGATCTGCGGCCCGAACCGCTGCTCGATCACCTTGGCCGGAATCTTGCCCGGACGGAAGCCCTTGATCCGCGCGGTACGCGCGACTTCGCGCAGGCGGCCGCCGACATGGGTTTCCAGGCGATCCCCCGGCAGGGTGAAGGTCAGACGCCGTTCCAGGGTACCGGTGGTTTCGATCGAAGCTTGCATGTGGACTCCTGCCACCGGGAGCCCACGGGGCTCTCGGCACGATGTAGTAAAGACGGGTTGACGCGGGCACGGGACGGCCGCCGCAGCCGGATAGTTTCGCCTATTCCCGCGGTGCCTGCCAGCGCACCGGGTCGGGCCGGCGCCACTGCAGGCCTGGCATGGCGGGGGTGCGGACGGGGGACATGGGGTGCGGCGGGCCGCGCAAGCGGCGCCGGGATGGTGCGAAAGAGGGGACTCGAACCCCTACGCCTTGCGGCACTGGTACCTAAAACCAGGGCGTCTACCAATTCCGCCACTTTCGCGCTGCGGCGCCGGACGGCGCCTGCCGGCACATTGTTGCAGGCCGGCCGGCAAAGAAAAAGGCACCTGCCGGAGCAGGTACCTTTCGTTTTGGTGGGCCTTCAAGGATTCGAACCTTGGACTTATGCCATCTGCGGATGGATACCCCAACGCCGGCCTGGATGGCCTCGCTCCCGAGCCCTTGATCCGGCCATCCCCTGAAGGCCGCGCCTTCACGACCATCGCGGCGGTCTTTGGGGAGCCGCACGGCGATGGCCATGCTTTACTCGCGCGGTCGCTCGCTGGAAGCCCCCGTGTCGGCTAGGATTGGCGATCGAAGGCCCAGGCGGATCAAGGAATGAAGGGGGGCGCTTGACTTTTCGCAACGAAGTCAGTTGTAGAAAAATAACTCCAAGGTTATCCTGATGACCTGGGTCGTTGAACTGCTCACCGAGGCCCAGGAATTTTTCGACGGACTCTCGGGAAATGAACAAATTAAGGTGGCCGGGGCAATGCAGCTCCTTGCGGCTAAGGGACCAACTCTGGGCCGTCCACACGTGGATCGCATACACCGTTCACGACACCACAACATGAAGGAGCTTCGTGTTCAGTGCGCGGACAAGCAGTTCCGCATCTTCTTTGCGTTCGACACAAAGCGTCGAGGGATCTTGCTCGTCGGCGGCGACAAGATCGCCTACGGCGTTGATGAGTTCTACGAGGAATTCATCCCCATTGCGGATGATCTACTTGATGCCCATCTAGACAAAACGAATGCGGCCGATATGGCCAGCAAAGTCGTCGCCAAGAAAACCAAGGGAAGAAGACAACAATGAGTACCATGCGCCTGGAAGATTTCCTGAGTGCACGCGGCCTTCAGGGCCACGCCGATGTGCAGCAAGCATTTCAAGATGCGCTGCGAAGCCTACCCTTGGCCGCGCTTCGGGAAGCTGCTGGCCTCACACAAAAAGAAATCGCCACACAGCTTGGCAAGTCTCAAGCTGCGGTATCGAAGTTCGAGGGTCGCGGCGACTTCCTACTCTCCACCCTCTTCCAGTATGTGCAAGCTCTTAGCGGCACCGTTGACCTGAGCATTAGCTTGGGCCGCTCCAGCTTTACTCTTAGCCCAACGGAGGATGACGGAGACGTCTACTTCAGGCTAGCCCAAAAAGAGCTTGCTCCGGCTGCTGCAATCACGAAAAGAGAGGGCAGCGTTGCATACATCTGGGCTCAGAGCCAAAACCTTGATTCGCGTCAATCAACCGCACGCAGATCCGGATACAGCTCCATGCCAAACCGCGCTGGGTATACCCAAGCTAATGAAGCACTGACGCAACTAGCAGCGAACGATGAAGCCGAGCCCATTGCAGCTTGACGCCCCTGAGTACACGATCGTCAGCGTACGAGCGATACCCAGCATTGGCCAAAGTGTCATAGACGAGCCTCTACCGATCGTCGTCCGCGCCCAGGTCATGTACGACTCTGACGGATCCCATTTCGCCATGCTAAGCATCGATCAAAGCGATGACAGCAGGCCTTATGTAATCTCGTTGCAAGTTCTTGTGACCTTTCGCATCGACGTTGACGGTTGCCGACAGGCCTACAAAAGCGCGTTCAACCCTGAGGTTGTAGCCGTAAACGTAGCGCGCATCCTCTACTCTGGTGCTCGAGAGATGCTGGCCCTAGTGTCCTCTCGCGCACCATATGGCACAGCGCTACTCCCAAGCGTGATGCTGGAACCTTCTGACGTTGAGATGCTCTTTGAGACAGACAAGCTTGAAGATATCTTGCAGAAGAGCTTTGGGGTCGATCCCTCGATGATGGAAGCAGCTCGCGCCAAAGCAGAAGCAGTCGAAAGCTCCCGTAAGAAGGAGGCGCGAACGCTGGCGACAAAGAAGCCAGCCACCAAGCGGAAAACTGAAGCGAACTAGAAAAAGAGAGGGGCCGTGCAAGCGGCCCTCTCTTTTTCCACCAAAAAACAGGGTTCGACTCGGCTCCGCGAGCCAGTTGGCGCGCTCTACGGGTTACTGCGGCGGTTTAGTCTGCGGAGACTTGATCACATAGGAGGTGATGTATTCGCCGTTGCTGCCGTAGACGACCACGATGGTGGTGTTGGCGTCCCGGTACACCACGAGCGCCTGGCAGCGCATGATCGCTATGGCGCTCGAGGAGAAGGTGATCGACGCCGAAACGCGGTTCGGCCTGCATGGCCTGAAGCATCGCGACATCACCGACACCCCCGGCAACCGGGGCGACAAGCAAACGAGCAAGACGCCGCGGGACACGCAAACCCGGAGACGACAAACCGGTACGCCCACGACCTACCGCTGGTGCCGCCGCCGACGCGCAAGTAGTGCACACCCGGAGTATTTTTCCCGGGAATTTTCCCGACACATAGAAAAACAGCCACTTGGCTTGCGCTAAGTGGCTGTTTTGTTTGGTGGGCCGTCAAGGATTCGAACCTTGGACCTATTGATTAAGAGTCAACTGCTCTACCAACTGAGCTAACGGCCCTGAAACTGAGTCGCACATTCTATGTGCTTTTTTGCTTCGTTGCAACACCCCGCGAAGCATCGGGTCACGCGATCAATGGGGTGGCTGAGGGGACTCGAACCCCCGACATCTGGAATCACAATCCAGTACTCTAACCAACTGAGCTACAGCCACCATTGAAACCTTGCATCTCCTGCCCGGCGCCATGTGGCGCGCCCGACAGGAATCGAACCTGTAACCGCCGGCTTAGAAGGCCGGTGCTCTATCCAGTTGAGCTACGGGCGCCCTGGCTGGATTGTCGCATTCCTTTCCGCCGTTGGACATCGGATTGGTCGGGGTAGAGGGATTCGAACCCCCGACATCCTGCTCCCAAAGCAGGCGCGCTACCAGACTGCGCTATACCCCGGCGGAACATCCCTCGCGGCCAAGGCCGGAAAGGTCGGCTATTGTGGGAATCTTGCGGCCCGCTGTCAACGTCGCATGCACGCAACATCGCCTGCGCTATGCTCAAGGCTTGCCATCGGCATCGGCCGATGCGCCATTTTGAAGGAGAAAACAGCATGCTTCGCAGCGGCAACCCCGCCCTGAAGGAATCCACCTTCCTCGATCTGCACAGCGGCAGCGTGGTCTCGCCCGGCAACGGCACGGTCGTCGCGCGCGACAGCGGTGCGATGACCCTGAACGGCACCGCCAACAAGACCGGCGTGCTGTTGATGCTGACCGCGCTCACCGCCGTATTCGCCTGGAGCCAGTCGGTCTCGATCGATGCCGCGGGCAACGCGATGATCGCCCCGGCCGTGGCCGGCTACGCGCTGGGCGGTCTGATCGGCGGCTTCATCCTGGCCCTGATCACGATCTTCAAGAAGGAATGGTCGCCGATCACCGCGCCGCTGTACGCGCTGGTGGAAGGCTTTTTCCTGGGATCGATCTCGGCGATGTACGAAGTGCGCTTCAACGGCATCGTGCTGCAGGCGGTGCTGCTGACGTTCGGCACCCTGTTCGCGATGCTGTTCGCCTACCGCAGCGGCATGATCAAGGCCACCGAGAACTTCAAGCTGGGCGTGGTCGCGGCCACCGGCGGCATCGCGCTGGTGTATCTGGCCACGATGGTGCTTGGCTTCTTCAACATCCAGATCCCGTACATCCACGCCTCCGGCACGGTCGGCATCCTGTTCAGCCTGTTCGTGGTGGTGGTGGCGGCGCTGAACCTGGTGCTGGACTTCGACTTCATCGAGAGCGGCGTCGAACAGGGCGCACCCAAGTACATGGAGTGGTACGGCGCGTTCGGCCTGATGGTCACGCTGGTATGGCTGTACCTGGAGTTCCTGCGCCTGCTGTCGAAGCTGCAGTCGCGGAATTGAAACCGGGAGTCGGGAATCGGGATTGGGGAATCGTAAAAGCGCCCCCCCCTTGATCGATGGGCGGGCTTGGCTTCAGACAAGTTTCCGAGCAAAAGAAAGGGCGCCCTGGGGCGCCCTTTCTGTTTTTTGCGATCTTCCGGACGCTCAGAGGCGGCTGGCGATGGCCTTGGCGAAGCCCATGGTGTTGCCGCTGCCACCCAGGTCCGGGGTCAGACCGTCCTTGGCTTCCAGCGTGGCGACGATGGCGTTGCGCAGGCGCTCGGCGTTCTGCGGCTGGCCGATATGGTCCAGCAACTGCGCCGCGCCCAGCAGCAGCGCGCACGGGTTGGCCTTGCCCTGCCCGGCGATGTCCGGGGCCGAGCCGTGCACGGCTTCGAAGATCGCCGCGTCCACGCCGATGTTGGCGCCCGGGGCCAGACCCAGGCCGCCGACCAGACCGGCGCACAGGTCCGACAGGATGTCGCCGAACAGGTTGGTGGTGACGATGATGTCGAACTGCTCCGGGCGCATCACCAGCTGCATGCAGGCGTTGTCGACGATCATTTCCTGGAATTCGATCTCCGGGTAGTTCGCCGCCACTTCACGCGCCACCTTCAGGAACAGGCCCGAGGTGGACTTGATGATGTTGGCCTTGTGCACCGCGGTGACCTTCTTGCGGCCGGTCGCGCGGGCCAGGTCGAAGGCGTAGCGCACGATGCGCTCGGAACCCTTGCGGGTCACCTTGGCCATCGACAGCGCGGTCTCGCCGTCGGCGGACACTTCCTGGCCTTCGCTCAAGTAGGCGCCTTCGGTGTTCTCGCGCACCGTGATCAGGTCCACGCCGGCGCCGAAGCGCGACTTGGTGTTGGGGAACGACTTGGCCGGACGCACATTGGCGTACAGGTCGAACTGGCGGCGCATGGCCACGTTGATCGAGCTGAAGCCCTCGCCCACCGGCGTGGTCAGCGGGCTCTTCAGCGCCACCTTGTTCTTGCGGATCGACTCCAGCGTGGCGGCCGGCAGCAGGTCGCCGTGCTTCTCCAGCGCCACCAGGCCCGCGTCGGCGTATTCGTAGGTGAGGCCAGCGTTCAGCGCGTCGAGCACGAACAGCGTGGCGTCCATGATCTCCGGGCCGATGCCATCGCCACGGATGACCGTGATTGTCTGCGTCATAGGGTTGCGGTTTCCGTACAAGAGGGGGAGCGCCGCCCGGGAACCGGGGCTGCAGGCGCAAGGAGGTTTCAGCGGTAATTATGCCCGAAGCCGGTGAAGGCGCCCAAAACCGGACGGCCGCCGGCGCGGGCGCCGGTGGCCATCGGGGCAGCCCGAAGCGGGCTCAGTCGTGCGCGTGCTGCGCCGGGGCGGCGGCCTCGCCGGCCTCCAGCGTGTCGAGGAAGTCCACGGCGCGGCGCAGGTGCGGGATCACGATGGACCCGCCGACCACCAGGCCCACCGAGAAGGTCTCGAAGAACTCCTCGCGGCTGACCCCGGCCTCCTTGCACTGGGCCACGTGGTAGCTGATGCAGTCGTCGCAGCGCAGCACCAGCGAGGCGACCAGGCCGAGCAGTTCCTTGGTCTTCACGTCCAGCGCGCCGGCCTGGTAGGTCTGGGTGTCCAGCGCGAAGAAGCGCCGCACCACCTGGTTCGGCTCGGCCAGGATGCGCTGGTTCATGCGCTGGCGGAACTCGGTGAACGCGCGGACCCGGTCCTCCCCGGATGCGCCGCCCTCGCCCGTCGCAGCGCCGCTCATGCCTGCGCCTCGGGGGCCTGGCCGTCGAGCAGCGGCTCCAGCTTGCCGGCGCGGTGCAGCGCCATCATGTCGTCGTAGCCGCCGACGTGGACGTCGCCGACGAAGATCTGCGGCACGCTGGTGCGCCGCGCCAGCGCGACCATCTTCTCGCGCTCGGCGGGGTCCAGGTCGATCCGCACCTCGTTCCAGGTGCGGCCCTTGCTCTTGAGGAAGTTCTTGGCCGCCACGCAGTACGGGCAGATCGCGGTGGAATAGAGGGTGATCGGCGGGCCGCCGGCGTGGCCGGTGTCGGCAGTTGGGTTGTCCACGGGAAACTCCGGGCGGTGTAGAAGGTCCAAGCCACTATGGTAGCGGCCGGGTGGATTTTCGAGGCCGCTGCCGCAACACTGCGAATCATCCCGGATTCACCGTCGTCCCGGCCGCCACCCGGCGTCCGCCTGCCCCCTGGAGCCTGTCTTGCGCCTGCTGCCGCTCGCCTTCGCGATCACCCTGGCCACCGCCTGCGCCGTGGCGCCGGCCCAGGAGAACAAGCTGCCGGACATCGGCTCTTCGGCCGGCGAGCTGCTGACCCCGGCGCGCCAGGCCGAGTACGGCAAGATGATGCTGGCCGAGCTGCGCAGCTACGGCTACGTGCTCGAGGACCCGCTGATCGACGACTGGCTGCAGACCATGGGCACCCGGCTCGGCGCCAACAGCGACCAGCCGCAGCAGAAGTTCACCTTCTTCATGCTGCGCGACCGCCAGATCAACGCCTTCGCCACCCTCGGCGGCTACGTGGCGGTCAACGCCGGGCTGGTGCTGACCGCCGAGCGCGAGGACGAGGTGGCCGCGGTGCTGTCGCACGAGATCGCCCACGTCACCCAGCAGCACGTGCTGCGCGGGGTGGAGCGGGCGCAGCGCGACCAGATCCCGATCCTGCTCGGCATGCTCGCCGCGGTGGTCGCGGCGCAGCAGGCCGGTGGGCGCTCCAGCGGCGACGCCACCCAGGCGGCGATCGCCAGCGGCCTGGGGCTGATGCAGCAGCGGCAGATCGACTACACCCGCTCCAACGAATCGGAGGCCGACCGCCTGGGCATCCGCACCCTGGCGCGCAGCGGCTACGACGTCGACGCGATGGCCGGCTTCTTCGAACGCATGTCGCTGGCGATGCGCGGCAACCAGGGCGGCTACAGCACGCCCGACTTCCTGATGACCCACCCGGTCACCACCACCCGCATCAGCGAGGCCCGCGAGCGCGCCGAGCAGATGAAGAAGAACACCCTGACCCTGACCACCAGCGTGCCCGGCGGCACCCTGAAGGAGCGGGTCGATCCGAACGACGTGTCGCTGAGCCAGCCGCTGGGCGCGCCCAGCAACCCGCTATTGCCGGGCGGCCTGCAACTGCCGTTCGCCAACTACGCGCGCGGCCCCAGCGGCCAGTTCGAATGGGCCCGCGAGCGGCTGCGGGTGTTCAGCGCCAACACCCCGGCCGATGCGATCCGCGAGTACGAAGGCCTGCGCCAGGGCAGCAAGCAGGGCCTGAGCGATGCCCAGCGCTATGGCCTGGCGCTGGCCCGGCTGCGTGCCGGCGGCAGTGCGCAGGAGGTCGCGCAGACGCTGGAAAGCCTGCTGCAGGCACATCCGGACAACTGGTGGCTGACCGTGGCGGTGGCCGAGGCCGAGGCCAAGGCCGGCCGCAACCAGGCCGCCGACCAGCGCTTCGAGGCGCTGGTCAAGCGCATGCCCAGCAACCGGGCGGTGGCGCTGAGCTATGCGACCGCCCTCAACGAACAGGGCGGCCGCCAGGCTGGCCAACGCGCCCAGGCGGTGCTGCGGCCGTTGCTCGGGGCGGCCGCGGAGGACCCGGTGTTCCAGCACACCTTCGCCCGCGCCTGCGAACTGGCCGGCGACGACACCCGGGCCGGCGAGGCCTACGCCGAGGCGGCCTACCTGAACGGGCATCCGGAGCAGGCCCTGATCCAGCTGAGCAACCTGAAGAAGCGCAGCGACCTGGACTACGTGGCGCGCGCGCGCATCGACGCCCGCATCGCCGCGATCACCCCGACGGTGCTGGAACTGCGCCGCCAGGGCGTGCAGGACCCGGACATGCAACGGCGCTGAAACGCGCCCGTGTCAGGCGTCACTCAAACGTAATAAAACCGTAGTCTACTGGCGACCTTCCTCCCCAGTTCCACGGTGCCGTTGTGCAGAAACGCATCCTGATCGTCGACGACGAACCGGCCATCCGCGACATGGTCGCGTTCGCCCTGCGCAAGGGCGACTTCGAGCCGGTGCACGCCGGCGATGCCCGCGAAGCGCAGACCTCGATCGCCGACCGGGTCCCGGACCTGATCCTGCTGGACTGGATGCTGCCCGGCACCAGCGGCCTGGAACTGGCCCGGCGCTGGCGCAAGGATGCGATGACCCGCGAAGTACCGATCATCATGCTCACCGCCCGCGGCGAGGAGAACGACCGCGTCGGCGGCCTGGAGGCCGGCGTCGACGACTACGTGGTCAAGCCGTTCTCGGCACGCGAGCTGCTGGCGCGGATCCGCGCGGTGATGCGCCGCACCCGCGAGGACGACGAGGACGGCAGCGTCTCGGTCGGCAGCCTGCGCATCGACGGCGCCGCGCACCGGGTGTTCGCCGGCGAGGCGCCGGTGCCGATCGGCCCGACCGAGTACCGCCTGCTGCACTTCTTCATGACCCATCCCGAGCGCGTCTACAGCCGCGCGCAGTTGCTCGATCACGTCTGGGGCGGCAGCGTCTACGTGGAAGAGCGCACCATCGACGTGCACATCCGCCGCCTGCGCAAGACGCTGGAGCCGTTCTCGGTGGAAAACATGGTGCAGACCGTCCGCGGTTCCGGCTATCGCTTCTCTGCGTCCATCTGACCGCCGCCTTCGCCTGCTATAACGGCGGACGGATCACGATCCTTTGCGACAGAGTGCGTTCCCGATGCCCCGCCACATCCGCTCCGCCTGGTTGAAGACCCTCGGCACGCTCGCCGGCCTGCTGTTGCTGGCGTTGCTGATCGGCTGGATCGGCGGCCATGTGTGGATGGCGCTGACCCTGATGTCGCTGGGGGTGATGGGCTGGCACTACTGGCGGCTGCGGCGGGTGCTGCGGCGGCTGACCGCGCGCCAGCGTTGGGAGCCGCCGGCCGGCACCGGCGTGTGGAACGAACTGGACCGGCTGTTGTACCGCAGCCAGGCGGAAATGCGCGTGCGCAAGCGGCGCCTGCTGGACATGCTGCGCGCCTACCGCGCCGCCGCCGCGGCACTGCCCGACGCGGTGGTGGTGGTGGACCGCAACAGCCAGCGCATCCAGTGGTTCAACGAGGCGGCCGGCACCCTGCTCGGCCTGCGCCACCCCGGCGATCTCGGTGCGCCGGTGGTGGAGCGGCTGCAGCCGATGCCGCTTGCCCACTGGCTCAGCGGCGGCCGCAACGCCGAGCCGATGCTGGACATGCCCTCGCCGGTCGACGACCGCCTGCGCCTGAACCTGCGCCTGATTCCCTATTCCGACGACCACTGGCTGCTGGTCGCGCGCGACGTCAGCAAGCTGCTGCAACTGGAGCAGGTGCGCCGCGATTTCGTCGCCAACGTCTCGCACGAGTTGCGCACGCCGCTGACCGTGGTCCACGGCTACCTGGACATGCTCGACCCGGAGGACTTTCCGGATTCGGGGCCGATGATCGCCGAGATGCGCAAGCAGTCGCAGCGCATGACCCAGTTGGTCGAGGATCTGCTGACCCTGTCGCGGCTGGAATCGCAGGAACACGCCAACGAGGAGTCGATCGCGATGGCGCCGATGCTGGCCACGCTGCGCCGCGAGGCCGAGGCGCACAGCCAGGGCCGGCACCGCATCGAGGTCCACGACGAGGCCGATTGCGACCTGGTCGGCTCCAACAAGGAACTGCACAGCGCCTTCTCCAACCTGGTCACCAACGCGGTGCGCTATACCGCGGCCGGCGGCACCATCCGCATCACCTTCGCCCGCGAGGGCGATGGCGCGGTGCTGGCGGTGCGCGACAGCGGCTACGGCATTCCCGCGCATCACCTGCCGCGGATCACCGAGCGCTTCTACCGCGTCTCCAGCAGCCGCTCGCGCGAGAGCGGTGGCACCGGCCTGGGCCTGTCGATCGTCAAGCACGTCCTGGGCCTGCACCAGGCGCGGCTGGAGATCGAGAGCGAAGTCGGCAAGGGCAGTACCTTCTCCTGCCACTTCGGCGCCGGGCGCGTGCATCCGCGGCACGACCATGCCACCCTGACCTCCGCCTAACGAGAGACACCATGCCCCGCCGCGCCCCTGCCCTGCCGCCCACGCCGCCCCCGGACATTCCCAGCGACCCGCTGCGCGACCCCGCGCTGTACATCAACCGCGAGCTGTCGCAACTGGACTTCAACTTCCGGGTGCTGGCGCAGGCGCAGGATCCGCAGGTGCCGTTGCTGGAGCGGCTGCGTTTCCTGTGCATCTCCTGCACCAACCTCGACGAGTTCTTCGAGATCCGCGCCGCCACCGTGCGCCACGCGCAGGAATTCGGGCTGCCGCCGGCGCCGGACGGGATGAGCCCCAACGCCATCCTCACCTCGATCCACGACCGCGCCGCGCAACTGGTCGACCTGCAGTACCGCTGCTGGAACGAGGTGCTGCGCCCGGCGCTGAAGGACGCCGGCATCGGCGTGCTCGGCCGGCATTCCTGGAACGCGCGGCAGAAGCGCTGGCTGCGCGCCTACTTCCGCAACGAGATCATGCCGGTGCTGTCGCCGCTGGGGCTGGACCCGGCGCACCCGTTCCCGAAGATCCTCAACAAGTCGCTGAACATCGTGGTGGTGCTCAAGGGCACCGACGCGTTCGGCCGCGTCGGCCACCTGGCGATCGTGCGCGCGCCGCGCTCGCTGCCGCGCATCATCCAGTTGCCCGAAAGCCTGGCCGAGGGCGGCCAGAGCTTCGTGTTCCTGTCCTCGGTGCTGTCCACCTTCGTCGACGAACTGTTCCCGGGCATGGAGGTGATGGGTTCCTACCAGTTCCGTGTCACCCGCAACTCGGAACTGGTGGTGGACGAGGAGGAAGTGGAGAACCTTGCGCTGGCGCTGCGCGACGAACTGGTCAATCGCGGCTACCGGCCGGCGGTGCGGCTGGAAATCGCCGAGGACTGCCCGAAATCGATCGTGCGCACCCTGCTGCAGAACTTCGAACTGCCGGAAAACGCGGTCTACCGGATCAACGGCCCGGTCAACCTGAGCCGGGTCAACCAGGTCTACGACCTGGTGCAGCGCCCGGACCTGAAGTATCCGGCGATGAATCCGCGCACCCTGCGCGACAGCGAAGGCATCTTCGAGATCGCCGCCGCCGGCGACGTGCTGCTGCACCACCCGTTCGACGCCTTCACCGCGGTGCTGGACCTGATCAAGCAGGCCGCGATCGACCCCAACGTGCTGGCGATCAAGCAGACCCTGTACCGCACCGGCAAGGACTCGGCGATCGTCGATGCGCTGGTGCTGGCCGCGCGCAACGGCAAGGACGTCACCGTGGTGGTGGAACTGCGCGCGCGCTTTGACGAAGAGGCCAACCTGGGCCTGGCCGACCGTCTGCAGGAAGCCGGCGTGCAGGTGGTGTACGGCGTGGTCGGCTACAAGACCCACGCCAAGATGCTGCTGATCGTGCGTCGCGAGGGCCGCAAGCTGCGCCGCTACGTGCACCTGGGCACCGGCAACTACCACAGCGGTACCGCGCGCGCCTACACCGACCTGAGCCTGATCACCGCCGATGTCGACATCGGCAACGACGTGCACCTGCTGTTCCAGCAGTTGTCCGGGCTGGCGCCGAAGATCCGCCTCAAGCGCCTGCTGCAATCGCCCTTCACCCTGCACCCGGGCGTGCTGCACCGGATCGAACGCGAGACCAAGCTGGCGCATGCCGGCCGCCCGGGCCGCATCATCGCCAAGATGAACGCGCTCAACGAGCCGCAGGTGATCCGCGCGCTGTACGCCGCCTCGCAGGCCGGGGTCAAGATCGACCTGATCGTGCGCGGCGCCTGCACCCTGCGCCCCGGCGTGCCGGGCGTCTCCGACAACATCCGGGTGCGCTCGATCGTCGGCCGCTTCCTCGAGCACAGCCGGGTCTACTGGTTCGGCAACGACGGTGCGCCGGAACTGTTCTGCGCCAGCGCCGACTGGCTGGAACGCAACCTGCTGCGGCGCGTGGAGACCGGCTTCCCGATCCTGGATCCGGACCTGGTCAAGCGCATCCACCGCGAGGTGCTGCAGAACTACCTGGCCGACAATCTCAACGCCTGGGAACTGGACGCCGACGGCAACTACCGCAAGCTGGCCCCCGGCCAGGACCAGCCGCCGCATTCGGCGCAACTGGCCCTGCTCGACGGGCTCTGAGCACACCGCGGCGCAGCGCCAACGGCGCGCGCCGCGCATCGGCTACCATTCCGCCATGCCTGCCACCTCCCCCACTCATCCGCCGCTGCGCGACGGCGACCTGCTGGCCGCCATCGACCTGGGTTCCAACAGCTTCCACATGGTCATCGCCCGCTATCAGCTCGGGCAGTTGCGGGTGGTGGACCGCCTGCGCGAGACCGTGCGCATGGCCGACGGCCTGGACAACAAGGGCGGGCTGTCCGCCGAGGCGCGACAGCGCGCGCTGGAATGCCTGGCGCGCTTCGGCCAGCGTATCCGCGACCTGCCCTCGCTGCGGGTACGCGCGCTGGCGACCAACACCGTGCGCCAGCTGCGCTCGCCACAGACCTTCCTGATTCCCGGCGAAACCGCGCTCGGCCATCCGATCGAAGTGGTCAGCGGCCGCGAGGAAGCGCGCCTGATCTACCTCGGCGTGGCCCACGCGCAGCCGCCCAAGCCGGACGAGCGCCGCCTGGTGATCGACATCGGCGGCGGCTCCACCGAGTTCATCATCGGCAGCGGCTTCCAGACCCTGGAACGCGAGAGCCTGCAGGCCGGCTGCATCGCCAGCACGCGGCGCTTCTTCCCGGGCGGCAAGCTGTCCAAGAAGAAGTGGAAGGACGCGCTGACCGAGATCGGCGCGGAGTTCCAGCAGTTCGCCGGGCAGTACCGTGCGCTGGGCTGGCACGAGGCGCTCGGCTCGTCGGGCACGCACAAGGCGATCGGCGAGATCTGCGCGGCGATGAAGCTGACCAAGGGCGCGATCACCGCCGAAGCGCTGCCGCAACTGCGCGACCGCCTGCTGCTGGCCAAGCGCATCGAGGACATCGACCTGCCCGGCCTGTCCACCGACCGCCGGCCGATCATCGCCGGCGGCGTGCTGGTGCTGGAGGCGGCGTTCCAGGCCCTGGGCCTGCAACGGCTGATGGTGAGCAAGGCGGCCATGCGCGAAGGCATCCTCTACGACATGCTCGGCCGCGGCGGCGAGAACGATCCGCGCGAAACCGCGATCGCCGCGCTGACCCAGCGCTACGGCATCGACGAGGCGCAGGCCGCGCGCGTGGAGCACACCGCGATGGCGCTGTTCGAGCAGGTCGCCGGCGATTGGGCGCTGGATGCCGACGACGCGCGCATGCTCGGCTGGGCCGCGCGCCTGCACGAGCTCGGCCAGGCCATCGCGCACAGCCAGTACCACGTGCACGGCGCCTACGTGCTGGAGCACTCGGACATCGCCGGCTTCTCGCGGCAGGAGCAGCAGGTGCTGGCCACGCTGGTGCGCACGCACCGCCGCAACGTGTCCAAGACCGCGTTCGACGCACTGCCCGACCGCCTGCTGCTCAGCGCCAAACGCAAGGCCGCGCTGCTGCGCCTGGCGGTGCTGCTGCACCGCGCGCACGAGGCCGACCCGATCCCGGCGCTGGAACTGAAAGCCGATGGCGCCAACCTGCACCTGATCCTGTCGCAGCCGTGGATCGAGTCGCGGCCGTTGCAGCGTGCCGACCTGATCGGCGAGGTCGAGGGCATGGCCGGGTTGGGGATCAACTTCCGGCCGTTTGTGGCTTGAGGGCTGGGATTCGGGATTCGGGATTCGGGATTCGGGATTCGGGATTCGGGATTCGGGATTCGGGATTCGGGACGGCAGCATGCTGTCCGCGGTCAAATCGTGGTCAAGCGATTTGATGAAAAAAGTGCCGTTTTTGGAAAGAAAAGCCGCTCCTCGCGAAGCCGCGACACCGCGGCTTTTTTGTGGGAGGGGCTTCAGCCCCGACGCCTTACCGATACCGCGTCGGGGCTGAAGCCCCTCCCACAGAAAAGCGGCACGGCGACGCACTTGCGAAAACCCCGAATCCCCAATCCCGAATCCCCAATCCCCGCTTTTGGCGTCATCGTTCCTACATGCGCTGGACATGTTCGCTTCACTGCATTGCGCGAGGATTTGTCAAACCGGAGCCCCCGCATGCGCTACGCGATCGTCACCGAGACGTATCCCCCTGAGGTCAACGGCGTCGCGCTGACCGTGCAGGGGCTGGAACTGGGGCTGCGCGCACGCGGCCATACCGTCGACGTGGTGCGTCCGCGCCAGCCCGGCGACGCCGACCCGGCGGATCTGCGGCTGGTGCGCGGTGCGGCGCTGCCGCGCTATCCCGGACTGAAGTTCGGCCTGCCCGCGCCGCGGCGCCTGACCAAGCTGTGGCAGGCGGCGCCGCCGGATGCGGTGTACATCGCCACCGAAGGCCCGCTGGGCTGGTCGGCGCTGCGCAGCGCGCGGCGCCTGGGCATTCCGATCGCCACCGGCTTCCACACCCGCTTCGACGAGTACCTGCCGCAGTACGGCGTGGCCTGGCTGCAGTCGACGGCGCTGCGCTGGATGCGGCGCTTCCACAACCAGGCCCAGGCGACCCTGGTGCCGACCCGCGAACTGCGCGACTTCCTCGCCACCCAGGGATTCGAGCGGGTGCGCCTGCTGGCGCGCGCGGTGGACAGCAAGCAGTTCGAGCCGCAGCGCCGCGATGCGCAGTTGCGCGCGCAGTGGGGCATGCAGGACGACGACTGCGCAGTGCTCTACGTGGGCCGCATCGCCTCGGAGAAGAATCTGCCGCTGGCGGTACGCGCATTCCGCCAGTTGCAGCAGCAGCGTCCGCGGGCGCGCTTCGTCTGGGTCGGCGACGGCCCGCTGCGCGAGCGCCTGGCGCAGGAGAATCCCGACTTCATCTTCTGCGGCATCCAGCGCGGCGACGCGCTGGCGCGACATTTCGCCAGCGGCGACCTGTTCCTGTTCCCCAGCCGCAGCGAGACCTTCGGCAACGTGACCCTGGAAGCGATGGCCAGCGGCGTCGCCACCGTCGCCTTCGACTACGGCGCGGCGCGCGAATACCTGCGCGACGGCATCAATGGTGCGGCGGTGGCCGACGACGAGGCCTTCATCGCCTCCGCGCTGCGCCTGGGCAGCGACGACGCGCTGCGCCGGCACCTGGGCGAGGCGGCCTGCGCGTCGATGCAGCAACTGCGCCCGGAGCGCGTGGTGGCCGATTTCGATGCCCTGCTCAACCAACTGGCGGACACCCGGAGGACGCATGTCGACGCGGCTTGAGATCCTGCGCGGGCACGAGACCCGCTGGTGCCGGCGCGCCAACCACTGGTGCCGGCGGCGCTCGGTGCGGCGCTTCTTCGCGGTGATCAGCCGCCTCGGCGACGGCGTGTTCTGGTACGCGCTGATGACCCTGCTGGTGCTGTGCGACGGCATGGACGGCGTGTTCGCCTCCGCGCACATGGCCGCCACCGGCGTGGTCGCGCTGAGCCTGTACAAGGGTCTGAAGCGCTGGACCCGCCGCCCGCGTCCGTACGCCGCCGATATGCGCATCCGCGCCTGGGTGGCGCCGCTGGACGAGTTCAGCTTCCCCTCCGGCCACACCCTGCACGCGGTGTCCTTCGGCATCGTCGCCCTCGCCTACTACCCCTGGCTGGCGCCGCTGCTAGTGCCCTTCATCGCCTGCGTGGCGCTGTCGCGGGTGGTGCTGGGCCTGCACTACCCCAGCGACGTGCTCGCCGCCACCGGCATCGGCGCGGTGTTGGCGGGCGTGTCGTTGTGGTTGGTTTGATGAGGAGCCGGGATTGGGGATTGGGGATTGGGGATTCGGGATGGCGTCCGGCCATCCCGGCAGTCAGCGTAGGAGCGGCTTCAGCCGCGACGCATGCAAGGCCAACGGGTCGCGGCTGAAGCCGCTCCTACGCAAAGCACCGCGACGCCTGCGCCCGCATCCGTTATCCAATCCCAAATCCCGAATCCCCAATCCCGGCCGTACTACAATGGCCGAATGACCACGCTGTTCATCTCCGACCTGCATCTGGACCCGGCACGGCCGGCGATCACCGCGCTGTTTCTCGACTTCCTGCGCGGCGAGGCGCGGCAGGCCGAGGCGTTGTACATCCTCGGCGACCTGTTCGAGGCCTGGATCGGCGACGACACGCCGTCCGAGGCGGCCGATGCGGTGGCGGTGGAACTGCACGCGCTGCATGAGGCAGGGGTGCCGCTGTTCTTCATGCACGGCAACCGCGACTTCCTGCTCGGCGCCGACTACGCGCAGCGCGCCGGCCTGCGCCTGCTGCCCGATCCCTGCGTGATCGATCTGTACGGCGAGCCGACCCTGCTGCTGCACGGCGATCTGCTGTGCACCGACGACACCGCCTACCAGACGTTCCGCGCGCAGACCCGCGACCCGGCCTTCCAGCAGCAGTTCCTGGCGCAGCCGCTGGCCGCGCGCATCGCCTACGCGCAGCAGGCACGCGCCGCCAGCCAGGCCCGCCAGGCCGACCTGAAGCAGGGCGACCGCGCGCAGTTCGAGACCGTCACCGACGTGGCGCCGGCCGAGGTCGCCGCCACCTTCGCCCGCTACGGCGTGGCGCGGATGATCCATGGCCACACCCACCGGCCGGCGGTGCACACGCTGGACGTGGAGGGCCGCGCCTGCACTCGCATCGTGCTCGGCGACTGGTACCAACAGGGTTCGGTGCTGCGCGTGAACGCGCAGGGCTGCCAGCTGCAACAGCTCTAGCGCCAGCGTCCGGCGCGCCCGCGCGCAGCCCGGCGATGCACCCGGCACTTCGCGGCAACGCATTTCCCTGCGACCGCGGCGCGGCTGCAGGACGGCGCCGAATAGCGCTTCGGCCCCGGATTCCGCAGGGCCGCTGATGACGGCGTCCAAGCGCATCTGGCCGTCTTTGCCCACCTCATGGAATGCGGCTATCGGCCCTGCAACCCGCGCGACGCCGACACCACTCACATCCGGGCCATCTCCCTTCACCGGCATTTCCTGGCCGCGCACCGCCGCGACCACACGCGTGACGCGTTGCGAAAATCCGCCGCTCAGGGCGAGCCGCCACCGGCTTGCTGCTGTCGCCACTGCGCGTATTCGACGAAGTCGCCGTCGACCACGTCGTACCACTGGATCGCGCCGGAGCGCTCGACGCGGAAGCGGTCGCGGACCGGCTCGGTCTGCGGGTCGCCCGGGCAGCCGTCGCCGTGCTTCTCGCGTACGGCGATCTCGATCGCCGCCGGCGCGGCGGCCTCGGGTGCGGCCGCTGCAGACGCTGCAGCGGAGGCGGCGTCCTCGTCGTCCTCGACGGCATAGCCCAGGCACTGCAGGTCGGGATAGGCATGATCGGCGGACAGGCGCGCCTGCAACACGTCCATCGCGCGGTTCCCGTCGAAGGTGTCGGCCGGTGCGGCCGGCAGGGTCGCCCGCGGCGCGTCGGTCTTGGCGGTCGGCGACGGGGTATCGGTCTGCCGGTCGGGAGCGGGGCCGCAGCCCGCGCTCAGCATCGCCAGCAGCAGCGCGGCCGGCAGTCGCATGCGCTTGAACATCGTCGATCCCAGGAAGTCGGTCGGCACCGGCCGCGCCGGCGCCGCTTCCCAGCATAGCCGAAGCGGACGCCGCCGCGCCCGCTCCGGCCGTCTTCGCTGCACGTGGCGCAGGCGTGCGGCCTGCGCCACGCGCGGGCCGGCTCAACGGAACCCGGCCACCGTCGCCTTGGTGTTGACCAGCACGCGCTGGTTGTCGGCGGTGCTGGCATTGCCCATCGGCACGCCGTTGTAGGACACGTTCGGGTTGGACCAGTAGTTCAGCCGCGGGCAGCTGCTGGTGCAGTTGTAGGCCATGATCGTGCGCCAGCTGTTGCCGTAGCGATAGCCGTGGCCATAGGCGTACGGCGAGGTGCTGGAGTCGGTGGCCACGTCGTGGCGCGCGCTCTGCAGGTGGCCGATCTCGTGGGCGAAGCTGTAGTAGCCGGTGGCGCAATCCCAGTACACCGCCGCGAACGCGGTGGCGGCGGTGGAACCGATGCCCGAGGCGAGGCCGCAATAGGCGGAGTTGTCGATGATCAGCACGCCGACGTCGGCCGCGGTGCTGTTGCGCGAGGTATGGATGCTGTCCATGTAGCCGTCGCTGGTGCCGCGGAAGCGGGTCAGGTCGGTGTTGAAGTCGCCGGACTCGGTGTAGTTGGTGGTCTCGTAGCCGGCCAGCTGCATGGTGATGCCGACGTTGCTGTTGGTGTAGCCCTGGTTGGACTCGGCCACCGCCAGCTGCACCAGCGACTGCATGTTGCCGCCGTAGCTGGTCACCGCCTTGTTGGTCGCCACCACCAGCACGCGGATGGTCGCGGGCGAGCCCGACGAGGCGCCGGCGGCGGTCACGCGTTCGTCGATCACCGACTGCGGCATCTGCACGGTCGGCAGCAGCGCGTAGTCGGCCGGATGCTCGGCCGGCATGCGCCGTTCGTCGACTTCCACCAGCACATGGCCGCCGCCGACGATCGGACGCAGGTGGAACAGCGTGCCGTTGCTGCGGATGCTGCCGGTGATGGTGTCGCCGCTGCGCACCAGGATCGCCGAGTTCAGCGGATCCAGGCCGGACAGCGCACGGGTCCGTGCCGCCGCGGCATTGCCGAGATTGCCGTACCAGATGCTGTTGCCGCCTTCCAATTGCTCGGTCTTCAACTGCGTGGCGGTGATGCGCTGGCCCAGCAGGTCCAGCTCGAGTTGCTTCTGTCCGGCGGTGACCGCGGCGGCGTTCACGCCGACCCGCTGCACCGCGCCGGTGGCGGGATTGGCCAGCAGGCGACTCAGCGCCGGCTCGCCGGCAATGGACTTGGAGACGTACTGGCTGCTCTGGAACAGGGGCGTTCCGGCCGCGGAGGCGGAACCGGCGACACACAGGGCAAGCATCGCGGTAAGGCTGCACATCGACTTCATGTCGGACTCCTGGGTGGTGAGTAGGGACGAACGTCGCCCCGCGCGCGGCCGGAAACGGGGGAGGCCGCGCGGGGGAGTTCGATTAGCCGCTCAGCCACCGTTCAGCGCAAGCAACAAATGCAGCGGGGTCTCCGCTCGGAGATAGGCGTCACAGAACGCGCGCGCCGCCGTTCATGCAGCCGCCTGCGCGTTGACGCGACACGCGCGCCGCGCCGCGGGGAACGCTGCCTCAGCCGGCCTGCTGCTGCAGCGCCAGCAATTCGTCCTCGTCGAACCCGGCCAGCAGGCGCGCCTGCAGGTTGAACGGGCCGTGCAGGTAGCCGCCGGCGTACTCGCGCAGCAAGGCGGCGAAGCGGGCGCGCGGCTCGATCCCCGCCTGCGCGCAGTACCAGCGGTACCAGCGCGAGCCGGCGGCCACGTGCGCCACTTCCTCGCGCAGGATGATGTCCAGGATGTCGGCGGTGGCGTCGTCGCCGAGCGCGCGCAGCTTGGCGATCATGCCCGGGGTCACGTCCAGGCCGCGCGCCTCCAGCACGCGCGGCACCAGCGCCATCCGCGCCAGGCCGTCGTGCGCGGTCTTCTCGCACATCTCCCACAGGCCGTTGTGCGCGGCGAAATCGCCGTAGGCATGGCCCAGCGCGCGCAGGCGGTCGTGCAGCAGCACGAAATGGCGCGATTCGTCGTCCGCCACCGCCACCCAATCGGCGTAGAACGCCGGCGGCAGGCCGCGGAAGCGGTAGACCGCGTCCCAGGCCAGGTCGATGGCGTTGAGCTCGATGTGGGCGATGGCGTGGATGAACGCCGCACGGCCCTCGGCGCTGCCGAGGCCGCGCCGTGGCAACTCGCGCGGATGCACCAGCAGCGGCCGCGGCGGCCGCCCCGGCATGCGGATCGGCTCGGGCGCCGGCGCCGCGGCCGGCACCGCGAGCGCGCCGTCGCGCCAGGCCGCGGCATGGCGCTGGGTCAGCGCGACCTTCTCGTCGGGGTCGGCGGCGTCCAGGCAGGCGCGCGCGGCCTGGTACAGGTCGCCGTTCACGGCACCACCGACGGATGCGCTGCCGCCTGCCGCCGTTGCAGCCAGGTGCGCTGGGCCTGCTCGCAGCGGTTGCCGGGCACCTTGAACACACAGTCCACGCGATGCGCGCAGGCCAGGGCGAAGGCACTGCGGCGGTCGGCCGCAGGCGGTTCGGGGATGTTGGCCAGCGGTGCGCTCGACGGCCAGCCGGCGTCGACGCCGATGCCGGCGGCGAGCAGGCGCGCCGTGCCGTCGCGGCAATCCACGGCATACCCCCACTGCGGCGCATCGGCGCGCACGTCGTCGGAGGAGCGCTGCGCACGCAGGCGCAGGAGCAGCAGGTCCTCGC
Source organism: Xanthomonas protegens (assembly GCF_038442435.1). Taxonomy (NCBI): domain Bacteria; kingdom Pseudomonadati; phylum Pseudomonadota; class Gammaproteobacteria; order Lysobacterales; family Lysobacteraceae; genus Xanthomonas; species Xanthomonas protegens. Next base: position 157,914 of record NZ_JAQJCQ010000011.1, on the reverse strand, counting down.
CGATGCGCTGCGCGCCGGCGATCGCCAGCGGTGCGCGGTAGCCCGGCTGCAGCACCGCCAACTGGTCCGGGGCCATGTACAGCTGCAGCATGGTCAACTGCGCACTCGGCACGCTGCCGTCGCGCAGGCGCGGGTCGTCCAGCGCCTGCACCGGCCGCGTGGCGTCGTCAGCAGTGCAGCCGCCGCACAGCGCGGCCAGGCCCGCCAGCGCGAGCATGCGCCGCGCCCGGGCGCGGCGGCGGGACTCAGGCACGGCGCTTGCGCTTGGCCTCGTCCGAGCGCAGCTGCATGATCCGCTCGAAATAGCCGGGTTCGATGCCGGTGGTGTACTGGCCGTTGAAGCACGAGGAGTCGAACGCCTTCAGTTCCGGGTTGCCCTCGCGCACCGCGGTCTCCAGGTCTTCCAGGTCCTGGTAGATCAGCCAGTCGCAGCCGAGGAATTCCTGGATCTCCTGCTCGCTGCGGCCATGCGCGACCAGTTCGTCGGCGGCCGGCATGTCGATGCCGTAGATGTTGGGATAGCGCACCGGCGGCGCGGCGCTGGCCAGGTACACCTTGCGCGCGCCGGCGTCGCGCGCCATCTGCACGATCTGCCGGCTGGTGGTGCCGCGCACGATCGAATCGTCGACCAGCAGCACCACGCGGTTGCGGAATTCCAGGTGGATCGGGTTGAGCTTGCGGCGCACCGACTTCACCCGCTCGCCCTGCCCCGGCATGATGAAGGTGCGGCCGATGTAGCGGTTCTTGACGAAGCCCTCGCGGTACTTCACCCCGAGCACGTTGGAGATCTCCAGCGCGGCGTCGCGCGAGGTGTCCGGGATCGGGATGATGGTGTCGATGTCGTGGTCCGGGCGCAGGCGCAGAATCTTCTCGCCCAGCTTCATGCCCATGCGCATGCGCGCCTTGTGCACCGAGACGTTGTCGATCATCGAGTCCGGCCGCGCGAAGTACACGTACTCGAAGATGCACGGGGTGTGGTCGGTGGGCGAGGCGCAGACCTCGGAGAACAGCTCGCCGCGGCCGGTGATCACCAGCGCTTCGCCGGGGCGCACGTCGCGCACGCGGGTGAAGCCGAGGATGTCCAGCGCCGAGGACTCGGAGGCGACGATGTACTCGTCGCCCTCCACGCTCTCGCGCTTGCCCAGCACCAGCGGACGGATGCCGTGCGGATCGCGGAACGCGACCAGGCCCAGGCCCAGCACCACGCTGACCACCGCATAGCCGCCCTTGCAGCGGCGGTGCACGCCGGCCACGGCGCGGATCGCCGCCTCCGGGGTGAGCATGCGCTGCGCGTCCAGTTCGTAGGCGAACACGTTCAGCAGCACTTCGCTGTCCGAATCGGTGTTGATGTTGCGGCGGTCGGCCTCGAACACCTGCTGGCGCAGGGCCTCGGTATTGACCAGGTTGCCGTTGTGGGCCAGCGCGATGCCGTACGGCGAATTCACGTAGAACGGCTGCGCCTCGTCCATGCCTTCCGAGCCGGCGGTCGGATAGCGGCAATGGGCGATGCCGACGCGGCCTTCCAGCACCGCCATGCGCTTCTCGTCGAAGACGTCGCGGACCAGCCCGTTGGCCTTCTGCACGCGCAGACGCGTACCGTCGGCGGTGGCGATGCCCGCCGCGTCCTGGCCGCGGTGCTGCAGCACGGCCAGGCCGTCATAGAGTTGCCCGGCCACGTTCTGGTTGCCGACGATTCCGACGATGCCACACATGTCAACGCTCTCCGCGGCGGGGATGCCGCTATTGGGAAGGTGGCCGTGCCTGGCCGTTGGGTTCGACCCGTGCCGGGTCGAATTGCGCCGGACGCGCCTGCGCCGGATCGATGTTCGCGGGCATCAGTTGCGACGGATCGCCCCCGGGCTGCGCGGACCGCACCCCGGGACGTCCCAGGGCCTTGGACATCATCTCCTGCAGCCCACTGGCCTGCAGGGCGTTGCCCAGCGCGGCATTATCGCCTGCCGCGGGCAAGTTGCCCAAATTCATCTGCGACACGTTCAGTTGCGGCATCTGCGACAGGTTCATCTGCGGCATCTGCGGCATGTGCCAGTCCGGTATCTGCGCGCGCATCCAGCCCACGCCCGGGTTGAGCACCGGCAGCACCATGGAATGCTGCCAGTCCGGCTCGCGGGTCAGCGGGGTGAAGCTCATCAGGAACGCCAGCACCGCGGCGAAGAAGCCGCCCCGCGCCGCACCCAGGCCGAAGCCGAGCGCGCGGTCGGTGCCCGATAGCGCGGTCGAGCGCACCGCGGTGCGGATCACCATGCCGGTGATGCCGACCACCGCCATCACCGTGACGAAGGTCAGCGCGTAGCCGCCCAGGTAGTAGCTCATGCTCGGCCGGGACCCGTTGGCCAGCCACTGCCCGGCATTGCCGCCGAACTGGAACGTGGCCCAGCCGGCCAGGAACCAGGACAGCGTGCCGACCACGATGCCGACGAACCCGCGCAGGGCCCCGAGCAGGGCCGAGACCAGGATCACCGTCAACAGCACCATGTCGATCATGCGCGCCTCCCGCGGCCGAGCCGCTGCATCGCGCCGATCGCGCGTCGCGCCTGCCTTCCCTGGACCATCGTGCTACTCCATGGGCCGCGGCCCAATCAAGGATGTGGACGTACCATACCGCTGATGCCGACCTTGGCTGCCACCTGGGCGCGCAACTGCTCGGCATCGGCGCGGTTGGCGACCGGGCCGACCCGCACCCGGTTCAGCGCGCCCTTGTCGGTGCGCACCTGCTCGACGAAGGCGCTGAAGCCGGCCGCGCGCACCTTGTCGCGCAGGGCATTGGCGTCCTCAGCCTTGCCGAACGCGCCCAGCTGCACGGCGAAGCCGGTACCGGAAGCGGCAGGCGCAGCCGGCACGCTCGGCGCCGGCTTGGCGGCCGCGGTGGTGGTCGGGGTCGCCACGGGCTTGGCGGGTTCGGGCTTGGTCGCCGCCGGCTTGGCCGGTTCGGGCTTGGTCGCCGGCGGCGTCGCCGGCTTGGCGGTGGCGACCGGCTTGGCCGGCTCCGGCGGCAGCGCCTCGGTCCTGGCCGGGGCGGCGGGCGCGGCGGTGGCGACATTGCTGCCGGCGGCAGGCGCGGCGCTCACCGGAGTGGCGTTGCTCGGCGCCGCATCCAGGGTCACCACCTGGGCGTTGACGTCGTTGCGGACCTTGACCGCCTGCAGGCGCACGGATTCGGCCTGGGCGCGATCGGCATACGGTCCGATCCGCACCCGCCAGGCCTGGCGCCCGCCGATCGTGGCCTGCTCGCGGAAGCCCGGCAGCTGCGCCTGCTTGAGCCGCGCGATCACCGCATCGGCATCGGCGGCGGTGGCATAGGCGCCGAAATTCACCGCGTAGTTGCCGGCGGCGGTGCTCGGCGGCAACGGTTGCGCGGCGCTGCCGGCGGCCGGATCGGCCAGGTCGGCGGCATCGGGGTTGTCCTTGACCGGCGCCGGCGCGGCGGCTGGCGCAGCGGCGGCGCCCGGCGCCTTGGCCATGCCCACCGCCCCGCCACTGGGTGCGTCGCCCGGGGTCACCAGCGGCAGCTCGCGGGTCTCGAACTGGCCGTCGGCCGGCGCCTCGGGCGCCTTCAGCGGGACGTTGGCCACGCCGCTGTCGGGCGCAGGCCCCTTCACCAGCATCGGCAGGAAGATCACGGCGAGCGCTACCAGGACAAGGGCGCCAATCAATCGCTGTTTCAGGACGGTATCCACGGAAAGGCTGAGGGGGCGGCGTGGCGGAGTGCCGTGCCGATTATAAGGTGGGCCCGCGCGGAGGCGGGATCAGCCGGCTGAATGCAGCCAGTGCAAGGCTTCGGCGGCCGTATGAAACGAACCGAACACTAGCACCCGGTCGCCCGGCTGCGCCTGCGCCAATGCCGATTGCAGTGCCTGCACCACGCCCTCGGCGAGTCCGGCCTCGGCGGCGGCGGTCCCCGCCAGCCGCGTGCGCAACTGCGCAGCGCTCTGGCCGCGGCTGCCGCTCAAGCCGGCCAGGTGCCAGGCATCGACCTGCGCTGCCAGTGCCTCCACCACCCCGGCGGCGTCCTTGTCGGCCAGTGCCGCAAACACCGCGCAGGTGCGGCCGGCGACCGGCTGCGCCTGCAACGCGGTGGCCAGTTCGCGAGCCGCCTGCGGGTTGTGGCCGACGTCGACCAGCACCTCCACGCCGTCGCGCACGCAGGGCTGCAGGCGCCCGCGCAGGCGCGCGGCGGCGATGCCCTCGGCGTAGGCGCTGCGTGGCAGCGAGCGGCGCAGCGCGCGCAGGGCGGCGATGGCGGTGGCGGCGTTGGCGCGCTGCACCGGCGCGCGCAGTTGCGGCAACGGCAACTGCAGTTCGGTGCCGACGTCACGCCAGCGCCAGCGGTCGGCGTCGATCGGCTCGTGGAAGAAGTCGCTGCCGGCGCGCAGCGCATTGGCGCCGATCGCGTAGGCGCGGCGCAGCACGCTGGACGGCGGATCGATCTCGCCCAGCACCAGCGGTTTCCACGGCCGCGCGATGCCGGCCTTCTCCGCGCCGATCGCCTCGCGGTCGTTGCCGAGCCAGTCGGTGTGGTCGATGTCCACGGTGGTGATGACCGCCACGTCGGCATCGACCAGGTTCACCGCATCCAGGCGGCCGCCGAGGCCCACTTCCAGCACCGCCAGCTCCAGCTTGGCCTGCTGGAACAGCCACAGCGCCGCCAGCGTGCCGTATTCGAAATAGGTCAGCGCGGTGTCGCCGCGCGCGGCCTCCACTGCCGCGAAGGCGGTCACCAGGTCGGCATCGCTGGCCTCTTCGCCGTCGATGCGCACACGCTCGTTGTAGCGCAGCAGGTGCGGCGAGGTGTAGCTGCCCACGCGCCAGCCGGCGGTACGCGCGATGGCCTCGACGAAGGCGACGGTCGAGCCCTTGCCGTTGGTGCCGCCGACGGTGATGACGTGCTTGGCTGGCTTGGTCAGGCGCATGCGTGCGGCGACCGCGCGCACCCGTTCCAGGCCCATGGCGATGTCCTGGGGGTGCTGGCGCTCGATGTAGGCGAGCCATTCGGGGAGGGTGTTCATGGAGGCGATTGAACTCGATTGATACGGCGCCAGCACGCGCACTCGCAGCGGCGACGCATTTTGCTGCTGTGTTGGTTTTGGTTTTGGCTGTTGCTGCTGCTTTGGCTGTTGCTGTTGCTCTGGCTGTTGCTCTGGCTGTCGCTTTGGCTTTGGCTGTTCCGGATCCCGTGAGGCACGGCAAGCAGGCCGGATAAAAACCCCGCAGGGGCGGCGCGCAGGATGCGCGCCGTTTTTCGACGGCACATGGATGTGCCGCCGAAAAATGTCCGGCCTGCTTGCGCACCCGGAGCGCGCAGCGCGGAGGGCGTGCCGCCCGGGTGTGCTTTCTTTTGGTTACTTTTCTTTGCACAAGCAAAGAAAAGTGACTCGCGCGTCAAGCGCGAAAGCACTTGATCCTGCTTTTGCATCGACTCAGCACACCGTAGCAACGATCGAAAAAACTACAGCGCCCGATGCTTCGCCTCGCCGAAGAACGGCGTGTGGTGTGCGCAATCGTTCAAGCGCACCACTTCCAGATGCTCCACGTCCGGCCCTTCCAGCAGGTTCAGCGTGGTCGGCGCCTGGCGGAAACTCCACAGCCGCGCGATCGGCAGGCCCAGCACCCGGCACAGGATCACCCGGTTGACCGCGTCGTGGGCGACCACCAGCAGCGTGTCGTGCTCGCCCAGGCCGTCGGCGGCGCGGGTCAGGCCGCGCCAGGAACGCTCCAGCACCTGCCGCAGCGACTCGCCACCCGGCATCAGCACCGTGTCCGGCTCCTCGCGCCAGGCGCGCAGGCGCGCCGGATCCTTCTCGTGGATCTCGCTGGCCAGCAGGCCTTCCCACTCGCCATGGGCGATTTCCTGCAGATCCGGATCGGTCTGCAGCAGCGCCTCGCGCTCAGGACCCAGGGCGAAGCGCGCGGTGCGTTGCGCGCGCGCCAGCGGCGAGGCCACGGCGCGGGTCAGCGGCACGTCGCGCAGGCGTGCGCCCAGCGCCTGCGCCTGGGCGTCGCCGACCGGCGACAGCGGGATGTCGATCTGGCCCTGGTAGCGGCCTTCGGCGTTCCACGGGGTTTCGCCATGGCGGGCGAGCAGAATGCGCATGCGCTGGATTCCTTGGGGGGAAGGGGCCGTCTCGCAAACGAAAACGGAGCGGCATGATACCCGCTCCGTCGCCGGAAACCCTGCGCTGCATCCCGCCTGTCCGCCCCGCCCCGCCCCGCCCCGCCGGAGCATGCCGGCGTGTGCCGGGGCGGACACGCGGACGGCGGCAAACGCCGCCGCCCGTCGGGCCTGGCTCACTTGGCCAGGTTCAACTCCTTCAACAGCCGCGGCGCCGGCATCACTTCCTGCATGATCCAGTGCAGGTAGCGCGAATCGACCGCGATCATGCGCGTCATCGCCGGATCGAACACCCAGTTCGAGCTCACCGACTCCCAGTTGCCGTCGAAGGCCAGGCCGACCAGCTTGCCGTGTGCGTCCATCACCGGCGAACCGGAATTGCCGCCGGTGATGTCCAGGTCGGACAGGAAGTTCACCGGCACCGTGCCCAGCCGCTTGTCCTCCAGCCCACCGTAGCGCTTGGCCTTGGCCGCCTCCAGCAACGCCTTGGGCGAGTCGAACGGCTCCACGCCGGTGTCCTTGGCGACCACGCCTTCCAGCGTGGTGAACGGGGTGTAGGCCACGCCGTCCTTCGGCACGTAGCCCTTGACGTTGCCGAAGGTGATGCGCAGCGAGGAGTTGGCGTCCGGATACACGAACTCGCCCTGGCTCTTCTTGTAGTCGGCCACGGCCTGCAGGTAGCGCGGACGCGCCAGCAGTTCCTCGCCCTCACGACGCTTCTCGTCCTGCTCGATCTGCAGCAGGGTCGGCATCAGTGCCACCGCATAGCGCAGCGCCGGGTCGTCGCTGGCCTCGAACGCGGCGCGGTCGGCATGCAGCCACTTCAGGCGCGCCTCGGTATTGCCCAGCTGGGTGCCGGCCAGACGCGTGGCGGCGGCCTGCGCGTCGGCACCGGCCAGCCACTGGTCCAGCGCCGGCAGGCGCTGCGCCTTCGGCAGCTTCAGGTACTGGTCGAACCAGTAGCGCTGCAACTGGCTGTCCATGGCCGCGACATAGCGGCGCTCCATCTGCTTCATCGCGCCCTCGATCTCGGGCAGGTCGCGCTCCTGGTAGCCCGGCTCGCGTTCGGCGTCCGGCTTGGCGCGTTCGATCGACAGGCGATACAGGGACACCGCACTGCCGAGCACGCCGGTGCGGCGCATCTGCCGCAGCACCAGGTCGCGATCGCGGGTGGCCTTGGCCTGCTCGCCCAGCGCCAGCAGTTGCGCATGCGCCTGCAGCGCGGCCTTGCCCTCGCCGCCCTGGCGCTTGAGCCAGGCCAGCACCTCGCCCTCCTCGGCGTGCTTCTTGGCCGCCGCATCGATGCGCTTGAAGCCCTCCAGCTGGCCCTCGTAGTTCTTGGCGACGTTGTTCCAGCTGGCCATGGTCGCGGCGTACTTCACCTGGATGTCCGGGTTCTGCTTGCCGGCCTGCTCGACCAGCGCGATCAGGTCGCGGTACTGGCGCGCGGCAGTGGGATAGCCCCAGCTCGCGGTGGCGTCGAATTCGGAGGCCAGCGCATAGCGGTTGGTGCGGCCCGGGTAGCCGGCGACCATGACGAAATCGCCGGCGCCCAGCGGCTGGTCGGCGAACTTCAGGAAGTGCTTGGGCTGGTACGGCACGTTGTCCTTGGCATAGGCGGCCGGCTTGCCGTCCTTGCCGACGTAGGCGCGGTAGAACGAGAAGTCGCCGGTGTGGCGCGGCCACATCCAGTTGTCGACGTCGCCGCCGAACTTGCCGATGCCCGACGGCGGCGCGTAGGCCAGGCGCACGTCGCGAATTTCCAGGGTGCGGAACAGGCGGTAGGTGTTGCCGCCGGAGAAGCTGTACAGCTCGCAGCGATAGCCGGCATCGGCTTCGCACGCGGCGACCTGGGACTTGTCGAAATCCTCCAGCGCCTGCGTGCGCTTGAGCGCATCGTTGCCGGCGGCGGCCATCGCCGCCTTGGCCTGCGCGGTGACGTCGATGATGCGGTCGAGCACGTAGATGCGCGCGTTCGGGCCGGCGCTCAGTTCGGCGCCCTGGCTGGCGGCGCTGAAGCCGTCGCGGATCAGGTTCTTCTGCGGAGTGGAGTTGAGCTGGATCGCGCCGTAGGCGCAGTGGTGGTTGGTCACCACCAGGCCCTGCGGCGAGACGAAGCTGGCGGTGCAGCCGCCGAGCGAGACCACCGCGCCCATCGGGTCGCCGGTGAGATCGGACAGCTGTTGCGGCGACAGTTTCAGGCCGGCCTGCTGCAGCGGCCCGGCGATGTCCGGCAACTGCTGCGGCACCCACATGCCCTCGCCAGCGCGGGCGGCGGAGGCGCCGGACAGGGCGGCCACGGCGGCGATGGCGACAGCCAACGAATTCGAACGCATCGAATAGCTTCCTTGATGACAGACGTTAGAGTGTAACGGCTGTCGTCAAGCGGCCGGACCGTGACCAATGGCACCCTGACCGCGCCGCAACATGGCCGCGTCGGCCGGGCGCTTATACTGCGCGCCCTCTTCCCATCGAATCTGCACCGACATGGCGCAAACAATGAAGGCGCTGGTCAAGCGCGAGGCCGCCAAGGGCATCTGGCTGGAACAGGTGCCGGTGCCGGTGCCCGGCCCCAACGAGGTGCTGATCAAGCTGGAAAAGACCGCGATCTGCGGCACCGACCTGCACATCTATCTGTGGGACGAGTGGAGCCAGCGCACCATCAAGCCCGGCCTGACCATCGGCCACGAGTTCGTCGGCCGCATCGCCCAGCTCGGCTCGGCGGTCACCGGCTACGAGGTCGGCCAGCGCGTCTCGGCCGAAGGCCACATCGTCTGCGGCCACTGCCGCAACTGTCGCGGCGGGCGTCCGCACCTGTGCCCGAACACGGTCGGCATCGGCGTCAACGTCAACGGCGCCTTCGCCGAGTACATGGTGATGCCGGCCTCCAACCTGTGGCCGATCCCCGACCAGATCCCGTCCGAGCTGGCCGCGTTCTTCGACCCTTACGGCAATGCCGCGCACTGCGCGCTGGAGTTCGACGTGATCGGCGAGGACGTGCTGATCACCGGCGCCGGCCCGATCGGCATCATCGCCGCGGGCATCTGCAAGCACATCGGCGCACGCAACGTGGTGGTCACCGACGTCAACGATTTCCGCCTGAAGCTGGCCGCGGACATGGGCGCGACCCGCGTGGTCAACGTCGCCAACACCTCGCTCAAGGACGTGATGGCCGACCTGCACATGGAAGGCTTCGACGTGGGCCTGGAGATGAGCGGCAATCCGCGCGCCTTCAACGACATGCTCGACTGCATGTACCACGGCGGCAAGATCGCCATGCTCGGCATCATGCCGCGCGGCGCCGGCTGCGACTGGGACAAGATCATCTTCAAGGGCCTGACCGTGCAGGGCATCTACGGCCGCAAGATGTACGAGACCTGGTACAAGATGACCCAGTTGGTGCTGTCCGGCTTCCCGCTGGGCAAGGTGCTCACCCACCAGCTGACCATCGACGAATTCCAGAAGGGCTTCGACCTGATGGAAGAAGGCAAGGCCGGCAAGGTCGTGCTGAGCTGGTGATGCGCGCGCCGCGGCAACGCGGCGATGCCGAAAAACACGAAGGGCGCCTCGCGGCGCCCTTCGTCGTTTCACGAGACGATGCGATCAGAACGCGATCGTGCCCGAGACCACCACGCGGTGACCGGCCAGGCGCTCGGTGAAGTTCGCCGCGCCCTTGTTGTCGGTGTCGTAGTAGCCCACGCTCAGCGCCAGCGGGCCGACCATCTTGCCCACGCTGACGTTGTAGTCGGTGTAGTCCTGGTACGCGGTCAACGCGCTTTCGTAGGTGGTGCGGCCGACGTGCGCGCCGACGCTGAAGCCCTGCGGCAGCGACCAGTTCCCGTCCAGCGCGTAGTAGAAGCTGTCCCGGTCCAGGTTGTACACGTTGTCGGTGTAGGCCACGGTCAGGGTGTAGGTCTTGAGGAACTTGGTCTTGGTGATCAGTTCGTTGTAGTTCGACTTGCCGGCGCCCGGATAGCCGTAGCGGTTGACCATCACGTCGAAGTTCCAGTCCGGCGAGAAATCGACGTTGTAGCCGACGAAGCCGTCCACTTCCCAATCCGGATCGCCCGCGCCGAAATCCACGTTGGAGCCCCAGGTGCCCACGTACAGGCCGAACGGCGAGGTGTAGGTGAGGCCGGCCTGGAACGCCGGGCCCTTGTCGGTCTGGGAGACGCCGCGGAACACGTAGTCGCTGACCACGCCATAGGAGCCGGTGACCGGCGAGGTGGGCTCGTCCTGGGCCAGGACGGTGAGCGGCGAAGCGGCCAGTGCGACGGCCAGGGCGAGAGTGGTCTTGTTCACCGGTCATTCTCCTAGGGTTGACGAGGGAGGGGTGCAGCGACGAGGCGGGTGCGCCTTTACGGTTTTTTAACTGCTTTGATCGTGCAGTGCAACAACTTTTCACGCGGCGCATGCCATGCCGTGACACAAAACCCCGGATTCGCGCCAAGCGCGGACACAGCGAGCCGCCGCCGGCGCGAGCCGGCCTGCTAGGGAAGGCCCCTGTCCGGGAGTTGGCGGTCAGGCCGCGACCGGGCAGGCAGCCGCTGGCCACGCCCATGCGCAGGCCCGGCAGTCGCCGATTGGCGGCAGAGCGCGATGGCGCCTCAGTCGGGCCGGGCGAACACCCCGAAACGGCGGGCGCGCAGGTGCAAGGGCTGGCCGGGCGCGTAGTCGCCCCCCCCCTCGCCCGCCGGCAGTTCCACCTCCACCTCGTCATGGCCGTGCGCCAACTGCGCGCGCAGGCGCAGCCGCGGGCCGCTGCGCTGGATCGACAGCACCGTCGCCGCCCAGCCGTCGCTGCCGGGCGCCAGGTCTTCCGGCCGCACATACAGCTCGACCGGGCCGCTGGACAGCGGCGTCGAGGGTGCCGGCAAGGCCAGGCCGCCGACCTGCACCGCACCGTCGTGCAGACGCGCGGGCAGCCGGTTCACCGCGCCGACGAAGGCGTAGACGAACGGCGACGCCGGTTGCTCGTAGACCTGCGCCGGGCTGCCGATCTGCTCGATCCGGCCGCGGTTGAGGATCGCCACGCGGTCGGCCAGTTCCAGCGCCTCTTCCTGGTCGTGGGTGACGAACACCGTGGTCAGGCCGGTGCGTTCGTGCAGCTCGCGCAGCCAGCGCCGCAGGTCGCGGCGGACCTGCGCGTCGAGCGCGCCGAACGGTTCGTCGAGCAACAGCACGCGCGGCTCGATCGCCAGCGCGCGGGCCAGCGCCACGCGCTGGCGCTGGCCGCCGGACAGTTGCGCCGGGTAGCGCCGCTCCAGGTCGTGCAATTGCACCAGCGCCAGCAGCTCCTGCACCCGCGCGCGGATGCGCGACTCGCTCCAGCGCGTCTCGCGGCGCACGCGCAGGCCGAAGGCGATGTTCTCGTACACGCTCATGTGCTTGAACAAGGCGTAGTGCTGGAACACGAAGCCGACCCGGCGCGCCTGCACCGACAGCGCAGTGGCGTCCTCGCCGTGGATCAGCACGCGTCCGCGGTCGGCGTGTTCCAGCCCCGCGATCACCCGCAGCAGCGTGGTCTTGCCGGAGCCGGACGGCCCCAGCAGCGCCAGCAGTTCGCCCTGGCGGATGTCCAGGCTGACGTCGTCGAGCGCGGCGAAATCGCCGAAGCGCTTGCCCAGATGCTGTACGCGAATGGTCATCGCAACCTCAGTGTCGGTGAGTGGCGGCCAGCGCCGCGCCGTGGCGCCAGTGCAGCCAGGACTTGACGGCGAGCGTCAGCAGCGCGGTCAGCGCCAGCAGGCTGGCGCAGGCGAAGGCCGCGCTGTAGGCGTACTCGTTGTAGAGGATCTCCACATGCAGCGGCAGCGTGTTGGTGCGCCCGCGGATGTGTCCGGACACCACCGACACCGCACCGAACTCGCCCATCGCCCGCGCACTGCACAGCAGCACGCCATACAGCAGGCCCCAGCGGATGTTCGGCAGGGTCACCCGGCGGAAGGTCTGCCAGCCGCTGGCGCCCAGGCTCAGCGCCGCCAGTTCCTCGTCGTCGCCCTGCTGCTCCATCAGCGGCATCAGCTCGCGGGCGATGAACGGGAAGGTGACGAAGGTGGTCGCCAGCACGATGCCCGGCAGCGCGAACACGATGCGCGGCAGATGCAGCGATACGTCGCCCAGCGGCGGCAGGTGCAGCCACACGCCTTCGTCGATCAACGGCCAGGCCCAGCCGTTGCGGCCGAAGATCAGAATGAACAACAGGCCGGCGACCACCGGCGACACCGAGAACGGCAGGTCGATCAGACTCACCAGCAGGCGCTTGCCGGGGAAACGGTGCTTGCTGACCGCCCAGGCCGCGGCCACGCCGAACACCAGGTTCAACGGCACCACGATCGCCGCCACCAGCAGGGTCAGGCGGATCGCCGCCAGCGCGTCCGGATCGGAGATCGCGCGCCAGAACACGCCGGCGCCGCTGCGCAGCGCCTCGGTGAACACCAGCAGCAAGGGCAGCAGCAGGAACGCCAGCAGGAAGGCGAGCGCGCCGCCGATCAGCAGCCGCCGCACCCAGCGCGGCTCGTCGACCACCGAAGCCTGCACGTGCGTGGCGACGGCGGCAGCGCCGGCCTGCCCGGGGACGTGCGCGGCCAGTGCGGACACGACCGACGCCATCACGCCACCGCCCTGCCGCGCCGAGCGAACCAGGCCTGCGCCCCATTCACCAGCAGCAGCGACAGCAGCGACAACAGCAGCATCGCCGCGGCGATCGCGCTGGCGCCGCCGTAGTCGAATTCTTCCAGGCGGATGGTGATGAGCAACGGCGCGATCTCGGTGGCATTGGGCAGGTTGCCGGCGATGAAGATCACCGAGCCGTACTCGCCGACGCCGCGCGCGAAGGCCAGCGCGAATCCGGTCAGCACCGCCGGCCACAGGGTCGGCAGCAGTACCCGGCGCACCGTCTGCCAGCGCCCGGCACCGAGCGTGGCCGCCGCCTCTTCCAGTTCGCGCTCGGCCTCGGCCAGCACCGGCTGCACGATCCGCACCACGAACGGCAGCCCCACGAACACCAGCGCCACGACGATGCCCAGTGGCGTGTAGGCGACCTTGACCCCGCTCGCCCCGCTGACCTGCATCAGCCCGACATAGCCGATCAGCAGGCCGCCGACGCCCAGTGCGGCCAGGCTCAGCGCGGCGACCGCGCCGAGCAGGCGCTGCAGCACACGCAGCGGTACCGGCAGCAGCGCCTGGCTACGCCGCAGCAGCGCGTAGCCGGTCGCTGCCAGCGCCAGCAGCAGCGCCAGCCGCGGCCACCACCAGGCCAGCGTCGGCAGGCTGGCCGCCAGCGCCTGCGTCGGCTGCTCCAGCCAGCGCCCGATCCAGCCGTTGCTGCCGTACAACGCGGTCAGGGCGATGCCGGCCACCGCGGTCGGCAGGGCAAACGGCAGATCGATCATCGCGTCGAACAGACGCTTGCCGGGAAAGCGATAGCGCACGAACACCCACGCCACCCAGGTGCCCATCACCGCATTGAACGCGGCCGCGGCCAAGGCGGTGCCGAAACTCAGGCGCAACGCCGCCAGCACCCGCGGCTCGCTCCACACCCGCCACACGCCGTCCCAGCCCAACCCGCTGGTCTTGAGCAGCACCGCGAACAAGGGGATCAGCACCACCAGTCCCAGCCAGGTCAGGGTGATGCCCAGACTCAGCCCCAACCCCGGCATCACCCGGCGCTGGCGCGGTGCGCGGGCAACGGCGGCGGCGGTCACGGCCATCGCGTCACTTGCTCGCCTGGATCTGGTCGAACAGGCCGCCGTCGTCGAAGTGCGTGGCCTGCGCCTTGGCCCAGGAGCCGAACGCCTGATCGATGGTGACCAGGCGCACCTTCGGCAGCCGCGCCAGATCGGCGCGATCGGCGTACTCGGGATGGCGCGGCCGGTAATAGTGTCTGGCCGCGATCTTCTGTCCTTCCGGCGAGTACAGGTACTTCAGGTATTCCTCGGCCACCGCGCGGGTACCGTGCTTGTCCACGTTCTTGTCGACCAGCGCCACCGAGGGCTCGGCCAGGATCGACAGCTTCGGCACCACGATCTCGAACTTGTCCTGGCCCAGCTCCTGCTGCGCCAGGAACGCCTCGTTCTCCCAGGCCAGCAGCACGTCGCCGATGCCGCGCTGGACGAAGGTGGTGGTGGCGCCGCGCGCGCCGGTGTCCAGCACCGGCACGTTGCGGAACAGCGCGCGCATGTAGTTGAGGATGCGCTCGCGGTCGCCCTTGAAGATGTGGTCGGCGTAGGCCCAGGCCGCCAGGTAGTTCCAGCGCGCGCCGCCGGAGGTCTTGGGATTGGGCGTGATCACCGACACGCCGCTGCGCAGCAGGTCGGGCCAGTCCTTGATCCCCTTCGGATTGCCCTTGCGCACCAGGAACACGATGGTCGAGGTGTACGGCGCGCTGTTGTCGGGCAGGCGCGTGGCCCAGTTCGCATCGATCAGCTTGCTCTTGGCGGCGATCGCATCGACGTCGTAGGCCAATGCCAGCGTCACAACGTCCGCCTCGACCCCGTCGATCACCGCGCGCGCCTGCTTGCCGGAGCCTCCGTGCGAGGTCTCCACCGCGACCTGCTCGCCGGGATGCAGTTGCGCCCAATGCCTGGCGAAGGCGGCGTTGTAGTCCCGGTACAGCTCGCGGGTGGGATCGTAGGACACGTTGAGCAGTTGCGTCTCGGCGGCGGCCGCGGCCCCGGCGAACACGCACAAGGCGAGCGCGAGCAGCGGGCGCCAGCGGCGCGGCGGAAGGCTGGACATGGGCGGTTCTCCGAAAACACACAGGCCGACGCCGCGGCCGATACCCGCCGCGGACCATGACGCATGCTGCGCAGCGGCAGGCGGCGGGTGAAATGACTTCCCGGCAGCGGCTCATGCCATTTGTGCATGACGGCCGCGGCCGGCGCGGGCGTCGCGGTAACATCGCCGCTTCTTTCCGCCGCGCGTGCCCGTCATGACCGACTCCCACCTCACCCAGCACTACGCCGAGGAACTGGACGCGATCCGCGCCCAGGGCCTGTTCAAGTCCGAGCGCATCATCGTCGGCCCGCAGGCGGCGGAAATCGTCCTCGCCGACGGCCGCCGCGTGCTGAACTTCTGCGCCAACAACTACCTGGGCCTGGCCGATCATCCGGCACTGATCCAGGCCGCCAAGGACGCGCTGGACACGCACGGCTTCGGCATGGCCTCGGTGCGCTTCATCTGCGGCACCCAGGACCTGCACAAGCAACTGGAAGCGCAGATCGCCGCGTTCTTCGGCACCGAGGACACCATCCTCTACGCCGCCTGCTTCGACGCCAACGGCGGCCTGTTCGAACCGCTGCTCGGCGAGCACGACGCGATCATCTCCGACGCGCTCAACCACGCCTCGATCATCGACGGCGTGCGCCTGTGCAAGGCCAAGCGCTTCCGCTACGCCAACTGCGACATGGCCGACCTGGAAGCGCAGCTGCAGGCGGCCGACGCCGCCGGCTGCAAGACCAAGCTGATCACCAGCGACGGCGTGTTCTCGATGGACGGCTTCATCGCTCCGCTGGACGAGATCACCGCGCTGGCGAAGAAGTACAACGCGCTGGTGCACATCGACGAATGCCATGCCACCGGCTTCCTCGGCGCCAGCGGCCGCGGCTCGGCCGAGGTCAAGGGCGTGCTGGACCGGATCGATATCGTCACCGGCACCCTGGGCAAGGCCATGGGCGGCGCGCTGGGCGGTTTCACCACCGGACGCCGCGAGGTGATCGAACTGCTGCGCCAGCGCTCGCGGCCCTACCTGTTCTCCAACTCGCTGCCGCCGCACGTGGTCGCGGCCGGGATCAAGGCCTTCGCGATGCTCGACGCGGCCGACGACCTGCGCGCGCGCCTGGTCGAGAACACCGCCTACTTCCGCGAGCGCATGGCCGCCGCCGGTTTCGACATCAAGCCCGGCACCCATCCGATCTGCCCGGTGATGCTGTACGACGCGCCGCTGGCGCAGCGCTTCGCCGAACGGCTACTGGAGGAAGGCATCTACGCCATCGGCTTCTTCTTCCCCGTGGTGCCCAAGGGCCAGGCGCGGATCCGCACCCAGATCAGCGCCGCGCACACGCGCGAACACCTGGACCGGGCGATCGACGCGTTCACCCGCATCGGCCGCGAACTGGGCGTCATCACCGCCTGAGATGCGCGCCGCGCTGCGCCAACGGCTGTTGCTGGCGGCGCAGACCGACGCCCAGGCGGAGTCCGTGGCAGGCGGTTGGCGCAGCCGCTGCCTGCACTGCCGGCGGCGGCTGGATGTACGCGGCGACGGCGAGCCGCTGGGTCACTGCTCGCTCGAGCACGTGGTGCCGCAGGCCTGGTTCGGGCGCCGTGCCGCCGCGGCGCTATGCGCCCAGGTCGGCGACGACCCCAACGATGCGCGGAACCTGGCGCTAGCCTGCGCCGGCTGCAATCACGCCAAGGGCCGCCACCACGATGCGCGCGGGCCGCAGGATGCGCGCGCCCGCGAGGTGGTCGCCGCCCTGCTCAGCGCGCGGTTGGCGCGCTGGCGTCCGCCGCCGGCGCCAACGCCGTGACTTCGGCGGAGCTGAGCTCGCGCCACGCGCCCTTGCCCAGGTCGCCCAGCACCAGGTCGCCGATCGCCACCCGCACCAGCCGCAGCACGTCCAGGCCGAGCGCGGCCAGCAGCCGCCGGATCTGCCGGTTGCGGCCTTCGTCCAGCACCACTTCCAGCCAGGCATGGCGCTCGCCCTGGCGCAGCAGGCGCGCCTGCTTGGCCCGCAGCGGTTCGCCGTCGTCGACCACGCCGGCACACATCCGCGCCAGCAGCGCCGCGTCGGGCACCGCGTCCACCTGCACGTGATAGGTCTTGTCCGGGCCGGTGCCCGGATCGGTCACCCGCGCCGCCCACTGCGGGTCGTTGCTGAACAGCAGCAGGCCCTCGCTGGCCTTGTCCAGGCGCCCGACCGGCGCCAGCCACGGCAGGCCGGCACCGTCGAAACAGCGGTACACGGTGTCGCGGCCGCGCTCGTCCTGCGCACTGGTGACCAGCCCGCGCGGCTTGTTGAGCATCAGGTACCGGCGCGCGGTGTCGGCCAGCGGCGTGCCGTCCACGGCCAGCCGGTGGCGGCCCTGCAGGATCGGGAATTCGGGATCGGTGACGATGCGCCCGTCGACGGCGACGCGGCCGGCGGCGATCCAGCGCGCGGCCTCGGTGCGCGAGCACAGGCCCAGCTTGGACAGGGTGCGGGCCAGGCCGTGGCGCGGCACGGCCGGCGTGGCGCTGCGCGCGGGCGAGCGCGGACGCGCGGGCGCCGCCGGGGACGACGCCGGACGGCGGGAACGCGGCGGCTTGGCCCCTCGCACGGCGCGAACGGGCGCGGCCGCAAACGGCCGCGCGCCGGACTTACTACTTGTTGGCGTCGGCCGGCGCCGGCGCCTCGGCGGCGGCAGCGGCAGGTGCAGCGGCCGGACGCGCCTTGACCACGCGCACGCCACGCGCCTTCATCCAGGCGTCGAACTCCTCGGCGGTCATGCGCTTGCCGTTCTGGCTCATGTCGAACCGCCACGGCGTGTTGTCGAAGGCGGTGGCCGGCTTGTAGGCGGCCGGATCGTTCGGCTTCACCGCGCCCGGGGTGACGTTGGCCAGGCTCTGGCAGCCTTCGGCACGCAGCCGCAGCAGCACGCGGTCCAGCGACTGGTCGCTGCTGTAGGACTGGGTCAGCACGCCGCTGGGCATGCCCAGCTGCACGTTGCGGCTGAACAGTTCCGAAGCCACTGGCGCGGCGACCGTGGCCGGCAGCGCCAGCGGCTTGGGCAGCAGATCGCCGGAGCAATCCGGTGCGGCGTGGGCCGCAGGAATCAGGGCGAGCGCGAGCAGGCTGGCCGTCACGATACGCAGCATCGGTTTTTTTCCATTCAGGCGAGTCGACGAGCGAGTGTAGGCAGGCCCCGGCGTGCTTTCAACTGTTACCGGCACTACACGCGCTAAATAATTGGGATTGCTGAAAAAATTCAGCTTGGACGCAGCCTCGACAACGGTCGGCGCATCGGCTCCGCGTAGGAGCGGCTTCAGCCGCGATGGGCCTTCATGAAATGCAGATCGCGGCTAAGGGCACCCCTAACAACGAAGAAGGCCATTTGTAGGAGCGGCTTCAGCCGCGACGGGCTTTACCAGGAATGCCAGTCGCGGCTGAAGCCGCTCCTACAATCAAGACAAGACATCACGCCACGCCACGGCGATCACGCGTTATTGGAGGTGCCCTAAAGCCGCGCCTGCAAGATCACGGCGAGGAGAGCGCAATGCATGCCCACCCCACAAAAACAAAGCCCGGCACGAGGCCGGGCTTTGCTTGAGACTGGAAGCGTCCGATTAGTTCTGGACGTTCAGCTCGGTACGACGGTTCTTGGCACGGCCTTCCGGATTGTCCGAACCATCCGGGTTGGTGTTCGGGGCAATCGGACGGCTCTCGCCGTAGCCGATCGGACCGACCAGACGCGAAGCGTCCACGCCGTTCTTGGTCAGGTAGTCGTACACGACGCGGGCGCGGCGCTCGGACAGCTTCTGGTTGTAGGCTTCGGTACCCTTCGAGTCGGTGTGACCGGCAACCTCGACGCGCAGGTCGGGGTAGCGCTTCAGGATCTCGGTGGCCTCGCCCAGGATCGCCACGGCGTCCGGACGCAGGTTCGCCTTGTTGAAGTCGAAGTTGACGCCCTTCAGGTCAATCGACACCGGCACCGGGCAGCCGTCCGGACCGATGGTCTGGCCAGGCTGGGAGTTCGGGCACTTGTCGTCGCAGTTGTTGACGCCGTCACCATCGTCGTCCAGGTCGGCGCAGCTCGGCGCAGCGGCCGGCGGCGGCGGCGGGGCGACCGGGGCAGCCGGCGGCGGGCCCAGCGGGATCACGACGCCGACCGAAGCCAGCACGTCGCCGAACCAGTTCTGCGACGGAGCGGCAACGCTCTGATCGTCGAAGTCAGCGCGGTAGGCCACTTCGGCACGCACGGCAACGCGCTTGTCGAAGGTGGTCTGCAGACCGACGCCGGCCTTGGCGGCAAAGTTGCCGTCCTTGCGCTGGCCCGGGGAGACCGGACCGCCGGTGTCGAACTCTTCTTCCGAGCGCTGGTAGCCCAGGCCGAACAGCAGGTACGGGTTCCAGCCGCGGCCTTCCTGGATGAAGTGGCGACGCAGGTCGAACGAGATGCCGTACTGGCTCCAGTTCAGGTCCTGGTTCTTGTCGAAATTCGGGTTCTGATAGTTCAGTTCACCGTCCAGCGACCAGTTCGGGTTGATGAACTTGCCCAGGCCCAGGGTGACGAACGGCGCATCGTTGGTGGTGCGGTCCTTGTCCTGGAAGTTGAAACCAGCCGAACCGGTCAGGTACCAGCGGTCGTCGAATTCCTGCGCGGACGCTGCCTGGGCGACGGCCAGACCGCCCAGCAACGCGGCGGTGAGAATTTTCTTGTTCATTAATACAACTCCTTGTTTCGGGGAGATAGAAACCGGTAGAGGCATGGTTCAGTACAGATGTCTCGTCACATCCAGACGGCCGTTTCCGCACGCCATCGCCGCGCACATTATGCGCGGCATAGTGAAGATGGCGTTAACGAGCACGTAACATGTGAAAGTCAACGCCAGCCCCTCGTAGGCCGTGGATACACCCTATACAGGTTGATGAAATCCCGCAATGCGGCGCGGAGATGACCGTTTGCGGTCGTAGACAACGGCCCGCAGGGCGACCCAGGTCTCACCGCGGCCGCGCCCACGGCGGCGGGTCGGCCAACTCGGCCTGCATGAACTCGACGAAGGCCCGCACCCGCGGCGGCACCAGCCGGCGCTGCGGCATCACCGCGTGGATGCCGGTCTCGGTCAGCGGGTAGTCGGCCAGTACCTGACACAACCGCCCCTGGCGCAGGTCCTCGGCAACGTGCCATTCCGAATGCAGGGCGATGCCCTGGCCGTTGACCGCGGCATCGCGCAGCACCTCGCCGAAGTTGGTCTCCAGCGGCCCGGCCACGCGGACGGCGATTTCGCCATCGGGTCCCTGCAGCCGCCAGGTGTCCTGGCGGCCGTCGCTGCCGGTGAGCAGCAGGCAGGCGTGCGCAGCCAGGTCGGCCGGCGTGGCCGGGGTGCCATGGCGGCGCAGGTAGTCGGGCGAGGCGCAGAGCATGCGCCGATTGCCGGCCAGGCGCCGCGCGACCAGGCTGGAGTCACGCAGGGTGCCGATGCGGATCGCCAGGTCGAAGCCTTCGCTAACCAGGTCCACGACGTTGTCGCTCAGGTGCACGCTCAGCCGCACCTGCGGATGCAGCGCCATGAAGCGCGGCAGCAGCGGCGACACATACAGGCGGCCGAACGCCGCCGACATCGTCACCCGCAAGGTGCCGGCGGCAACGACGCCCGCCTGGCGCAGGCCGCCGGCCAGCGATTCCAGGTCCTCGACCAGCGGCCGCCCCTGCTCGGCCAGTTGCAGGCCTTCCGGGGTCGGGTGCAGACGTCGCGTGGTCCGGTGCAGCAGGCGCACGCCGAGCGCGCGCTCCAGCCGCTGCAGCCGCTGGCTGGCCACCGCCACCGACAGGTCCAGGCTGCGCGCGGCGGCGCTGATCGAGCCGAGGTCGAGCACGCGCAGGAACAGGGCGATATCGCCGATCCGGTCCATTGTGTGGATTCCATTGAAAGTTGTTCAATATTTTTACTGTTTTTACTGAAGACATGCAGGCCTAGGCTGCCGTCCTCCCGTCACTTCTGGAGCCGCCGCATGGCCGCCTCGCTCGCTCCACCTCCCCAGCAACCCGCTGCAGGGCGCACGCCGCTCGCGCTGTACGCGCTGACCGCCGGCGCCTTCGGCATCGGCACCACCGAGTTCGTGATCATGGGCCTGCTGCTGCAGGTCGCCGCCGACCTGCGGGTCAGCGTCCCCGCCGCGGGGCTGCTGATCTCCGGCTATGCACTGGGCGTGTTCCTCGGCGCGCCGCTGCTGACCGTGGCCAGTCGGCGCTGGCCGCGCAAGCGGGTGCTGCTGGCGCTGATGCTGGTGTTCACCGCCGGCAACCTGGCCTGCGCGCTGGCGCCGACCTATGCGGCGCTGATGGCGGCGCGGGTGGTGACCTCGCTGGCGCACGGCACCTTCTTCGGCGTCGGCGCGGTGGTCGCCACCACCCTGGTGCCGCCGCAGCGCAAGGCCTCGGCGATCTCGACCATGTTCACAGGCCTCACCGTCGCCACCCTGCTCGGGGTGCCGGCTGGCGCCTGGCTGGGCCTGCACCATGGCTGGCGCGCCACGTTCTGGGCGGTGGCGGCGATCGGCGCCCTGGCCACCGTGGTGATCGCCGCACTGGTGCCGGCCGACCGCGATGCCACGCCGGCGCCGCCGCTGCGCGAGGAACTGCGCGCGGTCGGTCGCGGCCCGGTGCTGCTGGGCCTGGCGACGACGGTGCTGGGCTATGCGGGCGTGTTCGCCGTGTACACCTACGTGCAGCCGCTGCTGACCCAGGTCACCGGCGTGGCCGACAGTGCGGTGTCGCCGCTGCTGCTGGTGTTCGGCGTGGGCATGATCGTCGGCAATGTGCTCGGCGGCCGCCTGGCCGACCGCCGCCCGCGGCAGGCGCTGCCGTTGAGCCTGGGCGTGCTGGCGGTGGTGCTGGCGGCGCTGACCCTGGCCTTGCCGTCGGTGCCGACGATGACGCTGGGCATCGGCCTGCTGGGCGTGGCCGCGTTCGCCACGGTGGCGCCACTGCAGGTGTGGGTGCTGGGCAAGGCCGGCGAGGCCGGCCGGCATCTGGCCTCGAGCCTGAACATCGGCGCGTTCAACCTGGGCAATGCGCTGGGCGCCTGGCTCGGCGGTCTGGTGCTCGGCCACGGCGGCACCCTGTCGCAACTGCCGTGGGTGGCGGCGCTGCTGACCCTGGCCGGGCTGGCGGTGGCGCTGGGTGCGCTGCGGCTGTCGCCGGCCGCTGCCAGCCCTGCGGCCAGCACCGGCGCGGGCTGCGCCGCGGGCGGTGCGGCATGAGCCGGGCGATGGCGACGGCCGCGCTGGCGACGGCACTGCTGGGCACCCTCGCGCTGCCGGCCGAGGCGGCGCCGCGCGACTGGGTCGCGACCTGGCAGGCCAGCCCGCAACCGCTGTGGGCCGCGGACTTTCCGTTCCCGACACAGACGCCGTTCCACCTATGGCGGCAGACCGTGCGCCAGGTGGCGCGGGTCAGCCTGGGTGGCAGCGAGGTGCGGGTGGAGCTGAGCAATGCCTATGGCGATACGCCGCTGCACATCGGCGCCGCCTCGCTGGCCCTGGCCGGCGACGGCGCCGCGACCCTGCCCGGCTCGCAGCGGCCGCTGCGCTTCGGCGGCAAGAGCGAGGTGACCGTGCCGCCGGGCGCGCCGGTGCTCAGCGACCCGGTGGCGCTGAGCGTGCCTGACCTGGCCCGGCTCAGCATCAGCCTGTACCTGCCGCAGCCGACCGCGCCGTCGACTTTCCACTGGGAAGGCCTGCAGAGCGCATGGCTGGCCGCGGGCGACCGCACCGCCGACGCCACGCTGGCCGACGCCACGGCGCTGCCGGTGCGGCTGTTCGTCAGCGGCGTCCAGGTGCGCCGTGCCGACGCCGCCGGGGCAGTGGTGGCGCTGGGCGATTCCATCACCGACGGCGCCGCCTCGACGCCCGGGCAGGACCGGCGCTGGCCGGACCAGTTGGCGACGCGGCTGGCGACGCAGCGGGTGGCGGTGCTCAACGCCGGCATCTCCGGCGGCCGCGTGCTGCGCGACCGCATGGGCCGCAACGCGCTGGCGCGGCTGGATCGCGATGTACTGGCGCAGCCGGGCGTGCACACCCTGATCCTGTTGATGGGCATCAACGACATCAGTTGGTACGCCACGCCGTTCGCACCGGACGATGCGCCGGTGTCGGCCGAGGACCTGATCGCCGGCTACCGGCAGGTGCTGCAGCGCGCGCAGGCGCGCGGCCTGCGGGTGATCGGCGCCACCCTCACCCCGTTCGAGGGCGCGCTGCCGGACTCGCCGATCCCCGGTTACTACAGCCCGCAGAAAGAGGCCGTGCGCCAGCAGGTCAATGCCTGGCTGCGCGCGGGCAACGGCTTCGACGCGATCCTGGATTTCGATGCCCTGCTGCGCGACCCCGCGCATCCGGCGCGGATGCGCGCGGATTTCGACTCGGGCGATCACCTGCATCCCGGCGATGCGGGTTACGCGGCCATGGCCGAGGCCGCCGCGCAGTTGCTCGGCGCCGACGCAACCGCGCGCCCTCCTGCTCACGCCACGGCGGACGCGGTCGACGCCGCCGCCGCGGCGCGCTGACGCCTTCTCTCCCCTTCCCCACCATCAGGAGTGTTCCATGGAATACCGTCATCTCGGCGCGTCCGGCTTCAAGGTCCCCGTGCTCAGCTTCGGCACCGGCACCTTCGCCGGCACCGATCCCTTCTTCGCCACCTGGGGCAACTCGGACGTGGACCAGGCGCGGCGCCTGATCGACATCTGCCTGGAGGCCGGCGTCACCCTGTTCGACAGCGCCGACGTCTACTCCGGCGGCGCCGCCGAATCGGTGCTGGGCGCGGCGATCAAGGGCCGCCGCGACCAGGTGCTGCTGTCGACCAAGGCCGGCTTTCGCTTCGACCGCGCCGCAGCCAACAGTGTCGGTTCCTCGCGCTTCCACCTGGTGCGCGCGGTGGAAGCGGCGCTGACCCGCCTGGGCACCGACTACCTCGACCTGTTCCAGTTGCACGGCTTCGACGCGCACACGCCGGTGGAGGAAACCCTGTCCACGCTCGACGACTTGGTGCGCGCGGGCAAGATCCGCTACCTGGGCGTGTCCAACTTCTCCGGCTGGCAGCTGATGAAGTCGCTGGCGGTGGCCGACCGTCACGGCTGGTCGCGCTATGTCGCGCACCAGGCCTATTACTCGCTGATCGGGCGCGACTATGAAGAGGAACTGATGCCGCTGGGCCTGGACCAGGGCGTGGGCGCGCTGGTGTGGAGCCCGCTGGGCTGGGGCCGGCTGACCGGCAAGCTGCGCCGTGGCCAGCCATTGCCGGAGAGCAGCCGCCTGCACGACAAGGCGGTCACCGAGGCC
Organism: Xanthomonas protegens; assembly: GCF_038442435.1. Lineage (NCBI taxonomy): Bacteria > Pseudomonadati > Pseudomonadota > Gammaproteobacteria > Lysobacterales > Lysobacteraceae > Xanthomonas > Xanthomonas protegens. Next base: position 133,752 of record NZ_JAQJCQ010000011.1, on the reverse strand, counting down.
GGGCCGCCGGTGGAGGAAGAGCGCCTGTACCGGGTGATCGACGCCCTGGAAGCCATCGCCGCCGAAACCGGCCGCAGCGTGCCGCAGATCGCACTGAACTGGCTGTTGCAGCGACCGACGGTCAGCAGCGTGATCATTGGCGCACGGACCGAAGAGCAGTTGCGGCAGAATCTGGGGGCGGTCGGCTGGACCCTCGATCCCGCCCACGTGCAACAGCTGGATGCGGCCAGCGCGGCGGTACCGGCGTATCCGTACTGGCACCAGCGCGGCTTCGCCGAGCGCAACCCGCGGCCGGTCTGAGCCGCGGCCGTGCCCTCCTTTCCTTCATGTCCAGGAGCTTCCATGAAAGCGGTCGCCACCCTCCATCCCCTGCCGATCGACGATCCGCAGTCGCTGCACGACCTCGACCTGCCGACGCCGCCTGCGCCCGCCGGCCACGACCTGCTGGTGCGGGTGGAGGCGGTGTCGGTCAATCCGGTGGACACCAAGGTTCGCGCCAAGGGCGCGAGCGACGGCCAGCCCAAGGTACTGGGCTACGACGCCGCCGGCGTGATCGAGGCGGTCGGGCCCGAGGTCGACGGCTTCGAGCCGGGCGACGAGGTCTACTACGCCGGCGACATCACCCGCGCCGGCAGCAACGCGCAATACCAACTGGTGGATGCGCGCATCGTCGCGCGCAAGCCGGCCACGCTGGAGTTCGCCCAGGCCGCGGCGCTGCCGCTGACCACCCTGACCGCCTGGGAGCTGCTGTTCCAGCGCATGCCGTTCGACTTCGACGACGAACACAACCGCGGCCGCCGCCTGCTGGTGATCGGCGGCGCCGGCGGGGTCGGCTCGATCGCGATCCAGCTGGCGCGGCATGCCGGCTTCGAGGTGATCGCCACCGCCTCGCGGCCGCAGACCCGCGACTGGTGCATGCAACTCGGCGCGCACCACGTGATCGACCATCGCCAGGAACTGGCGCCGCAGCTGCAGGCACTGGACATCGACCAGGTGGACGCGGCGTTGAACCTGGCCGACACCGACCGCTACTGGCAGGCGCTGGGCGAGTTGCTGGCGCCGCAGGGCCACCTCGGGTTGATCGTCGAGCCGAGCGGTCCACTGCACATCGGCGACCCGTACAAGGCCAAGTGCATCGGCATCCACTGGGAAATGATGTTCGCGCGCGCCCGGTTCCGCACCGAGGACATGATCGAACAGCACCGCATCCTGGCACGCGCCGCCAGCCTGGTGGACGCCGGCGAACTACGCACCACCCTGACCGAGACCCTGACCCCGATCAACGCCACCACCCTGCGCGAGGCGCATCGGCGCCTGGAGTCGGGCAGCACCATCGGCAAACTGGCGCTGGTCGGCTGGGGCTGAACGGCGTCGCAGCGATCGGACATTGGTGTGGCCGTCCCGCGTTGCGTAAGGCGGTCGTCGGCTCTGCATGACCGTGACCCGGTAGTTCTGCCGTTGCGGTTGCTGTTGCCTTTGCTGTTGCTGTTGCTACAGCTCTTGCCTCGGCTTTTGCTGTGCTTTTGATCTACCGGGCCCCCTCGGCGCGGCAGACACGGCGGGCGAATACCCGAAGGGCGACGCGCAGGATGCGCGTCGTTTTCCGCCGGCACAGGGATGTGCCGTCGGAAAATGCCCGACGTGGCTGCGGACCCGGAGCGCGCTAGCGCGGAGGGCGCGCTGCGGGGTGTGTTTCTTTTGGTTACTTTTCTTTGCACAAGCAAAGAAAAGTGACCCGCGTCAGCGGAAGCTGTTGCTCTTGCTTCTAAGCGTCATGCTTCAAAATCCCAGAGCAATGTAAAGGCGGCTCAAAGCAACGCCCCTCTTGCCCTAGCCCAGGTTTCACGGCACCCTGCGCCCTTCCGTACGCCTGCGTATCCACGCCATGTCGCCCGCCCCCGGCCAGCCCGACCCCACCCCCACCGCCTACCCGCACCTGTTCGCCCCACTGGACCTGGGCTTCACCCAGCTGCGCAACCGCATCCTGATGGGCTCCATGCACACCGGCCTGGAGGACCGCGCCCGCGACTTCCCCAAGCTGGCCGCGTACTTCGCCGAGCGCGCCGCCGGCGGCGTCGGCCTGATCGTCACCGGCGGCTTCGCACCGAACGTGGTCGGCTGGCTGAAGCCGTTCGGCGGCAAGCTGTCCTGGCCGTGGGAAGTGCGCCCGCATCGGCAAGTGACCGCCGCAGTTCACGCACACGGCGCCAAGATCTGCCTGCAGCTGCTGCATGCCGGGCGCTACGCCTACCACCCCCTGTCGGTGGCACCGTCGAAGCTCAAGGCGCCGATCAACCCGTTCACCCCGCGCGCACTGTCGGCGCGCGGCGTCGAACGCCAGATCGACGCCTACGCGCACGCCGCCAGGCTGGCGCGCGAGGCCGGCTACGACGGCGTCGAGGTGATGGGCTCGGAAGGCTATCTGATCAACGAGTTCATCGCCCCGCGCAGCAACCGCCGCAATGACGCGTGGGGCGGCGATGCGGCCAAGCGCATGCGCTTTGCGGTGGAGATCGTGCGCCGCATCCGCGCCGCCTGCGGACCGGACTTCATCATCGTCTACCGGCTGTCGCTGGTGGACCTGGTCGAGGACGGCAGCGACTGGCAGGAGATCGTGCTGCAGGCGCAGGCGATCGAGGCGGCCGGCGCGACCCTCATCAATTCCGGCATCGGCTGGCACGAGGCACGCGTGCCGACCATCGCCACCTCGGTGCCGCGCGCGGCGTTCGCGGCTGTGACGGCCAAGCTCAAGCCGCACGTGCGGCTGCCGCTGATCGCCACCAACCGCATCAACATGCCCGACGTGGCCGAGCGCATCCTCGCCGGCGGCGGCGCCGACATGGTGTCGCTGGCGCGGCCGCTGCTGGCCGACCCGGAATGGGCGAACAAGGCGCAGCGCGGCCAGGCGCAGGCGATCAACACCTGCATCGCCTGCAACCAGGCCTGCCTGGACCATGTGTTCGAGAACAAGACCGCCAGTTGCCTGGTCAATCCGCGCGCGGCCGCCGAGACCGAACTGAACTACCTGCCGACCCGCGCGCCCAAGCGCATCGCCGTGGTCGGCGCCGGCCCGGCCGGCCTGGCCTGCGCCACCGTGGCCGCACAACGCGGCCACCGCGTCACCCTGTTCGACAGCGCCAGCGAGATCGGCGGCCAGTTCAACGTGGCCAAGCGGATTCCCGGCAAGGAGGAATTCCACGAGACGCTGCGCTACTTCCGCCACCAGCTCGACGCCACCGGCGTGGAACTGCGCCTGCAGACCACCGCCGATGCGGCCCTGCTGGCCGACTTCGACGAGGTGGTGCTGGCCACCGGCATCGTGCCGCGCGCGGTGGACTTCCCGGGCGCCGACCATCCCAGCGTGGTCAGCTATCTGGATGTGCTGCAGGGCCGGGTGCAGGCGGCGGACAAGGTCGCGATCATCGGCGCCGGCGGTATCGGCTTCGATGTCGGCGAGTTCCTGGTGCATGCCGGTGAGTCGACCGCGCTGGACCCGGCGCGGTGGATGGCCGAGTGGGGCGTGGACCCGCAGTTCGAAGGCCGCGGCGCGCTTTGCAAGCCGCGCCCGGAGCCGCCGGCGCGCAGCGTGTGGCTGCTGCAGCGCAGCCCGGGCCGGCCCGGCGCGCGGCTGGGCAAGACCACCGGCTGGATCCATCGCGCCACGCTCAAGGCCAAGGGCGTGACCATGCTCGGCGGCGTCGAGTACCTGGGCGTGGACGACAGCGGCCTGCGCATCCGCGTGGACGGCGCCGAGCAACTGTTGCCGGTGGGCACCGTGGTGGTCTGCGCCGGCCAGGAACCGCGGCGCGACCTGCAGGCGGCGCTGCAGACCGCCGGCCGCAACGCGCACCTGATCGGCGGCGCGGATGTCGCCGCCGAACTGGACGCCAAGCGCGCCATCGCCCAGGGCAGCCGGCTCGCGGCGCAACTCTAGGGCGTGCGCTGACCTGGTCGGCCATCGGCGACCATCGCGGGCAAGGTCGCGTCGAGGCACGCGGCGCTCTGTCGGGCACGTCGGCGATTGCCCTCGATCCCGGCATGCGCAGGCCCGGGTCACCCGCGGCAGTCAGGCCCGGCGCCCGTCACCGACAGGCCTGAAATTCTCAACGCGCCGCGCAGGGGAACGCGTCGTGCAGCGCCTGCTCCACCGGAACCGCCGCGCGCTGCCGCAACTGCGCCGGCGGCAGCGCGGCGAGCGCGGTGAATACGCGATCGACCAGTTCGTGCGTCAGCACGCCCTGCGCGCCAGCGCACCACTGCCTGCCTTCGCTGGCGTCGGCGACGCCGGCGATGTACAGCCGCGCCAGCGCGCCGGCCTGCGCGCGGCGCTGTTCGACACTGCCCGCGAGTGGCGTCGCCGCGGCCTGCGCATCGCCGCGCAGCAACCGCAGCAGATCGGCGGCGGACAGCTGATACACCGCCTGCGGACGCGCGGCCACCGACGCGACGGCAGGCGCAGCGAAGGCGGCAAGACACAGGCACAGCAGCCGGGGCAATGACCATGGCAGCGACATCGGCGAACTCCTCGAACGACGGGGACCAGCGCCTTCGATCCTAGCAAGCCGACGCGGCGGACTTGGTGCTGTCGCATCGCGCGGCTATAAGCCTGGGCATGCCGCGTCCCTTGCCCCTGCCCGCCCTGCCCCGCCTGCCGCAAACGGCGCTGGCGGCGTATGCCGGCGCGCATTTCGGCAAGAGCCTGCTGTGGTACGCCGGCGAACTGCTGCTGATCTACTCGCTGACCGAACACGCCGGCCTGCGCGCGATCACCGCCGGGCTGGTGCTGGCGCTGGGCCTGCTGCTCAGCGCCGCGATCGGCCTCGGCGCCGGCTGGGGCCTGCGCCGACGCCTGCGCGACGTGCGCAGCGCCGGGCGCCTGCAATGGCACGGCCTGGCCGCCGCGGCGCTGGCGCTGCTGCTGGTGTTCGCCGCACCCTTGCTGCCGCCGCCGTGGCGGCTGGGCTATGTGCTGGCGGTGAGCCTGCTGTTCCGGCTGGCCTACGCTGCCTGCGACGTGGCCCAGAACACCTTGCTGAGCCTGGCGCAGTGGCCCTGGCGCGGCCACGACGGCGCCAGCGCGCTGCGCCTGGCCGGCAGCGGCGCGGCGGCGTTGCTGATCAGCAGCGTGGTCGGTGCGGTGCTGGCGCGCGGGACCGATGGCGGAAGCCTGGCGCTGCAGGCCAGCGCGGTGCTGGCGGCGGTGGCGATGCTGTGCGCCTGGCAGTTGCAGCGGGTGCTGCGCCATCCCGCCAATGCGCACCCGGCACCGGCCGACGCCACGGCCGTGATCGCGATCGACCGAGCACCCTCGTGGCGCGCGATTCCCTGGCAGCCGCTGGCACTGATCGCGGCGGTCTCGCTGACCCTGCCCACGTTCACCAAGCTCGCCCCGTACGTGGCCGCCTACGGCCTGCTTTCGCCCGGCTGGGGCAGCGCGGTCCTGATCGCCTATGCGCTCGGCACGGTGCTGGTGCAGCCGCTGGCTGCGCGCTGGGGCCGACAGCGCACGCCGACGCAACGGCTGGCCTGGCTCGGCAGCGCCCTGTTGCTGTGCGCGCCGCTGTTCGCCCTGGCGTTGCCGGCGCAGCCGCTGCTGAGCCTGGCCGCGGCGGCCTGCATCGGCGCGATCGGTGGCAGCGCCGGACAACTGGTATGGGCCTGGCACGCGCAGTGCACCGCGACCCGCGCGGTCGCCGAGCACGCGCTGTGCTTCGCCGCGCTGACCGCCGCCGCACAGGTCGCCCTGGCCGCCGGCGTGGTGCTGATCGGCGTGCTGCTGGATGCGCTGGCCTACCGCGACGGGCACTGCCTGCTGCTGTGCTGGGCGATGGCGGCCGGCCCGCTGCTGTGCGGGGCGCTGTGCCTGCTGCTGGCCTTGCTCACCGGACGCCGCCGATCGCTCCCGATCGGTGCCGGCCTGGCGGCCAACGCCAGCAGCGGCTGAGACATCGGGCGCTGCGACGCCACGGGCCAGCATCCGGCCCGAATCCTCCGCGACATGGCGCCATGTCGCTGGCTTGAACGCGGCGCACCGCGCACGCGCATGCCTCAGGCGAAAAACGCCTGCTGCAGCGGCATCAACGCCGCGCCCAGGGTCACCGCGTCGCCGACGGTGCGGGCGATGCACAGTTGCGGCAGCGGCGGCGCCAGGCCGTGCCGATTGGGTGCGCGCGGGATGCGGATGCGCTCGATCAGGCGCGCGCCGATCGCCGCCGGCAGGCGCCCGCCGATCACGATCGCCTGCGGATCCAGCGCATAGGCCAGATACGCGCACAACTGCGAGAACGGTGCCTCGGCCATGTCCAGCCAGGCGTCCACGCCCGGGGTGTGCGCGTCGATCGCGCCGAGCATCTGCTCGACTCCGGCATAGTCCTGGCCGGCGGCGCGCACCAGCGACAGCAGCGCGTCCAGGTTCGGATAGGCCATGCCGCCGACGGTCCAGATGCCGCCGAACTCGCCGGCATTGCCGCGGTGGCCGCGGAACAGCCGGCCATCGGCGATGATGCCGCCGCCGAAGCCGTTGGTCAGGTGCAGGTAGACGAAGTCGCGGCAGTCGCGGCCGACCCCGTACAGACTCTCGGCCACCGCCGCCGCCGCGCCATCGTTCTCGATGGTGATCGCGCAGCCCAGGGCGTCTTCCAGGATCGGCACCAGGTCCACCTGGGTCCAGTCCTCCAGCGCCGGCGGCCCGGCCATCTGCCGGCCCTGCCCGGTGAAGAACGCCGAAATCGCCATGCCCATGCCGACCACCCGCGCCGGGTCCACACCGGTCTCGGCCAGCAACTCGGCGCGGAACCGCTGCAGTAACGTCAGCACCGACGCGCGGCGCATGTCGGCCAGGCCGAGGCGGCGCTGGCCGCGCACGGTGCCGGCGAAATCCACCAGCGCCAGCGCCACCACGTCGCCCATCAGGCCGATGCCGAAGGCGTAGGCGTAGTCCGGCGCCAGCCGCACGTCGACGCTGGGATTGCCGCGGCCCTCGGCGGCACGGGCGCTGAGCTGGACCATGCGGTCCTGCACGAAGCCCTGCAGCAGGCGCGCCACGGTGGGCTGCGACAGAGCCAGGTCACGGCTCAGCGCCGCCTGGGTCTGCACCCCGGTCTTGAACACACGATCGAGCAATTGGCGGCCGCCGGCACTGACGCGCGGCGGGAAATCGGGATGCGGCATAGGCGGGCGCAAAGCGTGATGGATGCACGAACCGCAACAACCTAGCACGTGGACATCTAAGTTTCATACATGGTAAATAGTATTAACCCCACATTCTTTTACTGGGGGTCTTCATGCGTACCGTTCATCCGCACCCGAGCCTGCTGGCACTGGCGCTCGCGTCCATCCTCGGCAGCGCCGCGACCGTCCATGCCGCGGACGCGCCAGCGCCCCCGGCCGACGCCACCACTACGCTGGACCAGATCGTGGTCACCGGCACGCCGCAGGGCCAGTCGCAGAAGGACGCCCCCTTCGCGATCAGCGTGGTGTCCAAGGAACGCCTGGAGCGCAGCACCCCGAGCAGCAGCGTGGACATGTTGCGGGCGGTCCCGGGGTTCTCCGCCGAACCCTCCGGCGGCCAGGGCGGCGGCCAGAATCTCTACGTGCGCGGCCTGCCGGCAGGCGGCTGGTACTACGTGCAGTACCAGGAAGACGGCCTGACCCTGTTCGACGAGCCGCAGGAAAGCTTCTTCAACGTCGACACCCTGTTCGCGCTGGACATGATGACCGAGCGCCTGGAAGTGGTGCGCGGCGGCACCTCGCCGCTGTTCGCGACCAACGCGCCGGGCGGCACGGTCAATGCCATCACCCGCCACGGCACGGCCACCCCCGAGGGCGCGGTACGCATGACCGTCGGCAGCGACGGCCTGCGCCGCGAGGACGCCTACAGCGCCGGCCCGCTCAGCGAGAACGTGCTGTACAGCATCGGCGGCTACCACCGCAGCGACGACGGTCTGCGTCGCACCGGCTACACCGCCGACCAGGGCGGCCAGCTGCGCGGCAACCTGACCTTCCTGATGGGCGATGCGATCCTCGACGTCGACGCCAAATACCTCAACGACCGTACCGCCTTCTACAACCCGATCCCGCTGGCCGACCCGCGCAACCCGTCGCAATCGCTGTCGGCGCTGATCGACCCGCTGGACGGCACCCTGCTGTCCAACGACCTGCGCCACACCACCGCGCTGAGCTTCGACGGCAACGGCCCGCTGGCACGCAACCTCGACCTGGCCGACGGCATCCACACTAAGGTCAAGCAACTTGGCACGCACCTGGAGTGGGACCTGGGCGACGGCCTGACCCTCAACAACCGCATGCGCTTCGTCGACGCGGAAGTGGACTACACCGCGCTGTTCTCCGGCGCCGCGCCCTACGACGCCAGCGCCTATCTCAACACCCAGCTCGGCCGCGCGCGCAGCGGCTTCGGTGCGCGGGTGGCGCGGGTCGGCTACGTCGCCAGCCGCAACGGCGCCGTCTACGATCCGGCCGCGGCCGACGGTCTGGTGCTGGAGAGCGGCCTGTGGAATGCGCGCACCCATCTGCGCACGCTGTCCGACGACCTGCGCCTGAGCAAGGCGTTCAACGCCACCGCGCTGGGCCAGCACACGCTGACCGCCGGCCTCAACGTGCAGCACTTCGAATACCGCCAGGACCGGCTGCAGAACACCGTGCTGACCACGCTGCAGAACAACGCGCAGCGCCTGGACGTGCTGGCCTACGACGCCGCCGGCAACGTGGTCGGTTCGGTCACCCAGAACGGCTTCGTGCGCTACGGCAATGGCGTCACCAGCGGCTTCGCCAACGGCACCTACCTCTCGCCGTACCTGTGGGATTCGGTGCGCTTCGGCCGCCTCGGCCTGGATGCCGGCGTGCGCTACACCCGCTACAACGCCAACGGCGGCGTCGACGCCACCACCACGCGCAATCTCGGCGATCCGACCACGCTGGCCGACGACAACGTCGGCGGCCTCAGCGGCGCGTTCAGCCCGCGCACCGATCATCGCCATGCCACCCAGTGGACGCTCGGTGCCGAGTTCGCGCTGACCCCGCAGCTGCAGACCTTCGCCCGCTACACCCAGTCGCAGCGCCTGCCGCGGCTGCAGAACGTCTACCAGACCCAGAACGCGGACGTCACCGACATCGACCAGGCCGAGGCCGGCCTGCGCGGCAGCTTCGGCGACAGCTTCTCGTTCTCCACGGTCGCCTTCTGGAGCCGCTTCAACGATCTGTCGATCAGCGCCATCGTGCTCGACGGCAGCGGCGCGGTGCAGAGCCTGGCACTGGTCGGCAAGACCCGCACCCTGGGCCTGGAATCGGAGTTCACCTGGCGGCCGCTGCCGCTGTTCGGCATCACCGGTTCGGCCACGCTGCAGGATCCGCAGACGCGCGGTCTGAGCAACGCGACCACCGGCCTCAGTTACGGCAACCTGGACGGCAAGCAGATCTCGCGCATCCCCAAGTTCATGGCGTCGATCAGCCCGACCCTGTACGTCGACATCGACGGCCGGCCGCTGGAACTGTCGGCCACCGCCTATCGCATGGGCCAGCGCTACGTCGACTACACCAACGCCACCGCCCTGCCCGCCTACACCACCTACGACCTGGGCCTGTTCGCGCGGTTGAGCGCGCACCTGGAACTGCAATTGCACGCGGCAAACGTCGGCAACGCCCTCGGCCTGACCGAGGGCAATGCACGCGTGGACACGCTGTCCGGCCAGGGCACCGCCGACGCGATCTACGCGCGGCCGATCTTCGGCCGCAACTACAACGCGTCGTTGACCTGGAGATGGTGAGCATGCGCTGCCGGAGACTGCTGATGAGCGCCGCGCTGTCGATGCCGGTCCTGGCCATGGCCGCGACGCCGAGCCTGCCCGACCGGCTGCGCGACCCGCATGGGCCGGCGCTGGTGGTGTCGCACCGCGCCTGCTGGACGTTCGCCTCGGAGAACACCCTGGACGGCATCGCCGCCTGCATCGCGCGCGGCGTGGACATGGTCGAGATCGACGTGCGCACCACCCGCGACGGCGCGCTGGTGCTGATGCACGACGAGACGGTGGACCGCACCACCGACGGGCACGGCGCGGTGGCCGATCTGGACGCGGCGCAGATCGCCGCCTTGCGCGTGCGCAGCCAGGGTGGCGGCCGCGACAGCACGCTCACCGCGCGGCATCCGCCGACGCTGGCGCAGGCGCTGGCCGTGGCGCGCGGCAAGGTGCTGGTGAACCTGGACGTCAAGGCCGCGGCGCTGGACCAGGTGATCGACGCGGTGGAAGCGGCCGGCGCGCAACGCGACGTGCTGCTCAACGTGCCGCTGGACGTGCCCGACGCGGTGTTGCAGCGCGCGCGCAAGGCCGACATCGCGGTGCAGGCGCTATACCTGCAGCGCGAGTCGACGCTGCCGCCCGAGCAGGCCCTGCGCCGCGCCGCCAGCTTGCAGCCGGCGGTGGTGCAGCTGATGTTCGACGACCCGGTGGTGCTGGACATCGCGCAACGCGAACTGGCGCCGCACGCGCGCCTGTTCGTCAACACCATGACCAACGACATCGCCAGCGGCAGACCGATGCGGCTGTCGGCGCACTACACCGACCAGCGCGCGCTGCGCGATCCCGCCGCGGTCTGGGGCGGGCTGCGCAAGCACGGCGTGAGCATGATCCAAACCGACGAGCCGTTGGCATTGAAACGCTACCTGCACGGCGCGGACACGCCACGGTAGCCGGCCTCGGTCCAAATCCCGGCGACACCACGCGGTGGCCCACGCGGGGTGTCGCCAGGAGTCCAGTTTCAGACGGGTGGCATGCAACGCCAGGACGATGCCCGTCGCTTCGAGCATTGCGCTGCAGACAACCGCGCCCATGGGCGCGGCGGTTGCCGCGCGCTGCGCTGCTTCACTTCATTCCATCAACCCCGAACGGAAGAGAGCACATGAAACTGCCCAAGAAACCCGCCAAGGTTCTCGCCCTGGCGCTGGCCTGCGCGTCGCTGGCCACGCTGTCCGGCATGGCGTCGGCCGCCAGCAACTGGAACCCGCAACATATCCTCAACGTGATGAAGAATCCCTACCAGGGGAATCACGCCGACGTCGTGGTGATCTCGCATCGCGGGCTGGTCGGCAACGGCTGCGCCGAGAACTCCACCTGCTCGATCCTCGATACCTACAACGAGAACATCGAAGCGATCGAACTGGACGTCAAGCAGGCGTCCGATGGCATCCTCTGGCTGTTCCACGACCAGAACGCCGGCCGCGTCATCGATCACAACCCCGGCTTCAACATCTTCCAGCCAGCCGCCAATCCGTCGGGCTGGAATCCGGACATCAGGACCCTGAGCAGCCATGATCTGATCAACATGTACCTGCGCGACAAGAACTTCGCCAAGACCAACGATCATCCGGCCTCGCTGGCCATCGCACTGGACGCGGTGAGCCACTACGCCAACCACATGGTGGTGGTGCTGGACCTGAAGTCGCTGGACGCGGTGTCGCGCGCGGCAGACCAGGTCAATGCATTCAAGATGCAGAACCAGGTGGTGCTGAAGTTCAGCGCCTCGCTGCTGCCGAAAACGCCCAGCGACATCACCCGCTTCACCAAGGGCGTGCCGTTCGCCCCGACCGTCTATGCGGGCGACATGGACAGGATCGCCGACAACTATGTCGGCCTGTGCGGCTTCACCGCGCCCAATACGCCGCAGTGCCGGGTCAGCGCCTGGATCACCGAAGTGCGCAAGCAAAGCGGCTTCGCCTGGCTGGAAATCGGCAACAAGCAGCCCCGCCGCGGCGACCCGACTGCCGAACTGCTGGCCGCGAACCAGGCGCAGAAGCAGGCGATCGGTGCGTTCTCGCCGGTGCCCGAGTACCGCCTCAGCAGCCATGACGGCCAGCACTATGTGCGCAGCAACGGCACCTGCTGTGCGTCGCTGGACGATTATCTGACCCGTACCAAGTACTTCGGCAACGAGACCGCCGACGACCGTCCGGATTTCCGCGCGCAGGTCACCGCCGGCTTCACCAGCATCATCACCGACGATCCGCTCGGCGTGATTCGCGCCAACGTGCCGCGCAACACCGCGCGCTACAACTGACCACTGGATGGTCGCGCCGGGGAGTGCGCTCCCCGGCCCTGCACGGCGCCCATGCGCCGTGCAGTCCGTCGCCCGCCTTCAGGAGTTCCCATGCGTTCCGCCCCACGTCCCCGCCATCTGCTTCTCGCGCTGCTGGTCGCCGGCGCGTGCGTGCCGCTGCTGCAACGCGCGGCCACCGCCCACGGCGCGCAACCCACAGCGCCAGCTTCCCTCGCAACACACCCGCATGCCGGCCCGGCCAGTGCGCAGACGCCGCCGTCCACCGGTGCCGCTTCGATGAACGGTAGCGCCGTACCCGGGCCACCTGCGAGTGCGGTGCTGGCCGCGGCGCAGGCGCTGTCCGCCGACTTCCAGGCCGATGTGCTGCTGCGCCTAGCTGCATCCGCCGATCTTCCAGCCGACGGCAACCGGGCCGCTGCCGCGCAACGGCTGACCCAACAGGCCGTGGCACTGGCCGAGCGCGCGCAACGGCGCATGCCCGGCCTGGCCCGCGTCGGCAGCATCGACGAAGAGCGCGACAACGAGTTGCGGACGCCGCGGACCGCCGGCCTGGATCAACTGACGCTGCAGACACGCGCCGCACAACGCACCACAACGGCGCAGACGCAGGCGTTGTTCGCCGCGCTACCGACGCCGCACGCCGGAAGTTGCGATGCGGACTATCTCGACGATCCCAGCCCGACCTATGCGTTGGCCAGCGCATTGCAGCCGGCACCACCGGCGGCGCGCGCCAGCGCAATCGCCGCACGCGTGGACGCGGCGCAACACGAAACCGACACCGCCCCGGCGCTGAAGATGGCGCTCGCCGCGGCGCCGCTGGACAGCGCGGGACAGGCACAGCTCGCCGACAGCCTGGCGCGCATGTTCGAACGCATCCGCGGCGACGATGCCGGTTTCACCGCCACCGAACTCAGCGTGGCCGGCGACATGCCGCTGCTGCTGCAACAAGTGTCCGACAGCGCACTGCGCGAGCGACTGCACGCCGCCTACCGCGGCTACGTCGCCGCGCATCTTGCGCAGACACGCTGCCCTTCCAGCGTGCTCGGCAACCACTGGCTGCTGGAGCAGCGCTTCGTCGCCGAGCTGCCGGCCGAGCGCATCGTGCCGGCACCGCCGCTCCCCGCGCAGTCGATCGACGCCGATGCGATCTCGCTGATCCGCCAGGCCGGCTACAACATCCGCACGCAGTTGCTGGATGCGGCTGCTGGTGCCGGCGATCCGGCCACGGAAAAAGCATCGATGGAGTTCCTCGACCAGCTCGACCATGGGGTGCTGCAGCAGACCGCGGCCAGCGACGACAGCGGCCGCGTGCAGCGCGCGCGCCTGCGCGAACTGCTGCGCTATCTCGAGTACGCGCCGGCGGGCGCGGCGCGCGACCGCGGCATGAACCTGCTCGCCACGCTGCTGAGCGGCCCGTATTACGCACGCGATCACGACACCTGGTTCGGCGATCTGCGCGTGCTCGCCGATCAGGCGCAACGCTGGCCCGATCGCGAACAGCGCCTCGCGCAACTGAGCGGACACGCTGATCCGGTGGTGAAGGTGTACGCCATGCTGATGCAGCGCAAGCAGTTTCCCTGAGCCTCATGCGCCGCGATGCGGCGTTGCACAATGCCGTCGCGCGGCGAGCGCGACAGCATCTCGACACAGCGAGATGTGAACCCTGTCAATACTCGGGATTCAGTTGCGATTCGGGAACCGGCCCCTATCGTTCGCGCCTCTTCTCGATCCGCCCATCTTGGCGGATCCGCCGGACTACAGATTGCCGGCACCCGGGCGGCCCGTGACAGGCCGCCTCCCCATGACGCCAAGCCGCATCGCTTGCCGCGCCATCCCGGCGCAGCGCCTCGACGACGGCCCATACGGAGCAAGGAGTACGATGAAACTGGCCTGGATTCTCTGGCTCTCGCAATTGTTGCCGCAACCCGCTGCCGATTCGCTTTGCCTCAGCACCACCGTCTACCTGGAAGCGCGCGACCAGACGCTGCGCGGACAGCAAGCCGTCGCCGAAGTGGCGCTGCGGCGCCTGGACAGCGGCCTGTGGGGCGATTCGATGTGCCAGGTGGTCACCGCACGCAAGCAGTTCGCGCCAGGCCTGGTGAAGCCGGGCACCGAATTGAAGAACGACGACGCCTGGGCCGATGCGGTCAAGGTCGCCTTCGCCGCCGAGCGCAACTGGGCGCTGCCGCAGGGCCAGCGCAAGGAGATCGTGCCGGGCGCCAGCCACTTCGCCGCGCATGCCATCGCCAGCCCGAGTTGGCGCAATGCCTATCAGGTCGCGACGATCGGCGACCACACGTTCTATCGCGTGCAGAAGCTGCGTCCGCGCAACGCGTCCTGATCGTTCTTCGCCACACAGGCATGTCCTGACGCAGGCGCGCGCGCCACGCATGGCGCGTCTTCATCGCCAAGCGCCCCGCGCAGCAGGTACCCTCTGCCGTCCTGACCGATGCGGAGCCGCCTGCCATGAAACTCTATTCCAAGCCCGGCGCCTGTTCGCTGGCCGATCACATCGCGCTGCGCTGGGCCGGATTGCCGTTCGAACTGAAGCTGCTCGATGCCGCGGCGATGAAGGCGCCGGCGTACTTGGCGATCAATCCGGCCGGTGCGGTGCCTGCGCTGCAGATGGACGACTGGGTGCTGACCCAGAACTCGGCGATCCTCAACTACATCGCCGATCTCGCGCCCGACGCGCACCTGGCCGGCGACGGCAGCCCGCGCAGCCGTGCCGAAGTGCAGCGCTGGCTGGCCTTCCTCAACGCCGATCTGCACCCGGCATTTCATCCGCTGTTCGGCAGCACCCGCTATCTCGACGACGCCGCGGTGATCGCGCGCACCCAGGAGCACGCACGCGAACGCGTGCGCACGCTGTACGCGCGCGTGGAAGTCGCGCTGGAACAGCAGACCTGGCTGGGCGGTGCACGCCGCTCCATCGCCGACGCCTACCTGTTCGTCACCCTGCGCTGGGCGCGCGCGCAGCAGATCGCGCTCGGCCCCAATCTGCAGCTGCATTTCGAGCGCATGTCCGCCGATCCGCAGGTGCAGGCGGCGCTGCAGGCCGAAGGCCTGAGCTAAGCGATGATGCGAACGCCGGCGCGGCTGCGCCGGCGTCGCCGGTCGCACGTCAACCGCGCAATGCGCGGCGGATCTCCTCCAGCGCGCCGGGATCGTCCAGCGTCGACAGATCGCCCGGGTCGCGCTGCTCGGCCAGCGCCTGCAGCGAGCGCCGCAACAGCTTGCCCGAACGCGTCTTCGGCAGTGCCTGCACCAGATACACCTGCGCTGGCCGCGCCACCGCGCCGAGCCGCTGCACCACGCACTGGCGCAGTTCCTCGACCACCGCCGCGGCATCCGGCGCGACCTGCTTCAGCGTCGCGAATACCACCGGCACCTGCCCCTTCAGTTCGTCGTGCATGCCGATCACCGCGACCTCGGCCACGTCGGCATGGCCGGCGATGGCTTCCTCGATCTCGCGCGTGCCCAGGCGATGTCCGGCCACGTTGATCACATCGTCGGTGCGACCGAGGATGAAGGTGTAGCCGTCCTCGTCGCGGATCGCCCAGTCCAGCGAGCTGTACAGCAGCGTGTCGAAGTGGCTGAAGTAGCTGCGCAGGAAGCGCGCGTCGTCGTTCCATACCGTGGTCATGCAGCCAGGCGGCAACGGCGGCTCGATCACCAGCACGCCCTTGCGCCCGGCCGGCACCTCGACGCCATGCTCGTCGACGATGCGCGTGCGGTAGCCAAGATTGGGAAAGCCGGGCGAGCCCGGTTTCACCGGCCGCAACTCGACGCCCGGCAACAGGGTCAGCACCGGCCACCCGGTTTCGGTCTGCCAGTAGTTGTCGATCACCGGCTTGCCCAGCGCTTCGCCGATCCACAACGCAGTCGGCTCGTCCAGCGGCTCGCCGGCCAGGAACAGATAGCGCAGCGCACTCAGGTCGCGCTCGCGCAGGTAGCGCGCCGGATGCTTCTTCAGCACGCGGATCGCGGTCGGCGAAGAGAACATGGTGCGCACCCGGTACTTCTCGCACAGCGCCCACCACACGCCCGGATCCGGCTGCACCGGCAGGCCTTCGTACAGCAGCGAGGTCGCACCGACGATCAGTGGGCCATACACGTTGTACGAATGCCCCACCGCCCAACCCACGTCGGAGGTGGAGAACATGGTCTGCCCCGGGCCGCAGTCGAACACCGTGCGCATCGACAGCGCCAGCGCCACCGCGTGCCCGCCGACATCGCGCTGCACGCCTTTGGGCTTGCCGGTGGTGCCGGAGGTGTACAGCAGGTAGCTGGGTTCGTTGGATTCCAGCCACACCACCGGCACCTGCGCATCGCCGACCTCGGCGCGCAGCTCGGCATAGTCGACGTCGCGCCCGGGCACGCGCGGCTGCGCCGGATCCAGCCCACGCGAGACGATCAGCACCGTCGGCGGCGGCGCACTGGCCTCCGCGCAGGCGGCATCGACCAGCGGCTTGTAGGGGATGCGCTTGCCGCCGCGGCTGCCGGCATCGGCGGCGATCAGCAGCTTGGGCCGCGCATCGTCGATGCGTAGCGCCAGGTTGTGCGCGGCGAAGCCGCCGAACACCACCGAGTGCACCGCGCCGATGCGAGCGCAGGCCAGCATCGCATACACCGCCTCGGCCATGTTCGGCATGTAGATGACCACGCGGTCGCCGCGCTGCACGTCCAGCCGCTGCAGCACCGCGGCGAAGGCGTTGACCTCGCGGTGCAGCTGCGCATACGTGATCTCCTGGGTCTGCCCGGTTTCGCTGGACACCGCGACCAGCGCCAGTTGCGTGGCGCGTTCGGGCAGATGCCGGTCCACCGCGTTGTGGCACAGGTTGGTCAGCCCGCCGACGAACCAGCGCCGGAACGGTGGCGTGTCGTACTCCAGGATCGCCTGCGGCGGTCGCTCCCAGTGGATCGCCCTGGCCTGCTCGGCCCAGAACTCTTCCGGCCGCTCGATCGAACGCCGGTACAGCGTCGCGTAGTCCATGCCGCCCCTCCCAAGGCCGGTGCACCGGCTCCGAGCATAGTCCTTCGGCGGGGAGGGCGTCGTTCCGACCTTGGTCGAAGAACATAAACGTTCTCCTCGCAATCCCTAGCGGCGAGTTTGGGCTGAGCTAACTGTCAGACCCTGCTTGAAGTGAGGAGCGAATCTCAACCCACTCTTCCCAGGCCCGCTCAGGATCGATGTCGTTGTATCCGCGAGATTCCGCGATAGCATCGCATACGCCCTTTGGCAATGCGATGCAAACAGCATTGTCTCTCGCCTCCAGGACTTCGCCTTCTGTGAGAGAAGATCCCTTCTTTTTTTCCAGATTAAGCAAAACTGCAACTAGCGGAGGCACTGGCACAATGATGAGATCGTCTTCAAATTCATTCTTCATCGTATTGACCCCAAAGATCCGCCGGCAAACGCACTGAGCCCAGCAATTTTCAGCCATCAACAGATGAATTCAGCTTACTCAGCAACTCATCAATTGCCTGACCTCCCCTCTTGCTATTCTCCTCTAGCCGAGCCCTCAGCTCAGAAGCATCACCATCCAAACCTGATTCACTTCGAATTGCGCACATTAGCCTGATCTGCGCGGGGCCAAGCCTTTTTATTTCCTCAAGGACCACTCTTGCGAAGCCTTGCTGATTAGAGTTGTAGACATCCCAGGCAGCATTGCGCGCACCTGAATGAATTGAAGACTGCTCACGATAGTTGCTCAATGAGTTAAACAGCGAAGCCAGCCGGACCTGATTTGGCACCCCTGATTCATTTTCCGCTGCAATCTCGGAAAGCACTCGCTGCACCTGAGCAGCACTCTGTTGATACAGTTCATCCGAAATCCTAATGTCGATCTTTGCCTCATGCATTGGCTTTGCAAAGCCGATAAGCCTTAGAAGCGCCTCCCCATACAGCGCAGTCAACTCGGCCGCGGCTGCGGTCGCGTCTCGGGAACCAACAAGCTGGACTTTCGCCAATATTGCGACCACACCTTGCAGAGGCTCTCCGAAATTTCCCTCCGTTGGATCTTGAGCAGAGAGAGAGAGCCAAGATACCCATTCGCTCTATTTGTCTCAGCAATAAGCGGTAAGTACACATCTCGCCTCAGACTTGCGAGACGATCCTGATGCTTCTCTTTCGCGTCATGCCGCAACTGCTCCTTAAGCCGGCTCATGCTGGCACGATTGGAAAGGACCACGCCACTCAGAGAGATAAATGCAGCGACAATTCCGGACCAAATGACGGCCGGCAAATTGAAGGACAGAGGATCCATGGATACGTCTTCCTAGACGGCTGACTGAGATGCGCACAGTGCTTCCGCGACCATGAGCATCAATTACTAGCTACTTCCCCGGCACCGTAAACATCACCACCACATTCGCCGGCGCCTGCTGAAAGCGCGTAGCCACCGAACTCTTGCTGAGCTGCACAATCTGCTCCAGCGGCGTGCGCGGCACGCCCTGGAAATTGACCGTCACCTGGACCAGCGAGCCGTTGGCCCAGTTGAAGCCGACCGCTGGCTTGCTGCCGACCGATTTCTCCAGGTCGGCAGCCACCTCCCGCGAATGCGCGTACGCATTCTTCACCGTGTCGACCGCACCGCATGCAGTGAGCGCCAGCAACACCGGCACGCAGAGCAAACGCCATGTCATCGTGCGCGCCAGGTCGGCCGACTACTGCGTCTTCGCCTTGTCCGCCGACGCCGCACGCGGCGGCGCCTGCTTCACGTAGCGATCGAACCACTCCAGCATTTCCGCCACCACGTCCTCGTTGGATTCGCGCGCGGTGTACCAGTGCGGTTCGAACGGCAGCAGTACCAGCCGCGCGGTGCCGCCGAGGCCGCGGATGGCCTGGAACATGCGCGGGGCCTGGGTGGTCTCGGTGCCGGGGTTGGCATCGTCCATGCCGTGCACCAGCAGCAGCGGCTCGTTGATCTTGTCGGCGTGGAAGAACGCCGAGGCCTGCGCGTACACCTCCGGCGCGGCCCAGAACGAACGCCGCTCGTTCTGGAAGCCGAACGGGGTCAGGGTCTTGTTGTAGCTGCCGCTGGTGGCCACGCCGGCGCGGAACAGGTCGGTGTGCGCCAGCAGGTTGGCCGCCATCAGCGCGCCGTGGCTGTGGCCGGTGACGCCGATGCGGTCGCGGTCGACCACGCCCAGCGCCACCGCCTTGTCCACCGCCGCCTGCGCGTTCTCCACCAGCTGCTGCAGGTAAGTGTCGTAGGCGGTCTTGGGATCGCCGACGATCGGGAACGCGGCATCGTCGATGATCGCGTAGCCGGCCAGCAGCAACAGTTGGTAGGAATGCAGGCGGGTGAAGTCGCGGTCGTTGGCGCCACTGACCTGACCGGCCTTGGAGGCATCGGCGTAGTCCAGCGGATAGGCGTAGAGGATCGCCGGCACGCGCGTGCCTTCCTTGTAGCCGGGCGGCGTGTACAGGGTGAAGGACAGCTCCACGCCGTCCTTGCGCTTATAGGTCACCAGGCGCTTCTGGATCTGCCGCACCACCGGGGTCAGATCGGGGAAGCGGGTCACCGGCGCCAGGGTGGAGGCGACCACCGCCTCGCCCGCCGCCACGGCCGGCTGCGCCTGGCCCAGCGTGCGCAGGTAGACGTTGGGCGGGTCGCTCGGCGACTGCCGCCAGGTCAGCAAGCGGGTGGTGTCCTCGCCGGCAAACCCGGCGAAGGCCTCGTCGACATCGGCGCCGCTGCGGAACAGACGCTGGGTCTTGCCGCTGGCCAGGTCGTAGCGGTCCAGGAACGGCCGGTCGCCGGCCGGGGTCGCGCCCTGCCCGCTCAGGAACAGTGCGCCGTTGTCCTCGCGCAGCACGTATTCGCCGTTGGCCAGGCGACGCAGCTCGGGCGTGCCGGGATCGGCGTACAGGTCGTCGGTGGACAGGTCGAACAGCACCCGCCCGGCGCTGCCGGGGCGGTCCGCATCCAGCAGCGTGGTGCGGCGCCAGTGGCGGTTCTCGTCGTACTCGTCCAGCAGCGCCTGCCCGCCCTGCGCGAACCAGCTCAGGCCGGCGTAGCGCTGGGTCACCTTGGCCAGTTCGCGCGGCTTGCCGGTGAACGGCGCCGACAGGGTCAGCAGCTTGTCGCGCGCAGGAACGCTCGTTTTCCAGTCGCCGCCGTCCAGCGCCTCGGCCCAGACCAGGGTGGCCGGCTGGTTGGCGCGCCAGCCGTAGGCGCGCGGCCCGGTGGGCACGCCGTGTACCGGCACGCGGTCGGCCACCGGCAGGTTCGCCAGCACGCGCTCGCTGCCGTCGGCCAGGTCCAGCACCGCCACGTCGTGAGCGAAGCGGCCGTAGGTGGTGACATAGGAGTACGGACGCTGCAGGCGCTCCACGCGCACGTGGCGGCCGTCCGGCGCACCGTCGACCACCGAGTACACCGCCGGCTTGCCGACCGTGCGCAGCTTGCCGCTGGCGGCATCCACGGTGACCAACTGCGCCGTGGCGTAATAGGTGAACTGCGCCTCGTCCTCCGGGCTGGACAGGGTGTCGCGGGCCTCGTAGGTGCTGCTCTCGCCCTTGCCGCGGATCGCTTCCTTGACCTCCGGTCCCGGTGGCACCGCCGCCTTCACCGGCGCCGGGCCGAGGTCCTGCGGCACCGCGCGCACCAGCAGCGTGTCGCTGCCGCCCAGCCACTGGATCTCGCCGCCCAGTACCGGGTTGAGCTGCACGCCGTCGATGCGACGCACCGCGCCGGTGGCGACGTCGCCCAGCCACAGTTCGACGCGGTCGGCCGCGGTGTTGTTGAAGGCGAAGCGGCGCCCGTCCGGCGACCACACCGGCTGCGCCGGGCAGGCGCCGGCCGGCAGGGTCACCGCGGTCTGCTTGCCGCTGGCCACGTCGACCAGGCTGAAGCCGTCCAGGCAGGCGCGGATGCCGTAGCCGTTGGACATGTCGTGGCGGGCGTGGGTACGCGGTTCCACGCGCACCCCGGCCAGCTTCAGGTACGGCTCGGCGACGCGCGCGATTGGCGGGTAGGCCTGGCGCTCGACCAGCAGCAGGGTGCGCCCGGTCGGGTCCAGCCGCGGCGTCGGATTGAGCGGGGCGCGCATCACGCCCAGCAGCGGCTCGGGCGGTTGCCGATAACCGCTGTCGGCGGTGGCGGCGTGGGCGGCGACAGGCAACGCACCGGCGAGCGCCAGCGCGCCGATCCAGCGGAACGGCATGAGCATGGTCGAAATCCCCTTTCGAATGACCCCGGCAACCTAGCACGGCGGCCGCTCCGCGGCCGAGCGCCGAAGGTCATGCCCTGACCGCCAGCGCGCCGCGCTCAGGCCGGACGCAGCGCCTGCTCGGCGGCCAGCGCCGCCGCCACGCCGGGACGCTGCGCGATGCGCGCCGCATACGCCGCCAACGCCGGATGCGCGGCCAGCGACAGGCCGAACCGCGGCAGCCAGCCGAGCACAGTGAACAGATAGGCATCGGCCACGCCGAAGCGCTCGCCGAGCAGGTACGGCTGCGCACGCAGCGTGGCCTCGGCATGGGCATAGCGCTGCAGCAGGCGGGCGGCGACCGCGGTGCGCCGCGCCGGCGCCAGCCCGGCATCGAACAGCGGCACGCTGCCGGCATGCAGTTCGCTGTTGATGAAGGCCAGCCACTCGTACAGGCGATAGCGCGGCAAGGCGTCTGCGTCCGCGGGCGGCGCCAGTGCTGCCTGCGGGCAGCGGTCGGCCAGGTACAGCAGGATCGCCGGCCCTTCGGTCAACACCTGGCCGTCGTCCAGCTGCAGCGCGGCCACGTAGCCCTTGGGATTGAGCGCGCGGAAGTCCTCGCCATCGGCGGTGCGCTTGCTGCGGTTGTCCACGTGCACCAGACGGAACGGCAACTGCAGTTCGCGCAGCACGATGTGCGGCGCCAGGGAACAGGCGCCAGGAGCGGCATAGAGATGCATCGGGATGGTCTCGCAGAGGCGCCGGACAGTCGGCGCGCGCAGTGTGCGCGGCACGGCGACCTGCGGAGAAACAAGAATGTCAGGACGGGTCAGTAGCGCCGCTAATGGCCTCGTCCAGGAACCGGCGCAGTTGCAGCGCGGCCGGCGCCGCGTGTGCAGCAGCGACCAGCGCGAAGCGGCGCTGCAGCCGCGGCTGCAACGGCAGCACCTGCACGCCGTCGCGCTCGGCCGGCAGCACCGACGCCGGCAGCAGGCTGGCGCCCGCGCCGTCGCGCACCAGGGCCCAGGCGCTGGACCAGTCGCGCACCTGCAGGCGCAGGTCGGCGATCGCCAGCCCGGCGCGTTCGGCCAGGCGCTGCGCATGCAGCCAGCAGCCGCCGGTGGCCAGCACGAACGGCAGCGTCAGCAGCTCCGCCAGGGCGATGTCGCGCGCCTGCGGACGCGCCAGCGCCGGCGGCAGCACCGCCAGCCAGTCGTCCGTGCCGAACACCATGGCGTCGCGCTCCGGCGCCGGATCCAGCACCACGCCCAGGTCGACCGTCCCGGCCGCCAGCCAGGCCTCGACCTCCTCGTCGCTGCCTTCCAGCCAGACCACGCCGGTGTCCGGATGCGCCCGCTCGAACGCGCGCAGGCGTGGCGCCAGCCATGGCCGCGACGAGGCGAAGCCGGCGACCCGCAGCGAGGCCGCACCCGCTGCACGCTCCGCCTTGGCCAGGGCCTGGATCTGCCCCAGCTCGGCCAGCATCGCCCGCGCATGTTCCAGCGCACGCGTCCCGAATGGGGTCGGCCGGATCCGCCCGCGCTCGCGCAGCAGCAGCGCCGCGCCCAGCACGTGCTCCATCTGCGCGATGGCCTGGCTGGCGCCGGACTGGGTGATGCCGCAGCGCGCGGCGCCGGCGCTGATGCTGCCGCACTCGACGACGGCGACGTACAGCCGCCAGTGGATCAGATTCATCATGTTGGGTTCCCCACAACGCGAAACGCCGGGCGGGGCCCGGCGTTCCGTGACGACGCGATCGCGTTGGCGATCAGCCCAGCAGGTGGGCCACGCCGCTGCGCTCTTCTTCCAGCTCGGCCAGGGTCTTGTCGACGTACTTCTTGCTGAAGTCGTCGATCGGCAGATCCTTGACGATGGTGTAGGCGCCGTTCTCGGTGGTGACCGGGAAACCGAAGATCACGCCTTCCGGGATGCCGTAGGAGCCGTCGGACGGCACGCCCATCGTCACCCACTTGCCGTTGCTGCCCAGCACCCAGTCGCGCACGTGGTCGATGGCGGCATTGGCGGCCGAGGCGGCCGAGGACAGGCCGCGCGCTTCGATGATCGCCGCACCGCGCTTGCCCACGGTCGGGATGAAGGTGCCGGCATTCCATTCCTGGTCGTTGATCGCGTCGGCGATGGAGGCGCCGTCGGCGGTGGCGAAGCGGTAGTCCGGGTACATGGTCGGGCTGTGGTTGCCCCACACCACCAGCTTCTCGATGCCGCCGACCGGCTTGCCGAGCTTGAGCGACAGCTGGCTCAGCGCGCGGTTGTGGTCCAGGCGCAGCATGGCGGTGAAGTTCTTCGGGTTCAGGTCCGGCGCCGACTTCATGGCGATGTAGGCATTGGTATTGGCCGGGTTGCCCACCACCAGCACCTTGACGTCGCGCTTGGCCACCTTGTTCAGCGCCGCGCCCTGCGCGGTGAAGATCTTCGCGTTCTCCAGCAGCAGGTCCTTGCGCTCCATACCCGGGCCGCGCGGACGCGCGCCGACCAGCAGGGCGATGTCGGCGTCCTTGAACGCCACTTCGGCGTCGTCGGTGCCGACCATGCCGGCCAGCAGCGGGAACGCGCAGTCTTCCAGCTCCATCATCACGCCCTTCAGCGCGGCCTGGGCCTTCTCCATCGGCAGTTCCAGCAACTGCAGGATCACCGGCTGGTCCTTGCCCAGCATTTCGCCGGAGGCGATGCGGAACAGCAGGGCATAACCGATCTGGCCGGCGGCGCCGGTCACGGCAACACGAACGGGTGCTTTCATGGGGGATTCCTCTGCTAAGAAAGTGGGTGGGGTGGATCAGTAGACGCGATAGCCCAGCGGCTGCAGGTGCAGGTCCAGGGCGGCGGTGTCGTAGCCTTCGACCACGTGCTGGCCGATCACGGTGATCGGCACGCCTTCCAGGCCCAGCGCGGCGGCGGCCTGACGGCCGGGCTCCTGCTCCACGTCCAGGACCGTGTAGCGGACCTGGGCGCGGGCGAAATCGGCCTGTTGCCGGCGGCAGTAGCCGCACCAGTCGGCGGCAAGCATGACGATGCCGGCCTCGCCGGTCAGATGGCGCGGGTCGCCGGCGGCCAGTGCCGCCGACGGCGCCGTGGCCGCGCTGCGCCACCAGGCATGCACGCCGCCGCCGATGGCGAGCAGCAGCAGGCACAACACAAGGGGGCGCATCGTCATCGGCGGTCGGGTGCGGCAATCAATCGGGAAAATGGTAGCACGCAGGCTCCGCGCGCCCGGCCGCAGGACCGGTCGCGCGGACAGCGCCGGATCAGGCGTCGAGGGTGCGGTTCCACTCGGCGACGCGGTCGGCCTTGGCCGCCAGCACCGCGTCGGCGTCGCCTTCGATGGTGATCTTGTTGATCACGTCGCCCTGGGCGACGCTGTCGACCACGTCCAGGCCCTCGAGCACCTTGCCGAACACGGTGTGCTTGCCATCCAGCCACGGGGTGGCGGTGTGGGTGATGAAGAACTGGCTGCCGTTGGTGCTGGGGCCGGCGTTGGCCATGGACAGCACGCCGCGGTCGTGGCGCACGCCGTTGTTGGTCTCGTCTTCGAAGCGATAGCCCGGGCCGCCGCGGCCGGAGCCTTCCGGGCAACCGCCCTGGATCATGAAGTCGGCGATCACGCGGTGGAAGTTCAGCCCGTCGTAGAAGCCGCGCTTGGCCAGGTTCACGAAGTTGGCCACGGTCAGCGGGGCCTTGTCGGGATACAGCTCGATCTTGATCGGGCCGCGGGCGGTGTCGAAATGGGCGATCAGGGACATGGGATTCCTTGGAAACGGGGGCGTCATGAGGGGCGCATAGGATACACGTCGCCTTGTTCAGGCTTTGCCCGCGCCCGCCGCCGGCGCCTGAATGCCCCCGCCCGGCCCACCGCCGCCGGCCGCCGGCAGGCGTCACGGGATCCGGGTATACTAGGTGGCTTCCTTTCCTTCCTTCTGGCGCCGGCTGGCCCCCTTTCGCATGTCCATCGAAAATCTTCGCAATATCGCCATCGTCGCCCACGTCGACCACGGCAAGACCACCCTCGTCGACTGCCTGCTGAAGCAGTCCGGCACCCTGTCCGAGCGCACGGTGCTGGCCGAGCGCGTGATGGACAGCAACGACCAGGAAAAGGAACGCGGCATCACCATCCTGGCCAAGAACACCGCCATCACCTGGCAGGGCAACCGCATCAACATCGTCGACACCCCTGGACACGCCGACTTCGGCGGCGAGGTGGAGCGCGTGCTGTCGATGGTGGACACGGTGCTGATCCTGGTCGACGCGATGGACGGCCCGATGCCGCAGACCCGCTTCGTGACCCAGAAGGCGTTCGCGATGGGCTTCAAGCCGATCGTGGTGGTCAACAAGATCGACCGCCCCGGCGCGCGCCCGGACTGGGTGATCGACCAGGTGTTCGACCTGTTCGACAAGCTCGGCGCCACCAACGAGCAGCTCGACTTCCCGATCGTCTACACCTCGGCGCTGAACGGCTACGCCTCGCTGGACGACAGCGTGCGCGACGGCGACATGACCCCGCTGTACGAAGCGATCATGCAGCACGCGCCGAAGCCGGACGTGGACCCGGACGGTCCGTTCCAGATGCGCATCAGCCAGCTGGACTACAACAACTTCGTCGGCGTGATCGGCATCGGCCGCATCCAGCGCGGCGTGCTGAAGAAGAACATGCCGGTGGCGGTGATCGACCGCGAAGGCAAGAAGCGCCAGGGCAAGGTGCTGCAGGTGCTGGGCTTCCTGGGCCTGGAGCGCATCGAGCAGGACAGCGCGCAGGCCGGCGACATCGTCGCCATCTCCGGCATCCAGGAACTGACCATCTCCGACACCGTGTGCGCGCTGGAAGCCCCCGAGGCGCTGCCGCCGCTGACCGTGGACGAGCCGACCATCTCGATGACCTTCCAGGTCAACAACTCGCCGTTCGCCGGCAACAAGGACCTGTCCGGCGGCAAGTTCCTGACCAGCCGCCAGCTCAAGGACCGGCTGGAGCGCGAGACCGTGCACAACGTGGCGCTGAAGGTGCAGCAGCTGGAAGACGCCGACAAGTTCCTGGTCTCCGGCCGCGGCGAACTGCACCTGTCGGTGCTGATCGAGAACATGCGCCGCGAGGGCTTCGAGCTGGCCGTGTCGCGCCCGGAAGTCATCATCAAGGAGATCGACGGCAAGCTGATGGAGCCGGTCGAGCAGCTGGTGGTGGACATCGAGGAGCAGCACCAGGGCGGCGTGATGGAAAAGCTGGGCACCCGCAAGGGCCAGCTGAAGAACATGGAACCGGACGGCAAGGGCCGCGTGCGCCTGGACTACATGATCCCGGCGCGTGGCCTGATCGGCTTCCAGAACGAGTTCCGCACCCTGACCCAGGGCTCGGGCCTGCTGTTCCACGTGTTCGACCACTACGGCCCGAAGGAACAGGGCGCCATCGCCAAGCGCCAGAACGGCGTGATGATCGCCAACGCGCCGGGCGCCACCCCCGCCTACGCGCTGGGCCCGCTGGAAGAGCGTGGCCGCCTGTTTGCCGCCGAAGGCGACAACGTGTATGAAGGGCAGCTGGTCGGCATCCACTCCAAGGACAACGACCTGACCGTCAACGCGATCAAGACCAAGCCGCTGACCAACATGCGCGCCTCGGGCAAGGACGATGCGATCAAGCTGACCCCGGCGATCAAGTACACGCTGGAGCAGGCGCTGGACTTCATCGAGGACGACGAACTGGTCGAAGTCACCCCGAAGGAGATCCGCTTGCGCAAGAAGCACCTGACCGAAAACGAGCGCAAGCGCGCCGGTCGCGCGGGCTAAGGGATAGCGCACGCCCATGGCCGCCGACAAGGCGTACAACCCGGATCCGCACGCGCATCCGGGTCTGCACCTGATCGCACTGCTGGAGGCCGGCAAGGGCCTGCTCGCGGTGCTGGCGGCCACGGGGCTGGAATTGATGGGTCCGGCCCCGCTGCGCGCGGGGGTGGACAAGCTGATCGTGCGCTTCAGCCTGGACCCGGACCACGGCGCCCTGCCCTCGCTGCTGACCATGATCAGCCCCGGCGCGGTGCACCTGGCCGCCGCCGGCATGCTCGCCTACGGCGTGCTGCACATCATCGAGGCCTGGGGGCTGTGGCGCGCCAAGGCCTGGGCCTCGCTGCTGGGCTGCATCTCCGCGGCGATCTACCTGCCGTTCGACGTCTACGCGATCGTGCGCCACCCCGGCTGGGCGTCGTGGGCGGTGCTGGCGATCAATCTTGCCGTGGTCGGCATCCTCGCCCGCGACCTGGTGCGGCGCCGGCGGCATCCTCCTGCCTGATCCGCGCCGCATCCCTGTGACGGCGGCCATCACCGCGCCCTCGCCCAACGTACATCGTCCTGATGACCGGCCTCGCACACCACGAGGTCGGCGGACATGCCGTTTCGAAACCTTCCCATCTTGATCGACAGGACAGGTCAGCCGACAGAGGCGCGCCGGATGGATTTGTGATGTCATCCACGGGACTTCTGGGCGCAATCCCCGCAACGCGATCATTCCGCGAAATTGTCTACAGAATTGTCCAACCTGGTCGATTCTGACCACTGACTAGTTCCGGACACCCCGGAACGCGCGCCATCCCCAAGACCGATGGCGGAGATCAACACAGGGGAATCGACAATGCGAATCGCGAAAGCGATGGGTTGGAGTGTGGCGGCGTTGCTTTGCACTGGCCTGAGCGCCTGCGGCGGCGCCATCGATCACAAGTACAGCGCCACCTCGGCCGGCAAGCACGCGTCCACGGCGGCCACCACCGCGCCGCCAATGGCCGCCGCTCAGCGCGCGTCCCTGTTCGACGCGCAGGACAGCGGCGCACTGATCCAGTATACCAGCCACACCCCGACCGGACACGACGGCGCGTTCGCCCTGTATCCCATCACCGTCAGCGAGGCGCATGCCGTCAAGGCCAGCGTCGACGGCACGATGACGATACCGACGCCGGATGGCAAGAACCTGCAGATCACCTATCAGAGCCGACGCGATGCCAAGCGCGGCATCTGGACCTGGATCGGCCGGGTGGATGGCCAACCGGTCGGCAACGAGACGGTCATCAGTTTCGGCAAGGACGCGGTCTTCGGATCGCTGGGCACCATCGATGGCATGACCTACCAGCTCACCACCATCGAGGGGAAGCCTTACATCATGGCGGCCGCCAGCGCCGACCTGCATTCCGCCGGAAGCCACGCGGACGGGCGGCGCCTGGCCGATTCTGTCATCCAGCTCCGCGCCGGCGACACCGCCCAGGGCTATATCGCCGGGTACAGCAGCCTGGCGCAGGTCAACGCGCAGGCGGGCAGCACCTCGACCAATACGATCGACGTGCTGCTCGGCTATACGCCCGGCTATCGGGACTACCGCGGCGGCATCACGGCAATCGATACCGTGCTCACCAACATGGTGGAAACGGCGAACCAGTCCTTCGCCAACGCCAACATCAATGTGCGCTATCGCCTGGTCGGGACCGTACAGGTCAGTTACCCCGACAACACGTTGAACGACAATACCCTCGACGAACTCACGGGCGTCAGCCAGGCCACCGCCGCAGCGCTGGTGCCGCTGCATGATGCGCGCGACCGCCTCGGCGCCGACATGGTCGGCCTGGTGCGGCGCTTCAACAATTCGCAGCAGAGCTGCGGCGTCGCCTGGCAATCCGGCGGCACCGATTCGCGCTGGGGATACGCGGTGATCTCCGACGGCGTGGACGGCGGCTACTACTGCACCCGCGGCACCCTCGCCCACGAGTTCGGCCATCTGCTCGGCTCCGGCCACCAGCACGAAACCGGCCAGGAGCCCGGTTTCAATTTCGGCCACCGCAGCGACACCGGCAGCTTCCACACCACGATGGCCTACGCGGTCAATGGGCAGAGCGAGATCCTGGTGTACTCGTCGCCGGCGATCAGCACCTGCAACGGACAGCCCTGCGGCGTGCCGGACCAGGCCGACAACGCCCGCGCCTTCCTCACCACGGTCCCCAACGTCGTCCAGTACCGGCAGACCGTGGTGCCGCTGGATGATTCCAGTTCGCCCGGACAGATCATGGGCCCGTCCGGGAAATGTCTGGATGTCCGCGATGGCGCGACCGCCAATACTTCCGCCATCCAGGTCTGGAGTTGCAACGGGCTGCGCCAGCAGAAATGGGGACTCCAGGGGGGCACTCGCAGCCTGCGGAGTTACGGCACCGACAAAGTCCTCGACATCACCGGCGTCAGCCAGAGCAATGGTGCGCCGATCCAGCTCTACCAATCGCTGAACACCTCGAACCAGGGCTGGTACTTCACCAACGCCTCGCTCATCGCGACCGGCGGCAAGGTGCTGGACGTGGTATCGGCCAGATCGGACAACGGCGCCCCACTGCAACTGTGGGACAACCTCAGCGGCACCAACCAGCGCTGGTCGTTCAATCCCACAAGCGGCGAAATCCGGGTTTCCACTGGACGCTGCCTGGATGTGCCGGGATTCAGCACCACCCCGGGAACACCGGTGCAGATCTGGGATTGCAACGGCACCAAGAACCAGGCGTGGCAACTCGGCAAGAACGGCGCGATCGTGGGATATGGCGGCAACTGCCTGGAGGCAGCGAATGCCGCCCAGAATGGCACCGGCATCCGCATGGCTGCATGCACGGGGATGCCCGCGCAGGCATGGCGGATCCGCGGCCAGATCCGCAGCGAACTGCACGGCAAGTGCCTGGACGATTCTGCCGGCGGTACCCGCAACGGCGCGGGAGTGCAGATGTGGGAATGCCTCGGCAACGTCAACCAGCTCTGGGAAGTGCAGTCCAACTGACGCGCTTGCCCAGTCGTCGCTGCCGGCATGCTCAGCGCCGGCCGCGACCGCTCCCGTCCTAGCGCCCGGCGCAGCGGTTCACGCGGGATCGCGCTGCGCCGGAGCAGGCGCGGCCGGCGCCCCATCCTCGGCACCCGGCGAACGCATCGCCTCCGAATCGCTGGCGCGCACCGGCGGGTGCGATAGCCGCACCGGCTCCGGCGCCACTTCAGCGCGCAGCAGCGGCAAGGCGTAGGAATGCTCGCGCACCAGGAAATCCAGCATGCGTTCGCGCACGATGCAGCGCAGGTCGAAGGCATCGCCGGAGTTGCGGGCGCTGACCAGCAGGCGCACCTGGATCGTGCGTTCGCTGGTATCGGTCACCTGGGTCACGCAGACCCGGCCGTCCCACAGCGGCTCGCTCTTGCAGATCCGCTCCAGCTCGGCGCGCACCTGCGCGATCGGCGTGCGGTAGTCCAGCCACAGGAACGCGGTGCCGAGCAGGTCTGCGCTGTTGCGCGTCCAGTTCTGGAACGGGTTCTCGATGAACCAGGTCAGCGGCACCACCATGCGCCGCTCGTCCCAGATCCGCACCACCACGTAGGAACTGCCGATCTCCTCGATGCGACCCCACTCGCCTTCGACGATGACCACGTCGTCGAGCCGGATCGGCTGGGTCAGCGCGATCTGCAGGCCGGCGATCAGGTTGCCGAACACCGGCTTGGCGGCGATACCGGCGACCAGGCCGATGATGCCCGCCGAGGCCAGCAAGGTGGTGCCGATCTGCCGCACCGCCGGGAAGGTCAGCAGCACGATCGAGGTGCCCACCAGGATGATCGTACCCATCGCCACCCGCGCCAGCACCCGGGTCTGCGTCTGCACGCGGCGTGCGGTGAGGTTGTCCGCCACCTCGATCGGATGGCTGCGCAGGATCGCCGTTTCCAGCGCCGCCACGCCGCGCACCAGCAGCCAGGTCACGCAGCCGATCATGCCGATGTGCAGCAGGTGCTGCAGATCGGTCAGCGCCTTCTCGTCCAGCGGCGTGGATTCGAGCGCGAAGCTGAGCATCAGCATCGGCAGCAGGAAGGCGACCGGCACGCTGATCACGCGCACGATGCGCGCACGCCGGTAGTCGCGGCCGCGCATGCGCTGGGCGATGCGCAGCAACAGCCACCAGGCCAGGAAACCCAGAATCAGCGCGGCGCCGATCGGCACCGTATAGGCACGCCAGGGCACCCAGTGAAGATCGAGGGTCACGTTGCGCTCCTTTGTCGGGGGGAGGAGTCGCAACAGTCTGGCAGTGCAGGGATTAGCGCGATGTCGAGCACGCGCGCTGCGGCGCCAGGCTACGGCGGCCGCTTGGCATACAGGCGCGCGTGCAAGCGCGTCCGAAAAGTGGCGCATGCCGCTGGCGACGCAAAGCCGGCGCGAGGTATCGCACGCAGGCCAATGCCGCAGTCCTAAGGCCACTGCACGACGAGGCGCCCCACCTGCGACGGCGGCACGCGCCGCCGGCAACACCAAGCGACTACGCCAGCGGCGTGGCGACGTTGCGTCCGTTCTGCTTGCGCACGATCGCCATCGCGATCTCCAGCGACTGCTCGTAGTTCAGGCGCGGGTCGACGCTGGAACGGTAGGCCCGCTCCAGGTCGCGCTCGGTCAGTTCGCGCGCGCCGCCGGTGCACTCGGTGACGTCCTCGCCGGTCAGCTCCAGATGCACACCGCCCAGGCGGGTGCCGGCTGCGGCGTGGATGTCGAACGACTGCTCCACCTCGCCCAGGACGTTCTGGTAGCGCCGGGTCTTGTAGCCGTTGCTGGTGCTCTCGGTGTTTCCGTGCATCGCATCGCACACCCACAGCACGCGGCGGCCGTCGCGCTTCACCGCGTCCAGCAGCGGCGGCAGCTTCTCGGCGATCTGCGCCGCGCCCATGCGGTGGATGAAGGTCAGCCGGCCGGGCTCGTCTTCCGGATTGAGCACGTCGATCAGGCGCAGCAACTGGTCCGGCTGCGCCGACGGCCCGACCTTGATCGCGATCGGATTGCGGATGCCGCGGAAGTACTCCACATGCGCGCCGTCCAGCGCCGCGGTGCGCATGCCGATCCACGGATAGTGCGTGCTGAGGTTGAACCAGCCCCACTGCCGCGGCACCTCGCGGGTCAGCGCTTCCTCATAGGGCAGCAGCAAGGCCTCGTGCGAGGTGTAGAAATCGACGCGGTTGAGGTTGTACAGCTGCGCGCCGGACAGGGTCTCCATGAAGCGCACCGCATCGCCGATCGAGGACACCATCTTCTGGTAGTCCTCGGCCAGCGGCGAGCAGCCGACCCAGCTCAGGTTCCAGTACTCGGGATGGTGCAGGTCGGCGAAGCCGCCGTCGATCAGCGCGCGTACGAAGTTCATGGTCATCGCCGAACGCGAGTGCGCGGTGATCATGCGCCGCGGGTCCGGCACCCGCGCCTGCGCGGTGAACTCCGGGCCGTTGACCACGTCGCCGCGGTAGCTGGGCAGGGTCACGCCGTCGCGGGTCTCGGTATCGGCCGAGCGCGGCTTGGCGTACTGCCCGGCATAACGGCCGACCCGCACCACCGGCAGGCGCAGGCCGTGCACCAGCACCAGGCTCATCTGCAGCAGCACCTTGAGCCGGTTGGAGATGGTGCCGGATTCGCAATCGCTGAAGTTCTCCGCGCAATCGCCGCCCTGCAGCAAGAAGCGCTTGCCTTCCTGCGCCTCGGCCAGCTGCTTCTTCAGCGCGAAGATCTCCCAGGAGGTCACCAGCGGCGGCAACTGCCGCAGTTCCGTCAGCGCGGTCTCCAGCGCCTGCAGGTCCGGATACACCGGCATCTGCAGCGCCGGCCTGTCACGCCAACTGGCAGGTGACCAGGACGACGAGGCGGATGCGGACACGGCGGCGGCGGACAGATTCATGAAAGGACTCCTTGGCAGTGTGCGATGTTCGCAGAGCCTGGGCGCGCCGCATAGCGCCGCACGCCGGTCACGCTGGCAGCGCCAGGACATGAACGGCAAGCAACATCGCGATGCCACCATGACTTCCGGCCTACGCCGGCGTTTTTGCGAAAGCACACTGTTATTAAGTAACAATTCCTTTCCATTCGGTCCACCTCGCCATGACACCTCGCCCCCTCTCCTCCGCCATCGCCCTGATCCTCCTGGTCGCCCCCGGCCTCGCCCTCGCTGCGGATGC
Organism: Xanthomonas protegens; assembly: GCF_038442435.1. NCBI lineage: Bacteria > Pseudomonadati > Pseudomonadota > Gammaproteobacteria > Lysobacterales > Lysobacteraceae > Xanthomonas > Xanthomonas protegens. The sequence goes on along the minus strand of NZ_JAQJCQ010000011.1, from coordinate 100,560 downwards.
GGCCGCCGACAGCACCGCTGCCGCCGAGCCGACCGTCGATCTCGATCCGGTCACCGTCACCGCCAAGCTGGAAGCCGCGCGCAACGCACTGTCGCCGGACATCGGCAGCAGCCAGTACGCGATCAGCGCCGAGGACATCGCGCGCCTGCCGCTGGGAGCCTCCACCCCGCTCAACCAGGTGCTGCTGCAGGCGCCGGGCGTGGTCCAGGATTCCTATGGCGGCATCCATGTGCGCGGCGACCACGCCAACCTGCAGTACCGCATCAACGGCGTGATGATCCCCGAATCCATCTCCGGCTTCGGCCAGACCCTGGATCCGCGCACGATCAAGAACATCCGCCTGCTCGACGGCGCGCTGCCGGCGCAGTTCGGCGACCGCACCGCGGCGGTGGTCGACATCACCACCAAGAACGGCGTGGAACTGGGCAACGGCGGCAGCGTCGGCATCACCGGCGGCTCCTACGGCACGCTCAATCCCAACGCCTCGTGGTGGGGCAGCGACGGCCGCTTCAGCTGGTTCGCCAGCGGCAACTACCTGCAGAACCGCATCGGCATGGAGAACCCGACCGACAGCGACAACCCGATCCACGACAAGACCCACCAGGGCAAGGGCTTCGCCGACCTCAGCTACCTGCTGAACGAGAACACCCGGCTCAGCCTGCTGGTCGGCTACGCCAACAACCGCTTCCAGATCCCCAACAACCCGGGACAGACGCCGGCGTTCACCTACCAGGGCACCAGCACCTTCGATTCCTCTCAGCTCGACGAGAACCAGCGCGAGAACACCCGCTTCGGCACCCTGGTGCTGCAAGGCGCGCTCGGCGACACCAGCTACCAGCTGTCGGCCGGCCAGCGCTACAGCAGCGTCGCGTTCTCCCCGGACATCGCCGGCGACCTGATCTTCAACGGCATCGCCTCGCAGGTGGAGCGCGCCAACCGCGCCAGCACCCTGCAGGCCGACTTCTCCACGCCGTGGGGCAGCACCCACACCTTGCGCTATGGCGTGTACGGCAACTTCGAGCACGCCAACGCCAGCAACAACGCCTACGTGTTCCCGGCCAACGACGACGGCAGCCAGAGCAGCGACGTGCCGCTGTTCATCCCCGACGCCAGCCGCTTCCACGCCAGCACCTACGCGGTTTACCTACAGGACGAGTGGCAGCCGAGCGACGCCTGGACCATCAACTACGGCGTGCGCGGCGACCGCTACAAAGCGTTCGGCAGCACCGAGGGCCAGCTCAGCCCGCGCCTGGGCGTGGTCTGGCACGCCAGCGACAGCACCACCCTGCACGCCGGCTATGCGCGCTACTTCACCCCGCCGGCCACCGAGCTGATCTCCACCAGCGACATCGCCCTGTACGACGGCACCACCAACCAGCAGTCGGCGGCGGGCGGCCCGACCAAGCCGCTGAGCGAGCGCAGCGACTACTACGACCTGGGCATCTCGCAGATGGTCGGCGACCACCTGACCCTGGGCCTGGACACCTACTACCGCAAGGCCGATCGCCTGCAGGACGAAGGCCAGTTCGGCGCCGCCTACGTCTATTCCACCTTCAACTACCGCTACGGCCGCATCCGCGGCGCCGAGTTCAGCGCCGACTACAGCAACGGCCCGATCAACGCCTACTTCAACGCGGCCTACAGCAAGGCCATGGGCAAGCGGGTGATGACCAGCCTGTACAACTTCGACCCGGACGCACTGGCCTACGCCTACGACCACTGGATCCACCTGGACCACGACCAGAAGCTGACCTCCTCCGGCGGCATCAACTACGCCCTGGCCGACGACAGCCGCATCGGCGCCGACTACCTGTTCGGCAGCGGTCTGCGCACCGACGCCGACGGCGTGCCCAACGGTGGCGAGCTGCCGGCGTACTTCCAGCTCAACCTCAGCGCCGGCCACGACTTCGCCCTGGCCAGCAGCCACCCGCTGCACGCGCAGCTGGCGGTGCTCAACGTGCTCGACCGCCACTACCAGTTGCGCGACGGCGGCGGTATCGGCGTGTTCGCACCGCAGTGGGCGCCGCGTCGCGGCGTCTACCTGAGCCTGCAGCAGGATTTCTAAGCAAGCACGCTCGACCCGCCTGCGGCGTGCCATCCGGCGCGCCGCAGGCCCGCTCAGCAGGACGTGACGAGCCCGGCGTTGCCGCGGCCCGTCCGGCACCACAGCGAAGCCGCGCGCCGCGTCGTGGCCATGGCGTCGCCCCGCCCGAGGGAGGCGCCCCGCAGCCGCATCCCCGCGCCCGGACCGCCACGACGCGTTGCCACGTATTCGTCCAGGCAGGTCCCACGCATGCGTCGACATCTGTTCGCCGCCGCCCTTGCGGCCGCCCTCCTCTCCCTGGCCGCACCGCCGCCGGCGCACGCCGAACGCGTCACCGACTTCCGAATGCCGGTGGTCGTGCAAGGCGTCGACTACGATCTCGCCGCCCGCGTGTATCGACCGACAGGCCCCGGCCCGTTCCCGCTGATCGTCATCCATCACGGCACACCGGCGGACAAGCGCAAGCTCGCCGACACCCGGCTTGGTTTCGCCCACGCCGCGCGCTGGTTCGCCGCCCGCGGCTACATGGTGGTGCTGGCCTTACGGCCTGGCTACGGCAGTTCCAGCGGCACCTACCTGGAAGGCGCCGGCAACTGTCACGACGTCGATTTCGTCGTCGCCGGGCGCAAGATCGCCATGGCCGAGGCGGCGATCGTCGACGCCGCCGCACGCCTGCCCGGCGCGGACCCGCAGCGCATCGTCGTGGTCGGCCAGTCCGCCGGCGGCCTCGGTGCGGTGGCGCTGGCCGATGCGCCGCCACCCGGCGTGCGTGGCGTCATCAGCTTCGCCGGCGGGCGCGGCAGCAACGGCAAGGAGGTCATCTGCGCCGGCGAGGACCGCCTGGTCGAGGCGGAGAAGACGCTGGGCGCGGCGAATATGCTGCCGCAGCTGTGGCTGTACGCCGAGAACGATCACTTCTTCCGGCGCGACCTGGCGCACCGCATGTACGCCGCCTACCGCGCCGGCTCGACGCCGCCGGTGACCTTCGTCGACCTGCCGCCGTTCGGCGACGATGGCCACAAGACCTTCGCCCAGGCCGACCCGTCGGTCTGGGCCGGGCCGGTGGCCGCGTTCCTCGCGCAGGTGCTCCCGCAGGCTACAAGCACGACGGCGCTGCCACAGGCCAGCGCGGCGCACTGAGGCACAGGGGGAATTACGGATCGCCAGCGGCGAGCGGCCAACCGGCCGCTGCACGGATCGAATGGGCAACGTCAGTGCGCGATGACGACATGCGCCACGCGTCCCCTTTGCAGCCACCTCAGCCCACCTCAGCGCCCAGCGGCGCTGCCCAGCACCCTCAAAGCGGGCGCTCGGCACGCAGCAGTGGAACGGTCAGATCAGCGTGCGCCGACGACTCTTGAAGCCAGCATACAGCGCGAACATCGCCAGCAACAGGAAGCAGATCAGGCACCACATCGGCATCGACAGGCCGAGGAAGCGCCAGTCGATGTTGCCGCAGTCGCCGGTGCCGGTCAGCACCCGACGCAGCACCTCGAACGGCCCCATGGTCTCGCGCAGGAAGCTCAGCGGCGGGCCGCAGGACGCCATCGGGTCCGGAAACAACTGCACCGAGACGTGCTTGCTGGAGATGCCGGCGCCCACGAGCGCGGCAAGGAATGCCAGGACGCCATAGATCTTGCGCCCGCCGACGCTGCGCGGCCCGTGCAGGGCGCCGAGCAGGAACAGCACGCCCAGCGCCGCGAACGCGATGCGCTGGAAGATGCACAGCGGGCACGGCTCGATGCCCAGCTGCAGCTGCACGAAGATCGCATAGCCCAGCAGGCCGGCACAGATCAGAAAGCCGAGCAGGAACTGCGCACGGAAACCCCAACGTAACGGATTCATCGGACTCGAACTCGCATCGACGATTCGCGCATTATCCGCGATCGTGCGCTCCATCACCATGTGTCATGGCGCTGTCGTCCGCCCCCAGCCCGCGCTCTACCCATCCCCAATCCCGACTCCCCAATCCCCGCCCCAAAAACAAAAAGCCCGGACATGCCGGGCTTTTTGCTGCTGCAGGTGCGAACCGATTACTCGGCCACTTCCTCGGCCACGGCCGGGCGATCGACCAGCTCGACGTACGCCATCGGCGCGTTGTCGCCGGCGCGGAAGCCGCACTTGAGGATGCGCAGGTAGCCACCCGGGCGCGCCTGGTAGCGCGGGCCCAGCGTGGTGAACAGGGTGCCGACCGCTTCCTTGTCGCGCAGGCGGGCGAACGCCAGGCGGCGGTTGGCGACGTTGTCAACCTTGGCCAGGGTGATCAGCGGCTCGGCGACGCGGCGCAGTTCCTTGGCCTTCGGCAGGGTGGTCTTGATCAGCTCGTGCTTGATCAGCGACGCCGCCATGTTCTTGAACATCGCTTCGCGGTGGGCGCTGGTGCGGCTGAACTTGCGGCCGGATTTCTGGTGACGCATGGGTTGGGATTCCTATGGAAGAGTGTGACTGTTGGAGATCGCTGTCGCCGTCGTGGCGTTGAATGTGGACTGCGGATGGTCCGTGCCGGCCGTCCCTGACCGGGCGACGCCGCGGGCTTGGCGACCCGTCGACGTGGTGATGCGGATGAAGCGAACGACACGCGGCCGATGCCTTGCGGCACCGGCCGGATGCGCAATACTCAGCCGAGCATGCCGTGCTGGGCGACGCCGGCCGGCGGCCAGTTCTCCAGCTTCATGCCGAGCGACAGGCCACGCTGGGCCAGCACTTCCTTGATCTCGGTGAGCGACTTCTTGCCCAGGTTCGGGGTCTTGAGCAGCTCGACTTCGGTCTTCTGGATCAGATCGCCGATGTAGTAGATGCTCTCGGCCTTCAGGCAGTTGGCCGAACGCACGGTCAGTTCCAGATCGTCGATCGGACGCAGCAGCACCGGATCCACGCCGTTGCTGGCCGGCTTGGCCGCACCACGGTCGCGATGGGTGAAGTCGCCGAACACCGACAGCTGGTCGCTGAGGATGTCGGCGGCGGTGCGCACGGCTTCCTCGGCATCGATCGTGCCGTTGGTTTCGATGTCCAGGACCAGCTTGTCCAGGTCGGTGCGCTGCTCGACGCGGGCCGATTCGACCGCGTAGGCGACGCGGCGCACCGGCGAGAACGAGGCGTCCAGGACCAGGCGACCAATGGTGCGGGTCTCTTCGTCCGGACGGCGGCGCGCGGCGGCCGGCTGATAGCCGAAGCCACGCTCGATCTTCAGACGCATGTTGATCGCCGTGTCCTTGGTCAGGTGGCAGATCACGTGGTCGTTGTTGAGGATCTCGACGTTGTGGTCGGTCTTGATGTCGGCGGCAGTGACCGTGCCCGGACCCTGCTTGGACAGCGACAGCGTGGCGCTGTCACCGGTATGCATGCGGATGGCCACGTCCTTGAGGTTCAGCAGGACTTCCAGCACGTCCTCCTGCAGCCCTTCGACCGTGGTGTACTCGTGCAGCACGCCGTCGATCTCGACTTCGGTGATCGCGAAGCCGGGAATCGAGGACAGCAGCACGCGACGCAGGGCGTTGCCCAGCGTATGCCCATACCCGCGCTCCAAGGGCTCGATCACGACCTTGGCGCGGTTGTCGGTAAGGCGTTCGATCTGCGGCCCACGCGGGCGCAGAACCTGGTTGGCGGTAACCGTCATGTTGCGGGTTCTCCTGACGAGCCTCCGTGGACCGGAGGCTCTCCGATGTGATTACTTCGAATACAACTCGACGATCAGCGCTTCGTTGATGTCGGCAGGCAGGTCCGCACGGTCCGGCACGGCCTTGAAGATGCCGCTGAACTTCTTCGAATCGACCTCGACCCACGACGGGTTCAGGTCGTGCGTTTCGGCAACGGTCAGCGCTTCCTGCACGCGAAGCTGCTTCTGCGCCTTTTCCGACAGGGCGATCGCGTCGCCGGCCTTGACCTGGTACGAGGCCAGGTTCACCGACTTGCCGTTCACCAGCACGCCACGGTGCGACACCAGCTGGCGCGCGGCCGGACGGGTGACGGCAAAGCCCATGCGGTAGACGACGTTGTCCAGGCGGGTTTCCAGCAGCTGCAGCAGGTTCTCGCCGGTGTTGCCCTTCTTGGTCGAGGCCTTCTTGTAGTAGTTGCGGAACTGACGCTCCAGCAGACCGTAGATACGCTTGACCTTCTGCTTCTCGCGCAGCTGGGTGGCGTAGTCGGACAGCTTGCCCTTGCGGGCGGTCGCGCCGTGCTGGCCGGGCTTCTGCTCCAGCTTGCACTTGGAGTCCAGCGCACGCGCCGGGCTCTTGAGGGAAAGATCGGCGCCTTCGCGGCGCGCGAGCTTACAGGTAGGACCGATATAACGAGCCATTTGTTATCGCTCCTTTAGACGCGACGCTTCTTCGGCGGACGGCACCCGTTGTGCGGGATCGGCGTCACGTCGATGATGTTGGTGATCTTGTATCCGACGTTGTTCAACGAACGGACGGCGGACTCGCGACCCGGACCCGGGCCCTTGATGCGCACTTCCAGCGACTTCACGCCGTAGTCGAGCGCAGCGCGCCCGGCCTTCTCGGCGGCCACCTGCGCCGCGAACGGCGTGGACTTGCGCGAACCGCGGAAACCGGCGCCACCGGAGGTCGCCCAGGACAACGCATTGCCCTGACGGTCGGTGATGGTCACGATGGTGTTGTTGAACGAAGCGTGGACGTGGGCGACACCGTCGGTGACGACGCGCTTGATCTTCTTCTTGGTCTTTGCTGCTGCGGGCTTAGCCATGTCGGTCCCTTACTTCTTGATCGCCTTGCGCGGACCCTTGCGGGTGCGGGCGTTGGTACGGGTGCGCTGACCGCGCAGGGGCAGGCCACGACGGTGACGCAGGCCGCGGTAGCAGCCCAGGTCCATCAGTCGCTTGATGGCGATGCCGATTTCGCGACGCAGGTCGCCTTCGACGATGTACTTGCCGACTTCGAGACGCAGGCGCTCGATTTCCGGCTCGGACAGGTCGCGGATCTTGGTGGTCGAGGTCACGCCTGCGGCTTCGCAGACCTTCTTCGAACGGGTACGGCCGATGCCGTAGATGCTTTGCAACCCGACCCAGACGTGCTTCTGGGCTGGCAGGTTGACGCCTGCAATACGCGCCATGACGCGGTTCTCCAACTGAGTGATGGCCCGACGGCGCACCACGGCGCCATCCGGCAGGATGGATCAAAAAGTGAACTTGTAAGTCTAGCAAGGTCTCGGGTTACATGGAAGCCCGCGGAACCGCAAGGTTCCGCAAGCCCGGCATGGGGAGTGTGCCCATGCTCCGGCGCCGGACGTCGTTGGCGAGGCGATGTGTCCACCTTGCCGCCCGCGCTACTCCAGCGCAGGACCACCACGTCTCACCCGCGCACGAGACCGCTGCACGGGCCGCCCTTCAAGTCGGAAGACTGCGCCCGGGATCCGGGGGCGTCTTCGCGGAAGGATTCAAACAGTATAGCAATCAACCGCGGGCAAAACCGCCGCCGCGCGAGCCACCCTTGAGGTTGGCCTTCTTCAACAGGCTTTCGTACTGGTGCGACATCAGGTGCGCCTGGATCTGCGCGATGAAGTCCATCACCACCACGACCGCGATCAGCAGCGAGGTGCCGCCGAAGTGGAACGAGGTGCCGAGCTGGGCACGCATCACTTCCGGCAGCAGGCACACGATCACCAGGTATACGGAGCCGGCCGCGGTCAGGCGGGTCAGCACGCCGTCGACATAGTCGGCGGTGGCCTTGCCCGGCCGGATGCCCGGAATCAGCGCGCCGGACTTCTTCAGGTTGTCCGCGGTTTCCTGCGAGTTGAACACCAGCGCGGTATAGAAGAACGCGAAGCCGATGATCAGCGCGGCGAACACGATCATGTGCACCGGCTCGCCCGGGCCCAGCGCGTTGGCGATGCGCTGCAGCCACATACCGAAAGTGCTGTTGGAAGCGGCCTGGCCCGACCACATCGACAGCGTCGCCGGGAAGGCGAGGATGCTCGAGGCGAAGATCGGCGGAATCACGCCGGCCATGTTGAGCTTCAGCGGCAGGAACGAGGTCTGGTTCATGTACGCGTTGCGGCCGCCCTGGCGGCGCGCGTAGTTCACCGTGATCCGTCGCTGCCCGCGCTCGACGAACACCACGAACAGGGTGAAGGCGAGGATCGTCAGGATGATCAGCAGCAGCGAGATGAAGCTCATGTTGCCGTCGCGGTAGGCTTCCACGGTCTGGATCGCCGCCGCCGGCAGGCCGGCGACGATGCCGGCGAAGATGATCAGCGAGACGCCGTTGCCGATGCCGCGCTCGGTCACCTGCTCGCCGACCCACATCAGGAAGATGGTGCCGGCGGTCAACGCGATCACCGCGGTGAGCACGAAGCCCATGCCGGGGGCGTACACCACCGGCGCGCCGCCCGGTGCGGTCTGGTTCTGCAGCGCCAGAGCGATACTGCCGCCCTGCACCACCGCCAGCAGCACCGCGCCGATGCGCGAATACTGGGTGATCTTGCGCCGGCCCGACTCGCCTTCCTTCTGCATCGCCTTCAGCGACGGAAAGATGTGCGTGGCCAGCTGGATCACGATCGATGCCGAGATGTACGGCATCACGTTCAACGCGAAGATGCTGAAACGGTGCAGGGCGCCGCCCGAGAACATGTTGAACATGTCCACGATGCCGCCGCCCTGCGCCTGCATCAGCGCAAGCATGGCTTCGGGATTGACGCCCGGCACCGGCACGTAGCAGCCGATGCGATAGACGATCAATGCGCCGAGAACGAACAACAGGCGCTGGCGAAGTTCCGTGAACTTGCCGAGCCCGCCGCCGAGGTTACCCATGCCAGCCTGCGCCATCTGCGTGTTACTCCTGCACGCTGCCGCCGGCAGCTTCGATTGCCGCCTTGGCACCGGCGGTCGCCGCAACGCCCTTCAGCACGAACTTCTTAGTCAGTTCGCCCTTCAGGACCACCTTGGCCTTCTTCGCGGTGCTCGGGACCAGCTTCGCGGCGCGCAGCGCAGCGAAATCGATCTCGCCGGCCGGCAGGTTGTCGAGCTGGTAGGACAGCACTTCGGCGGTGTCCTTGGCCATCTTCGAACGGAAGCCGATCTTCGGCAGACGGCGCTGCATGGGGGTCTGGCCGCCTTCGAAGCCAGCCTTGATCTTGCCGCCGCCCTTGCGCGCGAACGAACCCTTATGGCCGCGGCCGGCGGTCTTGCCGAGGCCGGAACCGATGCCGCGACCGACGCGGGTGCGCTCGGTACGCGCGCCCGGCGCGGGCTTCAGATCATTCAGATGCAAAGTCATGGTCGATTACTCCTCAACCTGGACGAGGTACTGAACCTTGTTGATCAGGCCGCGCACTTGCGGGCTGTCCTTCAGTTCGCGCACATCGTTGAGCTTGTTCAGGCCCAGGGCACGCACCGACAGGCGGTGACGCGACTGGGTACCACGCAGGCCGCGCACCAGGCGCACCTTGACGGTCTTGGTGGATTCATTAGCCATGGGTCAGATCCTCCACCTTCTTGCCGCGCTTGGCCGCGATGCGGGCCGGCGACTGCATGTCTTCCAGGCCGCGCAGGGTGGCGCGCACCAGGTTGATCGGGTTGCGCGAACCGACGGCCTTGGCCAGCACGTTCTTCACGCCCACCGCTTCCAGCACGGCGCGCATGGCACCGCCGGCGATCACGCCGGTACCTTCCGAGGCCGGCATCATGAACACGCGCGCCGCGCCGTGGCCGGACTTCACCGGGTGCCACAGGGTGCCGTTGTTCAGATCGATGTTGAGCATGCCCTTGCGCGCATACTCCATCGACTTCTGGATCGCGACCGGCACTTCGCGCGCCTTGCCGTAACCGAAGCCGATCTTGCCGTTGCCGTCGCCGACCACGGTCAGCGCGGTGAAGGTGAACTGGCGACCGCCCTTGACCGTCTTGCTGACGCGGTTGACCGCGACCAGCTTCTCGATCATGCCGTCGTCGACTTTCTCTTCGCGGTTACGGTCGCGATCACGACCCCGCGGTGCACGCTGTTCTTCAGCCATTGTGATGTCCTTGATAGAGGAAAAGATTTACGGCTTCGTTGCCGCTTGTGGTTGTGGTCTGGAGCCGTGTTCCCCGGACGCGCGCAGAAGGCGCGCCAAGGTCCGATGCAGCCCGCATCGGCGGGACGGGCGCGGCATCGCCGCACCCGCAAGGATCAGAACTGCAGGCCGCCTTCGCGGGCGGCGTCGGCCAGCGCCTTGATGCGGCCGTGGTAGCGGTAGCCCGAGCGGTCGAACGCGACCTTCTCGACGCCCGCGGCCTTGGCGCGCTCGGCGATCAGCTTGCCCACCTTGGCGGCGGCGTCGCTGTTCTTGCCGTTCTTCAGGCCGTCCTTGACGTCGGCCTGCAGGGTGTTCGCCGCGGCGAGCACCTTGGAGCCGTCGGCGGTGAAGACCTGCGCGTACAGGTGCTGGCCGGTGCGCAGCACCGACAGGCGGGCGACGCCGAGCTCGCGGATGTGGGCGCGGGTCGACTTGGCGCGACGCAGGCGGGCGATGTTCTTGTTGATGGTCATGTCTGTGTCCTACGGAAGCTGAAGGAAGCGAGGCGTTCGTTCGGAAATCCGGCCCCGCAGGGCCGGAATCCTGATGGAAGCGCCGGGCTTAGGCCTTCTTGGCTTCCTTGCGAATGATGGCTTCACCGGCGTACTTCACACCCTTGCCCTTGTAGGGCTCCGGCGGACGGAAACCGCGGATCTTGGCGGCGACTTCGCCGACGCGCTGCTTGTCGGCACCCTGCACCAGGATCTCGGTCTGCGTCGGCGCGGTGAGGGTGATGCCCTCCGGCGCGACGAACACGATCGGGTGCGAGAAACCGAGCGCCAGGCTCAGGTCCTTGCCCTGCATCGTGGCGCGGTAACCGACGCCCACCAGCTCGAGCTTGCGCTCGAAGCCCGCGGACACGCCCTGCACCATGTTCGCCAGGATGGCGCGGACGGTGCCGGTGATGGCGATGTGCGACGGATCGTTCGCCGACAGCGTGGCGACACCGTTTTCCTGCTTGATTTCGACGCCGGCCGGCTTGGCCAGCGACAGGGTGCCCTTCGGGCCCTTGACGCTGAACTGATCGGCCTGGACGGTGAGTTCGACGCCCTTCGGGAGGGTGATCGGCTTCTTGGCTACGCGGGACATGTGAGTGCTCCTTCCCTTAGGCCACGAAGCACAGGACTTCGCCACCGACGCCGGCCTGACGGGCCTGCGCATCGGTCATGATGCCCTTGGACGTGGAAATGATGGCAACGCCCAGACCGCCGAGAACCTTCGGCAGCTCGGTCTTGCCGCGATACTGGCGCAGACCCGAACGCGACACGCGCTTGAGCGTATCGATGACCGGACGGCCCTCGAAATACTTCAGCACGATTTCCAGTTCGGACTTGTTGTTCTCGATCGCGTTGACGCGCAGATCGCTGATGTAGCCTTCGGCCTTCAGCACTTCGGCGATCGCAACCTTGATCTTGGAGGACGGCATCTTCACCGTCGGCTTGCCAACCGCGGCCGCATTCTTGATGCGGACCAGCAGGTCGGCGATGGGATCAGTCATGCTCATGGTGTCTACCTTTGAGTGCACCGATATCCGCTTTCGCGAAAATCTTGTGTGGTGGAGCGGTGGAATGACGCAGGGGGTGCAGCGCAATCGCCGGAGGAATCCGCGGCGGCTGCCATACCCGTCCCTGCCGCGAGGCAAGGAGCGGGAGTATACGACAAAAAGTCCGACTTGCGTCGGACTCGTTGTTTGAACGACAAGCGGGCGGCTAGACCGCCCTGCCCGGCCCCGCGAGCGGGACCGGCGCCGCTGGCATTACCAGCTGGCCTTGCGCAGGCCCGGAACGTCGCCGTTCATGGTCGCCTTGCGCAGCATGTTGCGGCCCAGGCCGAACTTGCCGTACACGCCACGCGGGCGGCCGGACAGTTCGCAACGGGTCCGCTGGCGGCTCGGCGACGAATCGCGCGGCAGCTTCTGCAGCTTGGTCACGGCCTCGGCCTTCTCGTCGTACGAGGCGGTGCCGGAGGCGATGATCTTCTTCAGCGCATCACGCTTGTCGGCGAACTTCTTCGCCAGCTTCTTGCGCTTGATGTCGCGGTTGACCATGGAGGTCTTTGCCATCTGTAAATCCTCGGGATTCGAGAGTGGGGATTGGAGATTTCCAGAACCCGGGATGTGACGGGCGCAACGCCCTTCCATCCCGGATCCCGAATCCCGAATCCCGGCTGTCAATCAGTTACGGAACGGGAACTTGAACGCTTCGAGCAGCGCCTTGGCTTCGGCGTCGGTCTTGGCGGTGGTGGTGATGGCGATATCCATACCGCGGATCGCGTCGACGGCGTCGAAGTCGATTTCCGGGAAGATGATCTGCTCCTTCACGCCCATGTTGAAGTTGCCGCGGCCGTCGAACGAACGCCCCGAGACACCACGGAAGTCGCGCACGCGCGGCAGCGAGATGTTGATCAGGCGGTCCAGGAACTCGTACATCTTGGCGCGACGCAGCGTGGTCTTGCAGCCGATCGGCCAACCATCACGGATCTTGAACGACGCCACCGAGATGCGCGACTTGGTCACCACCGGCTTCTGGCCGGAGACCTTGGCCATGTCGGCAACGGCGTTTTCCAGGATCTTCTTGTTCGTCGCCGCCTCGCCCACGCCCATGTTCAGCGTGACCTTGACCAGCTTCGGCACTTCCATCGGATTGGTGTAACCGAACTTCTTCATCAGAGCCGGTACCACTTCTTCCTTGTAGATCTTTTCGAGACGGGAAGTCATTGTGTCATTCCTCAGGCGTCGAGCGCCTCACCGCTGGAGCGGAACACACGCAGTTTGCGTCCATCCTCCAGCACCTTGAAGCCAACGCGGTCGCCCTTGCCCGTTGCCGGGTTGACGATCGCCACGTTGGAAATATGGATCGACGCTTCGCGCTCGACCACGCCGCCGGCGACGCCCGCCTGCGGGTTCGGCTTGGTGTGGCGCTTGACGATGTTCGCGTTGGAGACGACCACGCGGTCGCCGTCGACGCGGACGACTTCGCCCTGCTTGCCCTTGTCCTTGCCGGTGGTGACGACGACCTGGTCGCCCTTCTTGATACGGTTAGCCATGTGTATGTCCTCCGCTCACAGCACTTCGGGAGCGAGCGAGACGATCTTCATGAACTTCTCGGACCGCAGCTCGCGGGTCACAGGCCCGAAGATGCGCGTGCCGATCGGCTCCTGCTTGTTGTTGAGCAACACCGCGGCGTTGCCGTCGAAGCGGATCAACGAACCGTCCGGACGACGCACACCCTTGCGGGTACGCACGACGACGGCGTCGTAGACTTCGCCCTTCTTGACCTTGCCGCGCGGGATCGCGTCCTTGACGGTGACCTTGATGATGTCGCCAATGTGCGCGTAGCGGCGCTTGGAGCCGCCGAGCACCTTGATGCACATCACTTCCTTGGCACCGGAATTGTCGGCGACGTCGAGGTAGCTCTGCATCTGGATCATGATTCAGATCTCCCTTATTCGGCCGCGCGGGTGACGATTTCCACCACCCGCCAGTTCTTGGTCTTGGACATCGGCGCAATCTCGGTCACGCGCACGACATCGCCTTCGTTGCAGGCGTTGTCGGCGTCGTGGGCGTGGAGCTTGGTCGAGCGCTTGATGTACTTGCCGTACAGCGCATGCTTGACCTGACGCTCCACCAGCACGGTGACGGTCTTGTCCATCTTGTTGCTGACCACACGGCCTTCGACCGTGCGCAGCGTCTTGCTTTCGTTATTGTCGCTCATCGCGGCCATCCTTACTTCGTGCTGCCGAGCAGGTGCTTGACGCGAGCGATCTCGCGGCGCACCCGGCGGGTTTCGTGAGTCTTCGGCAGCTGCCCGGTGACCTGCTGCATGCGCAGGGCGAACTGCTCCTTGCGCAGATCGGTCAGGTGGGCCTTCAGATCGTCGGCCGACTTCTCGCGGAGTTGTTTGATGTCCATCAGCGTACCGTCCGGGTCACGAAGGTGGTGGTCACCGAAAGCTTGGCAGCGGCCAGGCGGAACGCCTCGCGCGCGACATCTTCGCCGACACCTTCGATTTCATAGATCATGCGACCGGGCTGGATCTGCGCGACCCAGTACTCGACGTTACCCTTACCGGAGCCCATTCGCACTTCGATCGGCTTCTTGGTGATCGGCTTGTCCGGGAACACGCGGATCCACATCTTGCCGCCGCGCTTGACGTAGCGGCTGATCGAGCGGCGCGCCGCTTCGATCTGGCGCGCGGTCAGCTGACCGTGCGCCGTGGCCTTCAGCCCGTACTCGCCGAAGCTGACGGCGTTTCCGCTCCACGCCAGGCCGTCGTTACGACCCTTGTGCATCTTGCGGTATTTGGTTCGCTTGGGTTGCAACATTGCCGTTACCTCGCTTCACGGGCCGGACGCGACGGACGGTCGCCACGGTCGCCGCGATCGTTACGATCGTTGCGCGGGGAATCGTCCTGCTTTTCCTGGCCAACCTGGGAGAAATCGAAGATCTCGCCCTTGTAGATCCAGACCTTGATGCCGATGATGCCGTAGGTCGTCTTGGCTTCAGCGAAGCCGTAGTCGATGTCGGCACGCAGCGTGTGCAGCGGCACGCGGCCCTCGCGGTACCACTCGGAACGGGCGATTTCCGCACCGTTCAGACGGCCGGCGACGTTGACCTTGATGCCCAGGGCACCCAGGCGCATCGCGTTGCCGACCGAGCGCTTCATCGCGCGGCGGAACATGATGCGACGCTCCAGCTGCTGCGCGATCGACTCGGCGACCAGCTGCGCATCCAGCTCCGGCTTGCGCACTTCGGTGACGTTGATGTGGGCGGGGACGCCCATCATCTCGCTCACTTCCTTGCGCAGCTTCTCGATGTCCTCACCACGCTTGCCGATTACCACGCCCGGACGGGCGGTGTGGATCGTCACGCGCGCGGTCTTGGCCGGACGCTCGATAAGGATTTTGCTGATGCCCGCCTGCGCCAGCTTCTTGCGCAGCATTTCGCGGACCTTGAGGTCGGCTGCCAGGTAACCGGCAAACTCGGCCTTGTTGGCGTACCACTTGGAATTCCAGTCCTTGGCGATACCCAGGCGGATTCCGATCGGATGAACTTTATGACCCATCGTCTTTTCCTTTCCGCTTACTTGGCGGCGCCCACAACCACAGTGATGTGGCTGGTGCGCTTGAGGATGCGGGTACCGCGGCCTTTCGCCCGCGCCATGAAACGCTTCAGGGTCGGACCTTCATCAACCATGATGGTCTTGACCTTCAGCTCGTCGACATCCGCGCCTTGATTGTTCTCGGCATTGGCGATCGCCGACTCCACCACCTTCTTGATCAGGTGGGCAGCCTTCTTGTCCGAGAACTTCAGCAGGTTGACCGCCCGCTCGGCGGAAAGACCGCGCACCTGGTCAGCGACCAGGCGGGCCTTCTGCGGGGAGATGCGCGCGGTGCGCAGGATTGCTTTCGCTTCCATCGTCATCTCTCCTTACCGGCCCGACTTCTTGTCGCCACCGTGACCCTTGAAGGTCCGGGTGACGGCAAATTCGCCGAGCTTGTGGCCGACCATGTTCTCGTTGACCAGCACCGGAACGTGGTTCTTGCCGTTATGCACGGCGATGGTGAAACCCACCATCTCCGGCAGGATCATCGAACGTCGCGACCAGGTCTTGATCGGACGCTTGCTGCCGGCCGCGGCCTCCACCTTCTTGACGAGGTGGTGATCGACGAACGGGCCCTTCTTGAGTGAACGTGCCATGGTCGATTAGCCCCTACGATCGCGGACGATGAATTGTTCGGTGCGCTTGTTATGGCGCGTCTTGTAACCCTTGGTCGGGACACCCCACGGGGTGACCGGATGCGGATTACCCTGACCGGCCTTCGCCTCACCACCACCGTGCGGGTGGTCGACCGGGTTCATGGCCGCACCGCGAACGGTCGGACGCACGCCGCGCCAGCGCTTCGCGCCCGCCTTGCCCAGCTTCTCGAGGTTGTGCTCGTCGTTGCCGACTTCGCCGATGGTGGCGCGGCACTCGGACGGCACCTTGCGCATTTCGCCGGAGCGCAGACGCAGGGTGGCGTAGATGCCTTCACGCGCGACCAGCTGCACCGCGGCGCCGGCAGCACGCGCGATCTGCGCGCCCTTGCCCGGCTTCAGCTCGATCCCGTGGACGGTGGTACCGACCGGGATATTGCGCAGCGGCAGGGTGTTGCCGGTCTTGATCGGCGCATCCGAACCCGCGATCACCTGATCGCCGGCCTTCAGGCCCTTCGGCGCGATGATGTAGCGGCGCTCGCCGTCGGCGTAGCACAGCAGGGCGATATGGGCGGTGCGGTTGGGATCGTATTCGATCCGCTCCACGCGCGCCGGGATACCTTCCTTGTTGCGCTTGAAGTCGATGACGCGGTAGTGCTGCTTGTGGCCACCGCCGACGTGGCGGGTGGTGATGCGGCCGTGGTGGTTACGACCACCGGACTTGCTCTGCTTTTCCACCAGTGCAGCGTGCGGGGCGCCCTTGTGCAGATCGGGCGTGACCACGCGCACGGCCGAACGACGGCCTGCGGAGGTGGGCTTGAATTTCATCAATGGCATGGGATGTACCTCAGGCCTTGGCCGTTACGTCGATGGACTGGCCTTCGGCCAGACGCACGTACGCCTTGCGCCAATCGCCGCGACGACCGCTGCGCGAACGGAAGGACTTGTTCTTGCCCTTGACGTTCAACACGTTGACCGACTCGACCTTGACGTCGAACAGCTGCTCGACCGCGGCCTTGACATCGGCCTTGGTGGCTTCGTTCGAAATCTCGAAGACGTACTGATTGGAGAGTTCCTGCAGGCGCGCGGTCTTTTCGGAGACACGCGGAGCGCGCAGCACGCTGAAGATTTTTTCGTTGCTGCTCATGCCAGCCACTCCTCGACCTTCTTGACCGCATCGGCGGTGATCACGACCGTGTCGGCCCCGACCAGCGACACCGGATCCAGGCCCTGCACGTCGCGCACTTCCACGTAGGGAAGGTTGCGGGCGGACAGGTACAGATGCTCGGACGCTTCTTCGGTCACGATCAGCGGGCGCTTGCCCACTTCCAGACCCTTCAGCTTCTCGACGAGGCCCTTGGTCTTGCTGGCCTCGACGTCGAACGCGTCGACGACCATCAGGCGGCCCTGGCGGTTCAGTTCCGAGAGGATCGCGCAGATGGCCGCGCGGTACATCTTGCGGTTGACCTTCTGCTCGAAGCTGCGCGGCTTGGCCGCGAAGGTCACGCCACCGCCGACGAAGATCGGAGCGGTCAGCGCGCCGTGGCGAGCGCCACCGCCCTTCTGCTTCTTCGACTTCTTGGTGGTGCCGTTGACTTCCGAACGCGTCTTCTGCGCCTTGGTGCCGGCGCGGCCGGCGTTGCGATAGGCGACGACGACCTGGTGAACCAGATCCTCGCTGAAATCGCGGCCGAACACGGCGTCGGAGACCGAGACCTTGTTGTTGCTACCCGTGATAACGAGTTCCATCGTCATCTCTCCTTATGCCTTGCTAGCCGGACGCACGATCACGTCGCCACCGGCAGCGCCAGGCACAGCGCCGCGAATGGCGATCAGGCCACGCTCGACGTCGACCTTGACCACTTCCAGATTCTGCGTGCTCTGCTGCACCGCGCCCATGTGGCCGGACATCTTCTTGCCCGGGAAAACGCGACCCGGGGTCTGGCGCTGACCCAGCGAACCCGGCGCGCGATGCGACAGCGAGTTACCGTGGGTGGCATCGCCCATGCGGAAGTTGTGCCGCTTGATGGTGCCCTGGAAGCCCTTGCCCTTGGTGACGCCCTGGACATCGACCTTCTGGCCGACGGCGAAGATGTCCGCCTTGATTTCGCCGCCGACGGCGAACTCGCCCAGCTGCGCGTCCTCGACGCGGAACTCCCACAGGCCGCGACCCGCTTCGACCTTCGCCTTGGCGAAATGGCCGGACGCCGGCTTGTTGACCAGCGCGGCGCGACGGGCGCCCACGGTGATCTGCACGGCGCTGTAGCCGTCGGCTTCGACGGTCTTGAGCTGGGTGATGCGGTTCGGGGTCGCTTCGATCAGGGTGACCGGGATGGAGCGGCCGTCTTCGGTGAAGACGCGGCTCATGCCGGCCTTGCGGCCCACGAAGCCCAACGAATACTTCTTCGTCATGGTCGTAGTCCTCAGGTCAACTTGATCTGGACATCGACGCCAGCCGCGAGCTCGAGCTTCATCAGCGCGTCCACGGTCTTGTCGTTGGGGTCGACGATGTCGAGCACGCGCTTGTGCGTGCGGGTCTCGTACTGGTCACGCGCGTCCTTGTCGACGTGCGGGGAAACGAGGATGGTGTAGCGTTCGATCTTGGTCGGCAGCGGGATCGGGCCACGCACTTGCGCGCCGGTCCGCTTGGCCGTCTCGACGATCTCGCTGGCCGAACGGTCGATCAAACGATGATCGAACGCCTTCAGCCGAATCCGGATCTTTTGGTCCGCCATGACGGTGGGTTCCTTCGTTAAAAGAGCGACGGGCAAGGCCTCTGGGATACCTGCCCCGGTTGTTTCCTGATGTCGTACCGCAGAGCATCCGGCTCGGCGGGGGCATTCCTCCGCCCCAAAAACTGGGGCAGACCAGTCGACCCGGCCTGCCCAGACGGAAAAGTATAATGCGCAGCTAGAGCAGCGTCAACAACCCAGGGTTGTTGAGTGCTCCATGCGACGCGACCTTCCCGGTCCTGCGAACACGAGCGGCGTCCTGCCTCTCTTTTCGCTGTCTTACCGGCGCCCTACCCAGGAACGCCGAGCCGCGCATTATAGCGACGAGTTCACGCCTCCGCAACACCTCGCGACGACAAATCGCCAGCACGTTCGCCTGCCCGGAAACGACGAAGGGCCGGCGTGCGCCGACCCTTCGCGATGCCGGCGACCGAGGTCGCTGGCGATTCCAGCCGGCGGCATTCGCCGCCGGAGAGCATTACTTGATGATCTTGGCCACCACGCCGGCGCCGACGGTACGGCCGCCTTCGCGGATCGCGAAGCGCAGGCCTTCGTCCATCGCCACCGGGTTGATCAGCGTCACCACCATCTTGACGTTGTCGCCCGGCATCACCATCTCCACGCCTTCCGGCAGCTGCACCGCACCGGTGATGTCGGTGGTGCGGAAGTAGAACTGCGGACGGTAGCCCTTGAAGAACGGGGTGTGACGGCCGCCCTCGTCCTTCGACAGCACGTACACCTCGGCTTCGAAGTCGGTGTGCGGCTTGATCGAACCCGGCTTGCACAGCACCTGGCCGCGCTCCACGTCGTCACGCTTGGTGCCGCGCAGCAGCAGGCCCGCGTTGTCGCCCGCCTGGCCCTGGTCCAGCAGCTTGCGGAACATTTCCACGCCGGTCACGGTGGTCTTCTGCGTCGCACGGATGCCGACGATTTCGATTTCGTCGCCCACCTTGATGATGCCGCGCTCGATACGACCGGTCACCACGGTGCCGCGGCCCGAGATCGAGAACACGTCTTCCACCGGCATCAGGAACGGCTTGTCCACGTCGCGCTGCGGCTCCGGGATGAACGAGTCCAGCGCGTCCACCAGCTTCAGGATCGCCGGCACGCCGATGTCGCTCTGGTCGCCTTCCAGCGCCAGACGGGCCGAACCGTGGATGATCGGGGTGTCGTCGCCCGGGAAGTCGTACTTGCTCAGCAGCTCGCGCACTTCCATCTCGACCAGCTCGAGCAGCTCGGCGTCGTCGACCATGTCGGCCTTGTTCAGGAACACCACGATGTGCGGCACGCCGACCTGACGCGACAGCAGGATGTGCTCGCGAGTCTGCGGCATCGGGCCGTCAGCGGCCGAGCACACCAGGATCGCGCCGTCCATCTGCGCCGCACCGGTGATCATGTTCTTGACGTAGTCCGCGTGACCCGGGCAATCCACGTGCGCGTAGTGGCGCGTCGGGGATTCGTATTCCACGTGGGCGGTCGAGATCGTGATGCCGCGCGCCTTCTCTTCCGGCGCCGCGTCGATCGCGTCGTACGCCTTGAACTCGCCGCCGAAGCGCTCTGCGCCGATCTTGGTCAGCGCCGCGGTCAGCGTGGTCTTGCCGTGGTCGACGTGACCGATGGTGCCGACGTTGACGTGCGGCTTGGTGCGCTCGAACTTACCCTTTGCCATGTCTTCTCTACCTCGTGATTCGTATTGGGGGAACAGAGAGCGGGATGCGGCGCGGACCTGGTCCGCCGCACGCATCCCGCCGCTCTAGTCTCAGCTCTTCTTGATGACCGCTTCGGCGATGTTGGCCGGCGCTTCGGCGTAGTGATCGAACTCCATCGAGAAGGTGGCGCGACCCTGCGACATCGAGCGCAGCGTGGTGGCGTAGCCGAACATTTCGCCCAGCGGCACCATCGCGTTGATCACCTTGCCCGACGGACTGTCGTCCTGGCCCTGCAGGATGCCGCGACGACGGCTGACGTCGCCCATCACATCGCCCAGGTAGTCTTCCGGCGTCACCACCTCGACCTTCATGATCGGCTCCAGCAGCACCGGGTTGGCCTTGTTGAAGCCTTCCTTGAAGCCCATCGAGCCGGCGATCTTGAACGCCATTTCCGAGGAGTCGACGTCGTGGTACGAACCGTCGATCAGGCGCACCTTGACGTCCACGATCGGGTAGCCGGCCATCACGCCGTTGGCCACCGCTTCCTGGATGCCCTTGTCCACCGCCGGGATGTATTCCTTCGGCACCACGCCGCCGACGATCGCGTTCTCGAAGGTGTAGCCCAGGCCACGTTCCTGCGGCTCGATCTCGAGCACGACATGACCGTACTGACCCTTACCGCCGGACTGACGCACGAACTTGCCTTCCTGCTTGACCGCCTTGCGGATGGTCTCGCGGTAGGCCACCTGCGGCTTGCCCACGTTGGCTTCGACGTTGAACTCGCGCTTCATGCGGTCGACCATGATTTCCAGGTGCAACTCGCCCATGCCGCGGATGATGGTCTGGCCGGATTCCTCGTCGGTGTTGACGCGGAACGAGGGATCTTCCTGCGCCAGACGGCTCAGCGCGATGCCCATCTTTTCCTGGTCCGACTTGGTCTTCGGCTCGACCGCCATCGAGATCACCGGCTCCGGGAACACCATGCGCTCCAGGATGATGATGTTGTCCTGCGCGCACAGCGTGTCGCCGGTGGTGACGTCCTTCAGACCCACCGCCGCGGCGATGTCGCCCGCGCGCACTTCCTTGATCTCTTCGCGGTTGTTGGAGTGCATCTGCAGGATGCGACCCACGCGCTCCTTCTTCGACTTGACCGGGTTGTACACCTGGTCGCCGGAGTTCAGCGTGCCGGAGTAGACGCGGAAGAAGGTCAGCGAGCCCACGAACGGATCGGTCATGATCTTGAACGCCAGCGCCGAGAACGGCGCGGTGTCGGTGGCCGGACGGCTGTCTTCCTTGTCGTCCTCGTCGATGCCCTTGACCGGCGGACGGTCGCTGGGCGACGGCAGCAGCTGGATCACGCCGTCGAGCATCGCCTGCACACCCTTGTTCTTGAACGCGGTACCGCAGTACACCGGCACCACTTCCACCTTCAGGGTGCGCTCGCGCAGGCCGTTGATGATCTCGGCCTCGGACAAGTCGCCCTCGTTGAGGTACTTGTCCATCAGGTCTTCGTTGGCTTCGGCGGCGGCCTCGACCATGAACGCACGCGCTTCGGTGGCCTTGTCGGCCAGGTGCGCGGGAATCTCGCGGTACTCGAACACGGTGCCCTGCGAGGCGGTATCCCAATGGACCGCCTTCATCTTGATCAGGTCGACCACGCCCTCGAAGCCGTCTTCGGCGCCGATCGGCACCTGCATCGGCACCGGGTAGGCACCCAGGCGCGACTTCAGCTGCTCGACGACCTTGTCGAAGTTGGCGCCGGTGCGGTCCATCTTGTTGACGAAGGCAAGGCGCGGCACCGCGTACTTGTTGGCCTGACGCCACACGGTCTCGGACTGCGGCTGCACGCCACCGACCGCGCACAGCACGAACACCGCGCCGTCGAGCACGCGCAGCGAACGCTCGACTTCGATGGTGAAGTCGACGTGCCCGGGGGTATCGATGATGTTGAAGCGGTGCTGCGGCAGCGACTTGTCCATGCCGCTCCAGAACGCCGTGGTGGCCGCGGAGGTGATGGTGATGCCGCGCTCCTGCTCCTGCTCCATCCAGTCCATCGTCGCGGCACCGTCATGCACCTCGCCGATCTTGTGGCTGACGCCGGTGTAGAACAGGATGCGTTCGGAGGTGGTGGTCTTGCCGGCATCGATGTGGGCCATGATGCCGAAGTTGCGGTAACGCTCGATGGGAGTGGTACGGGCCACAGGGAGCCTCTCAAATTTCTTGGATTTCGGATGGCCGAACGCCGCCTTGCGGCGGCCTTCGGATTTGTGCCGCGCGCGACGGCGCAGCTAGCAGCACTTCTAGATAGTGCTGACGGGCCCCGTTTCCAAGGCCCGGAAGGTCACCAGCGGTAGTGCGCGAATGCCTTGTTCGCTTCCGCCATGCGGTGAGTCTCTTCGCGCTTCTTGATGGCGCCACCACGGTTTTCCGAGGCGTCGACCAGCTCGGCCGCCAGCTTGCGCGGCATCGAGTTCTCGCCGCGCTTGCGCGCCGAGTCGATCAGCCAGCGCATCGCCAGCGCCATGCGACGGGAGGAACGCACCTCGACCGGCACCTGGTAGGTGGCACCGCCGACACGGCGCGACTTGACTTCGACCGCCGGAGCGACGTTGTCCAGCGCCTTCTGCACCAGCTCGACCGCGTTGGGGTTCTTCTCGCCGATGACGTCCATCGCGCCGTAGACGATCTTTTCGGCAACCGACTTCTTGCCGCTCAGCATCACCATGTTGATGAAGCGGGCGATGGTCTCGCTCCCGTGCTTGGGATCCGGGAGAACGGCGCGCTGCGGCGTATTACCTTTACGTGACATGTGTGCTTCCCTTAGCTCTTCTTCGGACGCTTGGCGCCGTACTTGGAACGACCCTGGCGACGCTTGGCGACGCCGGCGGCATCGAGCGAACCGCGCACGGTGTGGTAGCGCACGCCCGGCAGATCCTTGACGCGACCGCCGCGGATCAGGACCACGGAGTGCTCCTGCAGGTTGTGGCCTTCGCCACCGATGTAGCTGATGACCTCTTCCTGGTTGGTCAGGCGCACCTTGGCGACCTTACGCAGGGCCGAGTTCGGCTTCTTCGGGGTGGTGGTGTACACGCGCGTGCAGACGCCACGGCGCTGCGGGCACTTGTCCAGCGCCGGAGAGGCGCTCTTGTAGGTGGTCGCCTGCCGCGGCTTGCGGACCAGCTGGTTGATCGTCGCCATCAGTGGATTCTTCTGATTGAGGCCGTCGGGCCTGGATGCGTGAAAACGAAGGCAGGCCGAAGGACGGCCTGCCGAGACAGGAAAGTATAGCGGGCAAGTCAAAGCGCCGTCAACACAACGGAATTTTTACTTGCTGGCCCATCCGGGGCCGGAATACGGGGCGCTTCCGCTGCGCCCCCTTTCGCTTGGTAGATCGGCCCCGCGAGCGGGACCGGTCCGGCTTGCTGTTTTTACTCTTCGCTACCGGCAGCCGCCGGGGCGGAGGTCTCGACCGCCGGCTCGGCGCTGCCGCCGGACAGGGTCTGCATCTCCGACTCGGTCAGGCCGCTGGCGTTGCGGCGGCGCGTGTTGTGGTACGCCAGGCCGGTACCGGCCGGGATCAGGCGACCCACGATCACGTTTTCCTTCAGGCCGCGCAGCGTGTCGCTGGTGCCGCGGACCGCCGCCTCGGTGAGGACGCGGGTGGTCTCCTGGAACGACGCGGCCGAGATGAACGACTCGGTCGCCAGCGAGGCCTTGGTGATGCCCAGCAGCACCGGCTCGTACTTGGCCGGCAGTTCGTTGCGGGTCACCAGGCGGGCATTCTCCTCGATGACGCGCTGGCGCTCGGCCTGCTCGCCGTTGAGGAACTTGCTGTTGCCCTGGTCGGTGATCTCGACCTTGCGCAGCATCTGCCGGGTGATGACCTCGATGTGCTTGTCGTTGATCTTCACGCCCTGCAGGCGGTACACGTCCTGGATTTCCTTGACCAGGTACGCGGCCAGCGGCTCGACGCCCAGCAGACGCAGGATGTCCTGCGGGCTCGGCTCGCCGTCCACCACGGTTTCGCCCTTGGCCACGTGCTCGCCTTCGAACACGATGATCTGGCGGTACTTCGGGATCAGCTCTTCGTGCTCCGACCCGTCGGTGTCCTTGATGATCAGGCGCTGCTTGCCCTTGGTGTCCTTGCCGAAGCTGATGATGCCCGAACGCTCGGCCAGGATCGCCGGATCCTTCGGCTTGCGCGCCTCGAACAGGTCGGCCACGCGCGGCAGACCGCCGGTGATGTCGCGGGTCTTGGAGGCTTCCTGCGGGATCTTGGCGACCACGTCGCCCACGCCGACCGGCGCGCCGTCCTGCAGGTTGACGATCGAGCGCGGCGGCAGCAGGTACTGCGCCGGCAGATCGGTGCCCGGGATGGTCAGGTCGTTGCCCTTGCCGTCGACGATGCGCACGATCGGGCGCAGGTCCTTGGCCTGGGTGCCGCGGCGCTTCGGATCGGTGATCTCGCGCGAGGCCAGGCCGGTCAGTTCGTCGGTCTTCTCGATGACGGTGACGCCGTCGATGAAGTCGATGAAGCGGATGAAACCGGCCACTTCCGACACGATCGGGTGGTTGTGCGGATCCCAGTTCGCCACCGACTGGCCGGCCTTGACGGCGTCGCCGTCCTTGGCGGTGATGGTGGCGCCGTACGGCAGCTTGTAGCGCTCGCGCTCGCGGCCGTGGCCGTCGAGCACCGACAGTTCGCCCGAACGCGACACCGCCACCAGCGAACCGTTGGCGTGCTCGACCGACTTGAGGTTGTTGAACTTGATCGAACCGGTGGTCTTGACCGTGATGTTGTCCACCGCCGCCGCACGCGAAGCCGCGCCGCCGATGTGGAAGGTACGCATGGTCAGCTGGGTACCCGGCTCGCCGATCGACTGCGCGGCGATGACGCCGACCGCTTCGCCGATGTTGACCAGGTGGCCACGGGCCAGGTCGCGGCCGTAGCAACGCGCGCACACGCCGAACGCCGATTCGCAGGTGATGGTCGAGCGGACCTTGACCGACTGCACGCCGGCCTCTTCCAGCTTGGCCACCCACTGCTCGTCGAGCAGGGTGTTGCGGGTGACGATCGGATCCTCGTCGTTGCCCGGCAGGAACACGTCCTCGGCCACCACGCGGCCGAGCACGCGGTCGCGCAAGGGCTCGACCACGTCGCCGCCTTCCACGATCGGGGTCATGGTCAGGCCGTCGGTGGTGCCGCAATCCGGCTCGGTGATCACCACGTCCTGCGCCACGTCGACCAGGCGACGGGTCAGGTAACCGGAGTTGGCGGTCTTCAGCGCGGTATCGGCCAGACCCTTACGGGCACCGTGGGTGGAGTTGAAGTACTCCTGCACGTTCAGGCCTTCGCGGAAGTTCGCCTTGATCGGCGTCTCGATGATCGAGCCGTCCGGGCGGGCCATCAGGCCGCGCATGCCGGCCAGCTGACGGATCTGCGCCTGCGAACCACGCGCGCCGGAGTCGGCCATGATGTACAGCGAGTTCATCGACTTCTGGTCGATGGTCTCGCCCTTGGCGTTGACCACCTTCTCGGTGCCGATGGTGTCCATCATCGCCTTGGCGATGCGCTCGTTGGTGCGCGACCAGATGTCCACGACCTTGTTGTAGCGCTCGCCGGCGGTAACCAGACCGGACTGGTACTGCTCCTGGATTTCCAGCACTTCCTGCTCGGCTTCGCCGAGGATGCCCTTCTTCTCCGACGGGATCAGCATGTCGTCGATGCCGATCGACACGCCGGCGCGGGTCGCGTAGGCGAAGCCGGTGTACATCAGCTTGTCGGCGAACACGACGCTGTCCTTCAGACCCAGCTGGCGGTAGCTGGAGTTGATCAGGCGGCTGATGTTCTTCTTGGTCAGCTCGGTGTTGGCCAGCGCGAACGGCAGGCCTTCCGGCAGGATCTCGGCCAGCAGCGCGCGCCCGATCGTGGTGTCCACGATCGAGGTCTTCTTGCTGCGGTTGCCTTCTTCGTCGATCACCGTCTCGGTGATGCGGACCTTGACCTTGGCGTGCAGTTCGACCGCACGGTTGTCGTAGGCGCGCTTCACTTCGGCGATGTTGGCGAACACCATGCCCTCGCCCTTCTTGTTCTCCAGGGCGCGGCTCATGTAGTACAGGCCCAGCACCACGTCCTGCGACGGCACGATGATCGGCTCGCCGTTGGCCGGCGACAGGATGTTATTGGTGGACATCATCAGCGCGCGCGCTTCCAGCTGCGCTTCCAGCGACAGCGGCACGTGCACGGCCATCTGGTCACCGTCGAAGTCGGCGTTGAACGCGGTGCAGACCAGCGGGTGCAGCTGGATCGCCTTGCCTTCGATCAGCACCGGCTCGAACGCCTGGATACCCAGACGGTGCAGGGTCGGCGCACGGTTCAGCAGCACCGGGTGCTCGCGGATCACCTCTTCCAGGATGTCCCAGACTTCGGCTTCTTCGCGCTCGACCAGCTTCTTGGCGGCCTTGATGGTGGTGGCCAGGCCGCGACGCTGCAGCTTGGCGAACACGAACGGCTTGAACAGCTCCAGCGCCATCTTCTTCGGCAGGCCGCACTCGTGCAGACGCAGGGTCGGGCCGACCACGATCACCGAACGGCCGGAGTAGTCCACGCGCTTGCCGAGCAGGTTCTGACGGAACCGGCCCTGCTTGCCCTTGATCATGTCGGCCAGCGACTTCAGCGGGCGCTTGTTGGTGCCGGTGATGGCACGGCCGCGGCGGCCGTTGTCCAGCAGCGCATCGACCGATTCCTGCAGCATGCGCTTTTCGTTGCGCACGATGATGTCCGGCGCGTTCAGCTCGAGCAGGCGGCGCAGGCGGTTGTTGCGGTTGATGACGCGGCGGTACAGGTCGTTCAGATCCGAGGTCGCGAAGCGGCCGCCGTCCAGCGGCACCAGCGGACGCAGATCCGGCGGCAGCACCGGCAGCACGGTCATCACCATCCACTCCGGACGGTTGCCGGACTCGATGAAGGCCTCGATCAGCTTGATGCGCTTGGTCAGACGCTTGAGCTTGGTTTCCGAACCGGTGCTGGCGATCTCTTCGCGCAGGCGGGTCATTTCCGACTGCAGGTCAATGGTGCGCAGCAGTTCGTACACGGCCTCGGCGCCCATGGCGGCGTCGAAGTCATCGCCGTGCTCCTGACGCGCGGTCAGGTACTGCTCTTCGGTCAGCAGCTGGCGGCGCTCAAGCGCGGTCAGGCCCGGCTCGGTCACCACGTAGGCTTCGAAGTACAGCACGCGCTCGATGTCGCGCAAAGTCATGTCCAGCATCAGGCCGATGCGCGACGGCAGCGACTTCAGGAACCAGATGTGCGCGACCGGCGAGGCCAGGTCGATGTGGCCCATGCGCTCGCGACGCACCTTGGCCAGGGTCACTTCGGTGCCGCACTTCTCGCAGACCACGCCGCGGTGCTTCATGCGCTTGTACTTGCCGCACAGGCACTCGTAGTCCTTGATCGGGCCGAAGATGGCGGCGCAGAACAGGCCGTCGCGCTCGGGCTTGAAGGTACGGTAGTTGATGGTTTCCGGCTTCTTCACTTCGCCGAAGGACCACGAACGGATCAGGTCCGGCGAGGCCAGCGCGATCTTGATCGCGTCGAAGTCCAGCGTCTGGCGCTGCTGGTTGAAGAGGTTGAGCAGGTCTTTCATTGGGTATCTCCGGGTCGGAGGAATTTCGTATCGAGGACGGGGGCGGAAAGGATCTTTCGGGACCCGGGACCCGGGGTCCGGGACCCGGAAAAGCAGAGCGATCGCGCTCCTGGCTTTTCCGAGTCCCGGGTCCCGGGTCCCGAGTCCCGGCCTTTCAGTCTTCCAGTTCCATGTTGATCGCCAGCGAGCGGATTTCCTTCACCAGCACGTTGAAGGACTCCGGCATGCCGGCGACCATCTCGTGCTCGCCGTCGACGATGTTCTTGTACATCTGGTTGCGGCCCTGCACGTCGTCGGACTTCACCGTCAGCATTTCCTGCAGGGTGTAGGCCGCGCCGTAGGCTTCCAGCGCCCAGACTTCCATTTCGCCGAAGCGCTGGCCGCCGAACTGCGCCTTGCCGCCCAGCGGCTGCTGGGTGACCAGCGAGTACGGGCCGGTGGAGCGCGCGTGCATCTTGTCGTCGACCAGGTGGTTCAGCTTCAGCATGTGCATGTAGCCGACCGTGGTGTGGCGATCGAACGCCTCGCCGGTGCGGCCGTCGTACAGCTGGGTCTGGCCGCTGATCGGCAGGTCGGCGAGCTCGAGCATGTGCTTGATCTCGGCCTCGGTGGCACCGTCGAACACCGGGGTGGCCATCGGCACGCCGTCGGTCAGGTTCTTCGACAACGCCAGCAGCTCCGCGTCGCTGAACTGGTCCAGGTCCACGCGGTCCTCGCCCAGCTTCTGGTCGTGGTTGTAGATCTGCGCCAGGAACTTGCGCAGGTCGGCCACCTTGGCCTGGGCCTCGAGCATGTTCTGGATCTTGCGACCCAGGCCCTTGGCGGCCCAGCCCAGGTGCACTTCCAGCACCTGACCGATGTTCATACGCGACGGCACGCCCAGCGGGTTCAGCACGATGTCCACGGTCTCGCCGTTGGCCATGTACGGCATGTCCTCGATCGGCTGGATCATCGACACGACACCCTTGTTGCCGTGGCGACCGGCCATCTTGTCGCCGGGCTGGATACGGCGCTTCACCGCCAGGAACACCTTGACCATCTTCAGCACGCCCGGGGCGAGGTCGTCGCCGGCGGTGATCTTGCCGCGCTTGTCGGCGAAGCGACGCTCGAACTCCTTCTCGTGCGCCTGGATCTGCTTCTGCGCGCGCTCGATCGCCTCGGAGGCGTCCTCGTCCTTCATGCGCAGCGCGAACCAGTCGGACTTCTTCAGGCCGTCCAGGTAGGCGTCGCTGATGGTGTCGCCCTTCTTCAGGTTCGGACCGCCATTGGCGACCTTGCCGATCAGCTGGCCACGCAGACGCGCGTAGATCGCGCTTTCCAGGATGCGGAACTGGTCGTCGAAGTCCTTCTTGACCCGCTTGATCTCGTTTTCCTCGATCTGGCGGGCGCGCTTGTCCTTCTCGATGCCGTCGCGGGTGAACACCTGCACGTCGATGACGGTGCCGTCCATGCCCGGCGGCACGCGCAGCGAGCTGTCCTTCACGTCCGAGGCCTTCTCGCCGAAGATCGCGCGCAGCAGCTTCTCTTCCGGGGTCAGCTGGCTCTCGCCCTTCGGCGTGACCTTGCCGACCATGATGTCGCCGGCGCGCACTTCCGCACCGATATACACCACGCCGCTCTCGTCCAGACGGTTCAGCGCCTGCTCGGACACGTTGGGGATGTCGGCGGAGATTTCCTCCGGTCCCAGCTTGGTGTCGCGCGCCACGCAGGTCAGTTCTTCGATGTGGATCGTGGTGTAGCGATCCTCTTCCACCACGCGCTCGGAGAGCAGGATGGAGTCTTCGAAGTTGTAGCCGTTCCACGGCATGAACGCGATCAGCATGTTCTGGCCCAGGGCCAGCTCGCCGATATCGGTCGAGGGACCGTCGGCCAGCACGTCGCCGCGCGCGATCACGTCGCCCACGTTCACCAGCGGACGCTGGTTGATGCAGGTGTTCTGGTTGGAGCGGGTGTACTTGATCAGGTTGTAGATGTCGACGCCGGCGTCGGTGCCGCCGCCGATCTCGGCCTCGTTGACCTTGACCACGATGCGGCCGGCGTCGATCTGCTCGATCACGCCGCCACGGCGGGCGTTCACGGTCACGCCCGAGTCGCGCGCCACGGCGCGCTCGATGCCGGTACCGACCAGCGGCTTCTGCGCACGCAGCGTCGGCACGGCCTGGCGCTGCATGTTCGCGCCCATCAGTGCGCGGTTGGCGTCGTCGTGCTCCAGGAACGGCACCAGCGCGGCCGCGATCGACACGGTCTGCATCGGCGACACGTCCATGAAGTGCACTTCCGCCGGCGGCTTCAGCAGCGACTCGCCCTGGTAGCGGCACGGCACGAACTGCTCGGTCAGGCGGCTCTTGGCGTCGTGCAGCGCGTTGGCCTGGGCGATGACGTACTCGTTCTCTTCGATCGCCGACAGGTATTCGACTTCGTCGGTGATCTGGCCGTCCACGACCTTACGGTACGGCGTCTCGAGGAAGCCGTACTGGTTGGTGCGGGCATACACCGCCAGCGAGTTGATCAGGCCGATGTTCGGGCCTTCCGGGGTTTCGATGGTGCAGACGCGGCCGTAGTGGGTCGGATGCACGTCGCGCACTTCGAAGCCGGCGCGCTCGCGGGTCAGACCGCCCGGACCCAGCGCGGAGACGCGACGCTTGTGCGTCACTTCCGACAGCGGGTTGTTCTGGTCCATGAACTGCGACAGCTGCGAGGAGCCGAAGAACTCCTTGATCGCGGCGGCCACCGGCTTGGCGTTGATCAGTTCCTGCGGGGTCAGGCCTTCGGACTCGGCCATCGACAGACGCTCCTTGACCGCGCGCTCGACGCGGACCAGGCCCACGCGGAACACGTTCTCGGCCATTTCGCCGACCGAACGCACGCGACGGTTGCCCAGGTGGTCGATGTCGTCGACCACGCCGCGGCCGTTGCGGATCTCGGTCAGGACCTTGATCACGTCCAGGATGTCGGAGCTGTCGGCGTGCTCGGCGACCAGGCGCTTGGACTCTTCGTCGTTGCGCTCGCCGAAGTACTTCTTGTCGTACAGCACCGACTCGCCGGTGACTTCCTTGCGGCCGACACGGCGGTTGAACTTCATGCGGCCGACCGTCGACAGGTCGTAGCGCTCGAAGGTGAAGAACAGGTTGTGGAACAGGTTCTGCGCGGCGTCCTTGGTCGGCGGCTCGCCCGGACGCATCATGCGGTAGATCTCGACCAGCGCCTCGAGCTGGGTCTTGGTCGGATCGATGCGCAGGGTGTTGGACAGGTACGGACCGCGATCCAGGTCGTTGACCCACAGCGTGCCCACGGCATCGACGCCGGCCTTGCGGAACGCGGTCAGCTGATCTTCGCTGATTTCGTCATTGGCGCTGGCCAGCAGTTCGCCGGTCGAGGCATCGACCACGTCATGCGACAGGATGCGGCCGACCAAGTACTCGTCGGGCACGGCCAGCGCGGCGATGCCGGAGGCCTCGAGCTGCTTGACGTGGCGCGCGGTGATGCGCTTGCCGGCTTCGACGATGACCTTGTCGCCGTCGGCCAGGTCGAAGTTCAGGGTCTCGCCGCGCAGGCGCTCGGGCACCAGCTCCAGCTGCACGCCTTCCTTCGGGTCGATGTGGAAGGTGTTGATCTCGAAGAACTCGGACAGCATCTCCTCGTTCGAGTAGCCGAGCGCGCGCAGCAGGATCGACACCGGCAGCTTTCGGCGGCGGTCGATACGGGTGAACAGCGCGTCCTTCGGGTCGAACTCGAAGTCCAGCCAGGAGCCGCGGTACGGGATGATGCGGGCGCTGTACAGCAGCTTGCCCGAGCTGTGGGTCTTGCCGCGGTCGTGGTCGAAGAACACGCCCGGCGAGCGGTGCAGCTGCGAGACGATGACGCGCTCGGTGCCGTTGACGATGAAGGTGCCGTTGTCGGTCATCAGCGGGATTTCGCCGAGGTAGACCTCCTGCTCCTTGACGTACTTGATCGCCTTGGTCGAGGACTCGCGATCGTAGATCACCAGGCGCACGGTCACGCGCAGCGGCGCGCCGTAGCTCATGCCGCGCTGGCGGCATTCACGCTCGTCGAACACCGGTTCGCCGAGCTTGTAGCCGACGTACTCCAGCGCCGCGTTGCCGCTGTAGCTGGAGATCGGGAACACCGATTTCAGGGCCGCATGCAGGCCGTGGTCCGAACGCTTGTTCGGGTCGGTGTTCTCCTGCAGGAACTCGCGGTAGGAATCCACCTGGATGGCAAGCAGGAACGGCACTTCGAGAATCGAGCGCTGCTTGCCGAAGTCCTTGCGGATACGCTTCTTTTCGGTGAACGAATAAGACGTCATGAGGTATCACCTTGGCTGATGCGGGCCACGCGTCCGCGGCCCTGAGTGAACATAAATTGTCAGTTGGAAGTCGCTGGTATTGCCGGCACCAGCACGCCTTCTCCCGCTACTTCCAACTACCAACTCGATGAGAACGAGATTGGGGATGAGGGGATTCGGGATGGGTCGACGACCGCCTCTCGAATCTCCGATGCCGAATATCCAATCCCGGCATTGCAACAACGGCCAAAGGCCGGGGGCTTTCGCCCCCAGCCTTCAGTGCATCGCCTTGAACGGCTGGCGATGCAAGGGACTGCTTACTTGACTTCGACCTTCGCGCCAGCGGCTTCCAGGTCCTTCTTGAACTTGTCGGCGTCTTCCTTCGACACGGCTTCCTTCAGGACGCCGCCGGCCTCGGTGAGGTCCTTGGCTTCCTTCAGGCCCAGGCCGGTGATGGCGCGGACGGCCTTGATGACGTCGACCTTCTTGGCGCCGGCGTCGATCAGGATGACGTTGAACTCGGTCTGCTCTTCGACCGGCGCGGCGGCCACGGCCGGACCGGCAGCGGCGACCGGGGCGGCGGCGGAGACGCCGAACTTGTCTTCGATGGCCTTGACCAGCTCCATCACTTCCATGAGGGTCTTTTCGGCGATTGCGTCGACGATCTGCTCGTTAGACAGGGACATTGTGATTACCTTTGGAATTTTTTCTGGATGAGGTTCTAGTGAACCGTTTCAGGTGTCGCGAACTTAAGCCGTTTCGGCCGGGGCTTCCGCTTCGGCGTCGGCAGGTGCGGCGTCGCCGCCACCCTGCTTGTCGCCCACAGCCTTGACCGCACGGGCGAACATGCTCGCCGGCTCGGCCAGGACGCGCGCCAGCATGGCCAGCGCCTGCTCGCGGGTCGGCAGCGACGCCAACACCTCGAGATGAGCGGCCGGATACAGCTGACCACCCAGCGACACGACCTTGGCCTGCAGCTTGTCGTTACCCTTGGCGAATTCCTTGATCAGACGACCGGCAGCGCCGGGTTCTTCCGTCGAGAACGCATACAGCAGCGGACCGACCAGCGCGTCCTGGACGCACTCGTATTCGGTACCGGCAACGGCACGCGCGGCCAGGGTGTTCTTGACAACACGCAAGTACACACCGGTTTCGCGCGCCTTCTTGCGCATCGCGGTCATTTGCGAGACCGTGATGCCGGCGTACTCGGCAGCAACCAAGGAGTGGGCCTTCGCGGCGACGTCGGCCAGTTCGGCGACGACTTCTTGCTTCTGGGACAGATTGAGAGCCATTGCACTCCTCCGTTAAAGCCGGGAGTTGAAATGCGCGACCTGGGATGCGTCAGGAGCGATACCGCCGCTCTTGCCAATCCCCAATCCCGAATCCCGAATCCCTGCTTCAAACTTACTCCGCTCGCGGCTCCTGCCGCTTGCGGTCCTGGGCGGCCTCCATCCTGGATGCCGGGGATGCCGCATGGCATCCCAGTTGGTGGCCGTTCCAGACCTGGAGTGAGCGCGCCCGGAACACCGGGCTGGCCTGCACCAGAAAAACTCCAGAAAGGCGGCACCATCTACGCCGGCGCGTCCCCGAGGGGACTGGATTAAGCGATCCCGCTGTACCGACGGCGACTCCTTGCCGTGTCGAGCTTCCGTGCCCGTCGTCGGTGTGCGCAGACCGCGCCTGCGGTCTTTGACGGCTTCGCGTCGGGTTGCCCCGGGCGACGCCTTCAAAAGGGTGGAACCGGCGCCGCACCTCGCGGGCGGCGCCGTGTTGCGATTACTTCAAGGACAGCGACGCCTGATCGATGGTGACGCCCGGACCCATGGTCGAGCTCACCGAGATCTTCTGCAGGTAGGTGCCCTTCGAGGTCGCCGGCTTGGCCTTGACCAGGTCCAGCAGCAGCGCCTGCAGGTTGCTCTTCAGCGCGTCGTCTTCGAAGCTGGCCTTGCCGATGGTGCAGTGGATGATGCCGGCCTTGTCGGTGCGGTAGCGCACCTGGCCCGACTTGGCGTTCTTGACCGCTTCGGCCGGGTTGGCGGACACGGTGCCGACCTTGGGGTTCGGCATCAGGCCGCGCGGGCCCAGCAGGGTGCCCAGCTTGCCGACGACGCGCATCGCGTCCGGGGTGGCGATGACCACGTCGTAGTTCAGGTCGCCGCCCTGCATCTTCTCGGCCAGGTCGTCCATACCGACGGCTTCGGCACCGGCGGCCAGCGCCTCATCGGCCTTGGCGCCGGCGGGGGCGAACACCGCCACGCGCACGCTCTTGCCGGTACCGGCCGGCAGCACGGTGGAACCGCGCACCTGCTGGTCGGACTTCTTCGCGTCCACGCCCAGGCGCACGGCCACGTCGACGGCTTCGACGAACTTGGCCTTGCTGGTGGTCTTGACGATCTTCAGCGCTTCGTCGATCGAATACGCCTTGCCCGGCTGCACGGCAGCACGGATCGCTTTCTGTCGCTTGGTCTGTGCCATTGCTTAACCCTCCACCGTCAGGCCCATGCTGCGGGCGGAACCCGCAATCGTGCGTACCGCCGCTTCCAGCTCCGCCGCCGTCAGGTCGGCTTCCTTCGCCTTGGCGATCTCTTCGAGCTGCTTGCGGGTCACCTTGCCCACCTTCTCGGTGTTCGGACGCTTGGAGCCGGAGCTGACGCCCGCGGCCTTCTTCAGCAGCACGCTGGCCGGGGTGCTCTTGGTGACGAAGGTGAAGGTACGGTCCGAATAGGCCGTGATGATGACCGGAGTCGGCAGGCCCGGCTCCAGCTTCTGCGTGGCGGCATTAAACGCCTTGCAGAATTCCATGATGTTCAGGCCACGCTGACCCAGCGCAGGACCGACCGGCGGCGAGGGGTTGGCCTGACCGGCCTTCACCTGCAGCTTGATGTAACCGACGACTTTCTTTGCCATTTTAGTGTCTCCGGGTGCTAGCGCCTAAACCGCAGGCTCCCCATCGCGACGGGAAAATCACGTGTCCCGCCATCACGTTTTTGAAGTGCGCAGAAAGCCGCCTCGCGGCGGCTTCCGTTCTGCCCGGCGGCTTGCCTGGACAGGGAGCCGCGCAGTATAGCAGAGATTTTGGCGCCCGGCGCAGCCGCGCCGGGGCGGGCTCAGGCCTTCTCGACCTGGCCGAATTCCAGCTCCACCGGGGTGGAACGGCCGAAGATCAGCACCGCCACGCGCAGGCGGCTCTTCTCGTAGTTGACTTCCTCGACCACGCCGTTGAAGTCGTTGAACGGACCGTCGGTGACGCGGACCATCTGGCCCGGCTCGAACAGCACCTTCGGACGCGGCTTCTCCACGCCATCCTGAACGCGCTGCAGGATCGCATCGGCCTCTTCGTCGCGGATCGGCAGCGGACGATCGGCGGTACCGCCAATGAAGCCCATCACCTTCGGCGTCTCTTTGACCAGGTGCCAGCTTTCGTTGTCGATGCGCGGAATGCCGCCTTCCTCGTGGGTCTCGATCTGGACCAGCACGTAACCCGGGAAGAACTTGCGCTCGGAACGGCGCTTCTGGCCGGAGCGCATCTCGATCACTTCCTCGGTGGGCACCAGCACGTCACCGAAGCGCTCCTGCATCTCGTCACGCGCAATACGGTCGCGCAGCGCTTGGGCCACGGACTTCTCGAAGCCTGAATAGGCGTGAACGACATACCAACGCTTCACTGCTGCACTCTCCTCAACGGCTCACGAACCACTGCATCAGCTTCTGGATCAGGAAATCGAACCCGCCCAGCAACAGACTCAGAATGATCACCACCACGATCACCACCCAGGTGGTGCGGATGGCTTCCTGGCGGGTCGGCCACACCACCTTGCGCAGTTCGAAACGGGATTCGGACAGGAACTCGCGGCCCTCGCGACCCTTGGCCGTCAGCAGGAACACCGCGGCACCGGCGACCAGGCCGGCCACCACCGCCAGTCCGCGCAGCGGACCGGACCAACTCCCCAGCTGTGCAGCACGGCTCGCATCGCCGAACCAGAACCAGACAAACAGGCCGGCGACCACCAGCAACGCAGCGATGACGTACTTGACGATATCGCCACCGACAGAGGCGGCGGGGCCTTTGGAATGCTCGATCTTGCTGTTCATCCGACTCTTGCTGCTATGCGACCGAGGTCACTGGATAGGGAGCGGCAGATTGGCACGCCAGGAGGGACTCGAACCCCCAACCTGCGGTTTTGGAGACCGCTGCTCTGCCAATTGAGCTACTGGCGTGTAGTAAGAACGACTGCACTTCCCTGAGACGGCGAAGGCGGACCGAAGGTTCCGGCCCGCCCTTCGCTGAACCCGACGGCTATAGCCGCCTGCACCTCGTCGGATTCCGGCGGCCGAGACCGCCATCCTGCCGTCGAGCCCGGCGGCCTTCGCCGCCGGAGGGCATTACTTGATGATCTTGGCCACCACGCCGGCGCCGACGGTACGGCCGCCTTCGCGGATCGCGAAGCGCAGGCCTTCGTCCATCGCCACCGGGTTGATCAGCGTCACCACCATCTTGACGTTGTCGCCCGGCATCACCATTTCCACGCCTTCCGGCAGCTGCACCGCACCGGTGATGTCGGTGGTGCGGAAGTAGAACTGCGGACGGTAGCCCTTGAAGAACGGGGTGTGACGGCCGCCCTCGTCCTTCGACAGCACGTACACTTCGGCTTCGAACTCGGTGTGCGGCTTGATCGAACCCGGCTTACACAGCACCTGGCCGCGCTCCACGTCGTCACGCTTGGTGCCGCGCAGCAGCAGGCCCGCGTTGTCGCCCGCCTGGCCCTGGTCCAGCAGCTTGCGGAACATTTCCACGCCGGTCACGGTGGTCTTCTGCGTCGCACGGATGCCGACGATTTCGATTTCGTCGCCCACCTTGATGATGCCGCGCTCGATACGACCGGTCACCACGGTGCCGCGGCCCGAGATCGAGAACACGTCTTCCACCGGCATCAGGAACGGCTTGTCCACGTCGCGCTGCGGCTCCGGGATGAACGAGTCCAGCGCGTCCACCAGCTTCAGGATCGCCGGCACGCCGATGTCGCTCTGGTCGCCTTCCAGCGCCAGACGGGCCGAACCGTGGATGATCGGGGTGTCATCGCCCGGGAAGTCGTACTTGCTCAGCAGCTCGCGCACTTCCATCTCGACCAGCTCGAGCAGCTCGGCGTCGTCGACCATGTCGGCCTTGTTCAGGAACACCACGATGTGCGGCACGCCGACCTGACGCGACAGCAGGATGTGCTCGCGGGTCTGCGGCATCGGGCCGTCAGCGGCCGAGCACACCAGGATCGCGCCGTCCATCTGCGCCGCACCGGTGATCATGTTCTTGACGTAGTCCGCGTGACCCGGGCAATCCACGTGCGCGTAGTGGCGCGTCGGGGATTCGTATTCCACGTGGGCGGTCGAGATCGTGATGCCGCGCGCCTTCTCTTCCGGCGCCGCGTCGATCGCGTCGTACGCCTTGAACTCGCCGCCGAAGCGCTCTGCGCCGATCTTGGTCAGCGCCGCGGTCAGCGTGGTCTTGCCGTGGTCGACGTGACCGATGGTGCCGACGTTGACGTGCGGCTTGGTGCGCTCGAACTTACCCTTGGCCATGGCTGCTTCTTCTCGGTGATCGTAGAAAGATTTGACGACTGAATATGGTGCTCACGAAAGGAATCGAACCTTCGACCTCCTCCTTACCAAGGAGGTGCTC
This sequence comes from Xanthomonas protegens, assembly GCF_038442435.1. Lineage (NCBI taxonomy): Bacteria > Pseudomonadati > Pseudomonadota > Gammaproteobacteria > Lysobacterales > Lysobacteraceae > Xanthomonas > Xanthomonas protegens. The sequence continues at coordinate 62,825 of NZ_JAQJCQ010000011.1, read as the reverse complement.
TACCGACTGAGCTACGTGAGCGTTGTTCTATTGTGACACAAGCGCGTTCAATGGAGCGGGAGACGGGAATCGAACCCGCACCATCAGCTTGGAAGGCTGAGGTTCTACCGTTGAACTACTCCCGCTACGGGATGCCGCACTGCCACAACAAAATAACTGGTGGAGGGAGGTGGATTCGAACCACCGAAGGCGTAAGCCAGCAGATTTACAGTCTGCCCCCGTTGGCCGCTTGGGTATCCCTCCAACTTACCCACTCGAACCCGGCTGCGAAGCCGAAATCAGAGAGGGGTGAAACAGCCCGCTATTCTTCCCTGACATCCCCGCCTTGTCAACAGTATTTTGACGCGATGTCGCAGGAAATCGTCGTTGCTTGCGCGCGCCCGGCCAGGACACGCGCACGCATCAGACGTTGAAGCGGAAATGCAGGATATCGCCTTCCTGCACGCGGTACTCCTTGCCTTCCAGACGCAGGCGCCCGGCCTCCTTGGCACCGGCCTCGCCCTTGTACTTGATGAAGTCGTCGTAGGCGATGGTTTCGGCGCGGATGAAGCCCTTCTCGAAGTCGGTGTGGATCACCGCCGCGGCCTGCGGCGCGGTCGACCCGGCCTTGACCGTCCAGGCGCGCACTTCCTTCACGCCGGCGGTGAAGTAGGTCTGCAGCCCCAGCAGGGTGTAACCGGCGCGGATCACCCGGTTCAGGCCCGGCTCGCTCAGGCCCAGATCGGCCAGGAACGCATCGCGGTCGGCGTCGTCCAGTTGCGACAGTTCTTCCTCGATCGCCGCCGACACCGGCACCACCTCGGCGCCCTCGGCGGCGGCATGCGCGCGCACCGCATCCAGGTGCGGATTGTTCTCGAAGCCGTCTTCCAGCACGTTGGCGATGTACATCACCGGCTTGAGGGTGAGCAGGAACAGGTCGCGCACCAGCGCCTTCTCTTCCTCGTCCAGCCCGGCGTTGCGCCCGGCCTTGCCCTCGGCCAGCGCGGCCTGCAGCTTGGCCAGCACCGGCTTGCGCGCCGCCGCGTCCTTGTCGCCACCCTTGGCCGAACGCTCGGCGCGGTTGAGCGCCTTCTCGACGCTGTCCAGGTCGGCCAGGGCCAGCTCGGTGTCGATGGTCTCGATGTCGGAAACCGGGTCAACCTTGTTGTTCACGTGGATGATGTCGCCATGCTCGAAGCAGCGCACCACGTGGGTGATCGCATCGACCTCGCGGATATGCGCCAGGAACTTGTTGCCCAGGCCCTCACCGCTGGCCGCACCGGCGACCAGGCCGGCGATGTCGACGAACTCGACCGCGGTCGGCACGACCTTCTGCGGATTGATGATCGCCGCCAGCGCGTTCAGGCGCGGATCCGGCACCGGCACCACGCCCACATTCGGCTCGATGGTACAGAACGGAAAGTTGGCCGCGGCGATGCCCGCCTTGGTCAGCGCATTGAACAGGGTCGACTTGCCGACGTTGGGCAGGCCGACGATGCCGCATTTGATGCCCATGTTTCAGATTCCGGGATTTGGGATTCGGGATTGGAGATTCGCCCAGCCGCGCGGCCGCGAATCCCCAATCCCCAATCACGCACCCCTGCTCGTATGCAACCGCTTCATCGCCTCGTTGAAATCGCCCTGCACGGCCAGCGGCAGCACATCGATGGCGTCGTCGATGGCGCGATCGATGAGCAACTGGTCGTCCTTGCCGGCGCGTCCCAGCACCCACGGCACCACCTTGTCCTTGTGGCCGGGATGGCCGATGCCGATGCGCAGGCGGTGGAAGCCGGCATGCCCGAGCAGGCGGATGGTATCGCGCAGTCCGTTCTGGCCGCCGTGGCCGCCGTCGAACTTGAGCCGCGCCGTGCCCGGCGCCAGGTCCAACTCGTCATGCGCCAGCAGCGCCTGCGCCGGTTCGATCTTCCAGAAACGCAAGGCGGCCGTGACCGACTTGCCGCTGAGATTCATGAAGGTGGCCGGCTTCAGCAGCCACACCGACTGCCCCGCGACCTCGACCTTGGCGGTCTCGCCGAACAGCTTGGCGTCCACGCTCCAGCGCGCCCCGGCCCGCTCGGCCAACGCGTCGACAAAACGAAACCCGGCGTTGTGCCGGGTGTTCGCGTGTTCGGCGCCGGGATTGCCCAGGCCGACGATCAGACGCAGACCAGTCATGCGCAATGCATCGCCGCGACGTCCGGACCGATGGCCCGGACGCCGCGCAGGCGATTACTTGCCGTCCTTCTTGGCCGGCTCGGCGGCAGCCGCCGCGTCGGTGGCTTCCGGCTCTTCCTCGACACGGCCGTGCTTGGCGATGACCACCGCCACGTCGTGCTCCTTGCCCAGCTTCAGTTCCGGCAGCTCGACGCCGGCCGGCAGCTTCAGGTCGGACAGGTGGATCACGTCGCCGACCGACAGCGCGGCCAGGTCGACTTCGACGAACTCCGGCAGGTCCTTCGGCAGGCACACGACCTGGATTTCGTTCAGCTCGTGGGTGACGACCACTTCGGCCGACTTGCCGGCCGGGGACACGTCCTCGTTGATGAAGTGCAGCGGCACCGAGGCGTGCAGCGCCTCGTTGTCGTTCACGCGCTGGAAGTCGATGTGCATGATCAGCTGCTTGAACGGGTGACGCTGCATATCGCGCAGCAGCACCTTCTGCACGTCGCCGTTCAGGCTCAGGCTGAGGATGGACGAATAGAACCAGTCGTTCTGGCTGGCCAGCCAGACTTCGTTGTGGTCGAGCTGGATGTTGACCGGCTTCAGATCGCCACCGTAGACGATCGCCGGGATCAGGCCGTCGCGACGGAGGCGGCGGCTCGCACCCTTGCCCTCGACTTCGCGGCGCTGAACCTTGATTTCATGCGTGGTTGCCATTTGCGTTTACTACCTTGGTTGAATGAACCGCCTCGCGGCGGTTTTGATGACTCTTCCGCGACCAGAAGAGTCTGTGTGGAGCAGGGATTGGAGATTCGGGATTGGGGATTGGCCGAAGCGGCGCTGTTGCGAATCCCGAATTTCGAATCCCCAATCCCTGCCCTGAATCAGTCGACGTACAACGAGCTCACCGACTCGCCGAAGGCGATGCGGCGGATGGTTTCGGCCAGCAGCTCGGCGACGCTGAGCTGGCGGATCTTGCCGCAGGCGCGGGCAGCCTCCGACAGCGGAATCGTGTCGGTGACCACCAGTTCGTCCAGCTGCGAATTGCTGATGTTGCTCACCGCCGGGCCGGACAGCACCGGATGCGTGCAGTACGCGGCGACCTTCAGGGCGCCCCGCTCCTTCAGCGCGGCTGCGGCGGCGCACAGGGTGCCGGCGGTGTCGACGATGTCGTCGACCAGCACGCAGGTCTTGCCCTCGACGTCGCCGATGATGTTCATCACCGTGGACACGTTGGCGCGCGGACGGCGCTTGTCGATGATCGCCAGGTCCGCATCGTCCAGGCGCTTGGCCACCGCGCGAGCGCGGACCACACCGCCCACGTCCGGCGACACCACGATCAGATTGTCGGTGCCGTAGGCGCGCCAGATGTCGGCCAGCAGCAGCGGCGAGGCGTAGACGTTGTCGACCGGGATGTCGAAGAAGCCCTGGATCTGGTCGGCGTGCAGGTCGACGGTCAGCACGCGGTCGGCGTTGACCGCGCTGAACATCTTCGCCGCGACCTTGGCGGTGATCGGCACGCGCGAGGAGCGCATGCGCCGGTCCTGCCGCGAGTAGCCGAAGTACGGCACCACCGCGGTGACGCTGGCGGCGCTGGCGCGCTTGAGCGCGTCGATGATCACAAGCAGCTCCATCAGGTTCTCTGCGCTGGGCGCGCAGGTCGGCTGGATCACGAACACTTCCTGCCGGCGCACGTTCTCCTCGATCTCCACCTGCACTTCGCCGTCGGAGAAGCTGGAGACCATCGCCTTGCCGGGGCGCACGCCCAACTCGCGGCAGATGCTTTTGGCCAGGGGCTTGTTGGCGTTGCCGGAGAACACCAGCAGGTTGCGTTGGTCTTGCATGAGGGGTCTCTCGGGTGGCTGCAAAGAGCGTGTGGCGACGAAAAGAGGGTGAATCGGAACGCGAGGAGAAGCGATGCCTTTCCCGTTGAATCCCCGCACATGGAGGTGCGGGCTCTTGCAGAGGGATCTGCATACCTAAATGGCAGGGGCGGTAGGATTCGAACCTACGAATGCCAGGATCAAAACCTGGTGCCTTGGGCCTCTTGGCGACGCCCCTGCGTAAACCTGTGTCAAGCCTCCAGCGCGTCGAGCAGCGGCGAACGCGGAACACCACCTGCCACCCAGGCGCGCATCCCGTCCGGCAAGTCCGCCAGCGCGCGCACGGCGGCAGCGCGATCGGCGAACTCGACGAAACAACCACTCCCCGACCCGGTCAGGCGTGGCGTGCCGATCCGAGCCAGCGCCTGGAACGTGGCCTGGACGGCCGGTTCGCGGCGAAGCAGGATCGGCTCGAACGCGTTGCCGAGCAGGAAACCTGAAACGAAGTCCGCTATTTTCGCGGGCGCAGCATCCCGCGTCAAATCCGGGGACTGGAACAGGGCCGCGGTGGGCACGTGCACCCCCGGGTCGGCCAGCACATACCAGGCCGGCGGCAGGGTGATCGGGGTCAGTTGCTCGCCCACTCCCTCGGCCCAGGCGTCGCGCCCGCGCACGAACACCGGCACGTCCGCGCCCAGCGACAGGCCGAGGCCGGCCAGGGCGTCTTCGTCCAGCCCGGCGCCCCACAGGGCGTTCAGCGCCACTAGCGCGGTCGCCGCATCGGACGAACCGCCACCGAAGCCGCCGCCCGCCGGAATGCGTTTTTCAACGCGGATATCCACACCATGGGCGACATTCGCGACTTTTTGCAGCAGGCGCGCGGCACGCACCAGCAGGTCGTCGGCCTCGGCGACGCCGGCCACGGACGGACCGATCCGCGCCACCACCCCGTCCGCACGCGGCCGCAGGTGCACCGTGTCGCCCCAGTCCAGCAGGCGGAACACGGTCTGCAACTGGTGGTAGCCGTCCGGCCGGCGGCCGGTGATCTGCAGAAACAGGTTCAGCTTCGCCGGGGCCGGCCAGGACGACCAGCCCCCGTCGGTGCCCCCGCTCATGGCGCAGGCACGGTCCAGGCGTCGACCAGCAGGCGCACCTTGGCGTCGCCGTTGCGCGCCTCGATGCGCCGCGGCAGCGCCGGACGGCCGTCGCTGGGCGGATACCAGTCCTGGAATTCGATGTCCCAGCCCATCTGCCGCAACGTATGCGGCCGGCCCTGCGCGTCGTAGTCGACCCGCTCCGGCGCCTGCGCGTCGGTCGCCACCAGCCCGCGCACCCAGTCGGGCAGCAGGTTGACCGGGATCTCCCAGCCGGTCGCCTCCAGCAGCAGCTGTTCGGCGTTCTCGCCATCGCGCGGACCGCCCTCCAGCCCCTCCAGGCGCCCGGCCTCGGAGTGGCTGTCGCCGGTCAGGCGCCAGCTCTGCCGGGTCACCGGCGCGCTGAGCTGCACCTCGTACTGGCGCTGCCGTTGCGCCCAGTCGATGCGGCCGCTGCCGCCGTTGCGCCCCTTGGTGATCGCCACCCGGCCCTGGAACGACCAGTCCGGATGCGCTTGAAGCCACTGCGCACGCGCGGCCTCGGCCTGCTGCGCAGCGGCGTCGGGGGCGGCAACGGCGACCGGCGATGGGGCGCGGGTCGGCAGCGCGCTGCAACCGGCCAGCAACAGCCCGGCAGCCAGCGCCCAGGCGGTGCGCAGGCCGGCCGTCACGGCGCCACCTTGTCCAGGGCGCGGCGCAGCGCGCGATTGTCCGGATCGAGCTTGCGCGCCTCGTCGAAGTACTTGTTTGCCTCCTCGTGCTTGCCCTGCTCCCACAGCACCTGGCCGATGTGCGCGGCGATCTCCGGATCCTTCACCAGACTCCAGGCACGGCGCAGTTGCACCAGCGCCTCCTGGGTCTTGCCGAGCCGGTACAGCACCCAGCCGTAGCTGTCAATGATCGCGGCATTGTCGGGATCGGCGGTGCGGGCGCGGTCGATCAGTTGCAGCGCCTCGCGATAGCGCTTGGTGCGGTCGGCCAGGGTGTAGCCGAGCGCGTTCAGCGCCGCCACGTTCTCCGGGTCGGTGACCAGGATCTTGCGCAGGTCGGCCTCGGCGCGGTCGATGCGGTCGCGACGCTCCCAGGACAGCCCGCGCGCGTACAGCAGCGCGTTGTCGTCCGGATACGCAGCCAGGCCGCGTTCGAACACCTGCAGCTCGCCGGCGTCGTCGCCGCTGCGCTGGCGCAGTTCCGCCTCCAGCACGTAGGCGTCGCGGCGCGCGGCATCGTCGGCCTCGGCATCGTCCTGCAGCGCGCGCGCCTCGGCGAAGGCCGCGTCCTTCTGGCCGAGCGCGTACAGCGCGCCGGCGGCGCGCAGCCGCGCCTCGCTACGCAGCGGGCCGCCCGGCACGCCGCGGTACCAGTCCACTGCTTCCTGATTGCGCTTGAGGAACTCTGCGATCTTGCCGAGCAGCAGGCGCCGCTCCGGATCCGGCCGGTCGGCGCCCTTGCGCAGCTCGTCGTACAGCGCAGTCAACGCCGCATTGTCCTGCAGCTTGGCCAGCATCGAGGCGCGCAGGCCGTAGTTCTGCGTGGTCTGCGGCCCCAGCGCCAGCACCCGCGCCGCGGCGGCGGTGTCGCCGATGGCGTCGTAGGCATAGGCCAGCGCGGTGCGCAGTTCCGGGTCGCCGGACACCTTGGGCTCCACGCCCTGCAGCAACGCGCGCGCCTGTTCGGTCTTGCCCGCCTGCTGCAACTGCGTGGCATGCAGCAGCGCCACGCGCGGCTCCTGCGGGAAGCGCCTGACCAACTGGTCGACGATACGCTCGGCCAGCTTGGGCTGGTCCAGGCGCAGCGCCAGGCGCCCGAATTCCTGCCAGGCCTCGAGCTGGTCGGGGATGGCATTGGCGTCGAGCAACTGGTCGAGGGCCTTGGCGGCGACCTCCGGATCGCGGTTGCCGCTGACCAGGGCGATCAGGGCGAAGCGCCAGCCGCGCGGGTCCTTGTCGCGCAGCAAGGCTACCAGCAGGCTGCGCGCCTGGCGCAGGTTGCCGTTGCGCAGGGCCAGCGAGGCCTCGGCGCTGCGCATGGCCAACGACTCGGGCGCGCGCTGCCGCCACAGCGCCAGCGCCTGGGCGGCGGCCGCGGTGTCGTTGGCCAGCATCGCGATGCGGGTGGCGCGCTCGGCCAGGCCGGCATCGCCAGGGCTGTCGTTGGCGGCCTGCAGGTACCAGCGCGAGGCGTCGGCCAGTTGCCCGGCCTGCAACGCGAACTCGCCGGCCAGCACCGGGGTCATCACGTCCTGGGCGGGACTCGGCGCCTTGGCCGCGGCCGGTGCGGCCACGGCGGCGATTGCGGACAGCAGCAGAATGGTACGGATGCGAATCAATGCGGGCATCGGAAGCGGCCGGGCCGTAAAATGGGGCCCTGAATGGCCAGCAGCTTATCGCAAGCAACTGAACAGATGACGTTGTGGGTGCTCGGATTGAACCACCAGACCGCGCCGGTCGACCTGCGCGAACGGGTGGCATTCGCCGGCGACGCATTGCCGCGCGCGCTGCAATCGCTGCGCGGGCTGCCCGACGTCGCCGAGGCGGCGCTGCTGTCCACCTGCAACCGCACCGAGCTGTACGCCATCGCCGGCGATGCGCAGCACCTGGCCGACTGGCTGGACTCGCATGCCGCCGGCCTGCACGGCTATCTGTACCAGCACCAGGACGCCGACGCGGTGCGGCACCTGTTCCGGGTCGCCACCGGGCTGGACTCGATGGTGCTGGGCGAACCGCAGATCCTCGGCCAGGTGAAGGACGCCTGGTCGCTGGCGCGCGAGCATGGGGCGATGGGCAGCCGTCTGGACCGGCTGTTCCAGCAGACCTTCTCGGTCGCCAAGCGCGCGCGCACCGACACCCGGGTCGGGGCCAATCCGGTCTCGGTCGCCTCCACCGCGGTACGCCTGGCGCAGAGCTCCTTCGCCCGGCTCAGCGAATCCACCGTGCTGCTGGTCGGCGCCGGCGAGACCATCGAGCTGGCCGCCAAGCATCTCAGCGAGGGCCGCGTGCGGCGCCTGCTGATCGCCAACCGCACACTCACCCATGCGCAGGAACTGGCCAGCCGCCACGGCGGCGTGGCGCTGCCGCTGAGCGAGCTGGAGCGCCACCTGCACGAGGCCGACGTGGTGTTCTCGGCCACCGCCGCGCGCGAGCCGGTGGTGACGCGGGCGCAGGTCGAGCAGGCGCTGCGCGCACGCAAGCACAAGCCGATGCTGCTGTTCGACCTGGCGGTGCCGCGCGACATCGAGGCCGGCGTGGCCGACCTGGCCGACGCCTACCTGTACACCGTCGACGACCTGGAGCGCGCGGTCGAGGACAACCGCCGCGGCCGCCGCGAGGCCGCCGAGGCGGCCGAGGCGATCATCGACCTGCAGGTCGTGCGCTACATGGAGGCACTGCAGGCCAGCACCCGGCAGGCGCCGCTCAAGCGTCTGCGCGCGCACGGCGACAGCACCCGCGACGACGTGCTGGCCAAGGCGCGGCAGCAGTTGGCGCACGGCAAGCCTGCCGACGAGGTGCTGGAATTTCTCGCCAACACCCTGACCAACCGCCTGCTGCATCCGCCCACCGCCGCGCTGCGCGAGGCGGCGCTGCGCGGCGACGCCGACCTGGCCCGCGCCGCCGAGCGCCTGTTCCCGGAAAAGCCGGGCTATTTCCACCCGATCCTGAAGACCGATGACACCGACCCTGCGCCGTAAGCTGGAGGCGCTGGCCGAGCGTCGCGAAGAACTCGAACGCCTGCTGTCCGACCCCGAGGTGGTGAGCGACAACACCCGCTTCCGCGATTACTCGCGCGAGTTCGCGCAACTGGAGCCGGTCGCCGCCGCGCTGGCCGCCGAGGCCGCGGCCAAGGCCGACCTGGCCTCGGCCGAGGCGATGCGCGCCGATCCGGAACTGCGCGAACTGGGCGAGGAGGAAATCGCCGCCGCGCAGGCGCGCCTGGCCGAACTGGACGCGGAACTGGCGCTGCTGCTGGTGCCGCGCGACCCGCGCGACGACGGCAACCTGTTCCTGGAAGTGCGTGCCGGCACCGGCGGCGACGAGGCGGCGATCTTCGCCGGCGACCTGTTCCGCATGTATGCGCGCTACGCCGAACGCCAGGGCTGGAAGGTGGAGGTGGAATCGGACAGCCCCGGCGAGCACGGCGGCTACAAGGAGGTCGTGGCGCGCATCGTCGGCCGCGGCGCCTACTCCAAGCTCAAGTTCGAATCCGGCACGCACCGCGTGCAGCGCGTGCCGGCGACCGAGTCGCAGGGCCGCATCCACACCTCCGCCGCGACGGTGGCGATCATTCCCGAGGCCGACGACGTGGAGGAGATCGCGATCAACCCGGCCGACCTGAAGATCGACACCTTCCGCTCCTCCGGCGCCGGCGGCCAGCACGTCAACAAGACCGAGTCGGCGATCCGCATCACCCATGTGCCCAGCGGCGTGGTGGTGGAGTGCCAGACCGAGCGCAGCCAGCATGCCAACCGCGACAAGGCGCTGAAGCGGCTCAAGGCGCAGTTGCTGGAGGCCGAGCGCAGCAAGCAGGCTGCGGCCGAGGCGCAGGACCGCAAGCTGCAGGTCGGCAGCGGCGACCGCAGCCAGCGCATCCGCACCTACAACTTCCCGCAGGGCCGCATCACCGATCACCGCGTCGAGGGCCTGACGCTGTACGACCTGCCGAACGTGATCGAGGGCGACCTGGATGCGCTGATCGGACGCCTGAGCCACGAGCATCAGGTCGACGAACTGGCGCGCCTGAGCGACAGCCCATGAGCGTGCGCGTGCGCCAGGCCGATGCGCACGACCTGCCGGCGCTGGCAACCCTGTTCGATGCCTACCGGCAGTTCTATGGGCAGGCGCCGGACGCGGCGACCGCGTACGCGTTCCTGGCCGCGCGCCTGGCCAACGCCGAGTCGGTGGTGCTGCTGGCCGAGCGCGATGCGCAGGCCGCCGGCTTCGTGCAGTTGTATCCGTCCTTCTCCTCGGTGCGGGCGGCGCGGCTGTGGATCCTCAACGATCTGTACGTGGCGCCTGCGCACCGCCGCCACGGCGTGGCGCAGGCGCTGCTGCATGCCGCCGAACGCTACGCCGCGGACGATGGCGCAGCGCGCATCGTGCTGGAGACGGCGCAGGACAACCTCTCCGCGCAGGCTCTTTACCGCGCCTGTGGCTGGCAGCAGGACCTAGGCGCGCAGCACTACGTCAAGGCGCTGGTGCCGTGAACGTGCACCGCCCGCGATCGGTCGCGGCCGCCACGGCCGCATGAACGGCGGCGGCGCCGACGAACGCCTGCAACTGCAGGCCGCGGTGCGGCGCGATCCGCAGGATTTCCTGGCCTGGGTGATGCTCGCCGACGCCGAACTCGGCGCTGGCGCGGTGGCGGCCGGCGAACAGGCCGCCGTGCGAGCGCTGCAGTTGCGCCCGGGGCATCCGGAGGCGCTGGCGCGGCTGGGCCGGGTGCGCTGGACCCAGGGTCGTCATGCCGACGCAGCGCAGGCATTGCGCGAGGCACTTCGGCAAGCGCCGCAGCACCCGGGCATCGCGGTGTGGCTGGGCCACGCCCTGGAAGACAATGGCGAGGCGGAAGCCGCGGCACAGGCCTATGCGCATGCGCACGCCTTGCTGCCGCAGGAACCGTCGATCGCCGCCTACCTGCTGAACTGGCGCCGCAAGCTGTGCGACTGGCGCGGACTGGACGCGCTGTCGCAGCAGGTGCGCAGCGCGGTGCGACAGGGACACCCGGCGATCGAACCGTTCGCCTTTCTCAACGAGGACGCGGGCGCGGAAGAACAACTGCGCTGCGCACGCAACCGCGCCCAGGCGCTGGCGCGCTCCCTCGCACCACTGCCCGCTGCGCAGGTGCGCGGCGATGGCCCGCTGCGCGTCGGCTTCCTGTCCAACGGCTTCGGCGCGCATCCGACCGGCCTGCTGACCGTCGCCCTGTTCGAGCACTTGCGCGCGCATGCCGACCTGCAGGTGCACCTGTTCGCGCTCAACGGCGACGACCGCAGCGCGCTCCGCGCGCGCCTGCAGGCGGCTACACGTGCCTGGCACGACGTGGCCGGGCAGCCGCATCGGCAGATCGCCCAGCGCATCCGCGATACCGGCATCGACCTGCTGTTCGATCTGCGCGGCTGGGGCGGCGGCGGCACGCCGGAAGTGCTGGCGCTGCGCCCGGCGCCGGTGCAGGTGAACTGGCTGGCCTACCCCGGCACCTCCGGCGCCCCCTGGATCGACTACGTGGTCGGCGATGCCTACGCGTTGCCGCCGGCGCTGGCCGCGCACTACAGCGAGCGGGTGCTGCGGCTGCCGCGCGCGTTCCAGCCGTCCGACGACACCCGCCCTATCGGCACCCCGCCCACGCGCCGCGACTGCGGCCTGCCCGAGCACGGCACCGTGTTCTGCTGCTTCAACAACAGCTACAAGCTCGGCCCGCGCAGCATGGCGCGGATGCTGGAGGTGCTGCGACAGGTGCCGGACAGCGTGCTGTGGCTGCTGTCCGGCCCGGGCCAGGCCGATGACCGACTGCGCGCCGCCGCCGCCGCGGCCGACGTGGCACCGACGCGCCTGCGCTTCATGCCCAAGCTGGCGCACCCAGACTATCTGGCGCGCTACCGACATGCCGACCTATTCCTGGACACGCATCCGTACAACGCCCACACCACCGCCTCCGATGCCTTGTGGGCCGGCTGCCCGGTGCTGACCTGCCCCGGCAGCACCTTCGCCGCACGCGTGGCCGGCAGCCTCAACCATCATCTCGGCCTGGATGACATGAATGCCGCCGACGACGCAGCGTTCGTCGCCACCGCGGTGCGCCTGGGGCGCGATCCCGCGGCGCTGCAGGCGCTGCGCGAGCGGCTGCAGGCGCGGCGCGCGGACAGCGGCCTGTTCGACATGCAAGGCTTCGCCGACGACTTCGCCGCGCTGCTGCGCGACACCGCTTCGCGCCATGGCTGGGAAGGCGCGGCCCCGACCTGATCGATCACTTGCGGATGTGCCACAAGTCCGTGGCGGCACATCGAGCAACGGACGGCGTGGCGAGGTATCGCCAGTCAACGTCGCCATCGGCATCAGCGCACGTACACCCGCATCGCCGTCTGCCGTCGCCGAGCGCGCTCATGTCATGGCGCACAGTGGTGGCTGCAGGTCGCAGCGGCGCAGCGACGCAGCCAACGGCCGCCCGTGAGGCGCATCTGCACAGTCACCAGCGTGCAAGTCGAGCTCCCGAAGCGCTTGACCTCAAGTGAACTTGAGGTCAGACACTGCGCGCACGCTCCTCGTGCAGACCCCGCAATGTCGCTGCCGCTCCCGATTCCGATGCCCGCTCCTTCCGCCCCCGTGCGCAGCATGCTGCTCGCCGAATCCCCCCTTCCGGATCGCGCCGCGCTGCTCGACTGCATGCGCGGCCTGTGCGACCACCGGCTGCCTGCCCTGACTTGGATGGAATCGCTGGGCGATGCCCCCGACCTGCTGTACGCGCGCTGCTGCTGCGACGCGGCGCCAGCGCTGCATGGACTGCTGCGCGCACGCCTGCCGGCGCTGCGGCGGACGCTGCGGCGCTACCGGCGCATCCGCAGCGGCGTATCCGATCCGCACCGGGCAGCGTCCTGCGTGGTGATGACGCGCGTCCCGACCCGCAATGGCGCGCAGGCGCAGGACCGCGCCGATGCCGCCTTCGCCGCCCTGCAGGATGGCGCGCATGCGCTGCGCGGCCTGATCGCCGCGCACCTGTACCTGTCCGACGACGGCCGCACCCTGCTCGAATGCACCGAGTGGCAGAGTGCGGAGGCACAGCGACGCGCCCTGCAGCGCGAACCCGAGCGCCTGCCGCTGGCCGCCGATCGTGCCGCCAGCGTCCGCCGCTTCCGGCCACGTACCCTGGTCCTGCCATGCGACGGCGCGACCCCGGCCCACCTCCACGCCTGAATCGACAGTCGCGCGCCAGCAACGTGCGCGGACGCAACTCCCCGCAGGGCGGCGGTTTCAGCGCGCGACCAACACGCCCAGGCGCACACTTCGGCGGCCCGAAGCGCCCCGATTGCCGTCGTCCGCGACAACGCGCTAACCCCGCCGTAGCCGCGGCTGAAGCGCCAACACGCCCAGGCTGTACGCCGACCGGGCGAGCCGCTAGGCTGCCGGCATGACCGCCAACGCCGACTTCATTGCCTTGAACCTGTGCGTGCTGACCGTCTCGGACACGCGTACCCTCGACCAGGACAGCTCCGGCGACTATCTGGTCGCCGCGCTCGGCGGCGTCGGCCATCGCCTGCACGCACGGGAACTGCTGCCGGACGACCGCTACCGGATGCGCGCCACGGTCTCGGCCTGGATCGCCGATCCGGAGGTGGACGGCATCCTGGTCACCGGCGGCACCGGCTTCACCGGCCGCGATTCCACGCCCGAGGCGCTGCTGCCGCTGCTGGACAAGCAGATGCCGGGGTTCGGCGAACTGTTCCGCGCGATCAGCGTCGAGGAGATCGGCACCTCCTCGCTGCAGTCGCGCGCCTTCGCCGGCCTGGCCAACGCCACCTTCCTGTTCTGCCTGCCCGGCTCCACCTCGGCCTGCCGCACGGCCTGGGAGCGGATCATCGCTGCGCAGCTGGACGCCCGCACCCGCCCCTGCAATCTGGCCACGCTGCGCCCGCGGCTGAAGGAATGACCTGGACTCCCGCATGCCCCTGGACACCACGTTGCGCCTGCTGGCCAAGGCCAGCGGCATGAGCGCCGCGGACATCGCCGCGGCCATCCCGCGCGCCGGCGCGGCCACGGTCAAGGCCTGGATGGCGGGCGAAAAGCTGCCCGGACGCGCCCAGCTCACCGCCCTGGCACGCACCTTCGGCGTGCCCGCCGGCGCGCTGCTCGGCGAACTGGCCAGCCAACTGGACCCGGCACGCACCCGCGGCGAACACGATCTGCTGCAGGCCTACCGCGCCCTCGACACCCGCCAGCAGGGCGCGCTGCTGGAAGTGGCGCGCAGCATGGCCGGCACCGGCACCCGCAAGCGGAGCAGCAAATGAGCCATCTCAAGCGCAAGCAGTACAAGGCCCTGATGCAGCCGCTGCAACTGGAACTGACCGCGATGGCGCAGGCGGTGCAGCACAGCGGCGAGCGCGTGCTGGTGCTGTTCGAAGGCCGCGACACCGCCGGCAAGGGCGGCGCGATCCAGGCCATCGCCGAACATCTGAACCCGCGCCAGTGCCGCGTGGTCGCCCTGCCCAAGCCGACCGACCGCGAAGCCACGCAGTGGTATTTCCAGCGTCACATCGCGCATCTGCCGGCCGCCGGCGAGATCGTGCTGATGGACCGCAGCTGGTACAACCGCGCCGGCGTGGAGCGGGTCATGGGCTACTGCAGCGATGCCGAGTACCACGCCTTCCTGCGCCAGACTCCGCTATTCGAGCAGTTGCTGGTGGACGATGGCATCCGCCTGTTCAAGTACTGGCTGTGCGTGGACCAGGCGCAGCAGGAAAAGCGCTTCGCCGAGCGCCTGCACGACCCGTTGAAGGGCTGGAAGCTGTCGCCGGTGGACCTGAAGTCGCGCAGCCAGTACGCCGACTACACCCGCGCCCGTGAGGCGATGCTGGAAGCCACCCACCGCGACTATGCGCCGTGGACCCTGGTCGACTTCAACGACCAGAAGCGCGGCCGCCTGACCCTGATCCGGCACCTGCTCGACCAATTGCCGGAAACCCGCCTGCACGAACCGGACCTGGAGCTGCCGCCGCTGAAGCAGAAGCTGCACAAGGAAAAGTTCGGACTGCTGCAGCCGATTCCGTCGTATGAGGCGGGGAGTGGGGATTAGGGAGTGGGGATTGGGTGAAGCCTGGGGCGCGCAGTCGTCGCCTTGCGACCGCGCCTCGCTGGGCGCGGTACCCACACCCATTCCAGGGATAGTGCTTCGCGGCTGAAGCCGCTCCTACAGCGAAAGACGCCTGTTTGTTGGTGTACGAGCCGAGACCATCGTAGGAGCGGCTTCAGCCGCGACGAGCGAAGCCATCCCCTCCTCCCGTCGCGCAAGGCGTCGGGACTGAAGTCCCTCCCACAAGGACTGCGCGCCGTTCCGGACGCATCGGATGGAGGTCGGGTTTAGCCGCGGCACCATCATCGTCAGCCTTCCGGGTCGCGGCTGAAGCCGCTCCTACGGCGATTCGATAGCGATTCGACGGCGATCTGATGGCGACCTGATGGCGACCTGATGGCGCTTCCGCACGCACGGAAGCGCGCCTTCCAATCCCCAATCGCCAATCCCGAATGCCCAATCCCAGGCGGCGGCCACGCCGCCTAGCCCGAACCCTCACCCCGCCGCCTTCCCCTTGCCCTGCCCGGGCGCCGGGCCACCGGCGGCGGCGATCGCGGTTTCGATGTCGTGGGCGGTGACCGGCCCCAGGAACTGCTTGGCGAGCTTGCCGTCGGGCGCGATCAGGTAGGTCATCGGCAGGCCGCGCGGGGTGGCGAAGTCGGCAGGCGGGGCATAGGTGTCGACGATGACGATCGGGTAGGCGACCGGATGCTGCTTGAGGAACGCCTGCATCTCCGCCGGCTCGATGTCCTCGTAGGCCAGGCCCACTACTTCGATGTTGTCACGCATCACGTGCAGCGCCGACAGTTCCGGCATCTCCTTCAGGCACGGCGCGCACCAGGTGGCCCAGAAGTTCACCACCACCCACTGCCCGCGGTGCGCGGCCAGATCGTACTCGCGGCCGTCCACCGCCTTCATCTTCAGGGTCGGCTCGGGGCGGGTCTCCTGCACCACGGACGGCCCGGCCGCCGGCGCGGCGGGCGCCTCCGGCGCTGCCGGGGCGGGCGGCGCCTTGGGCGCGGTGGACGACGCCGGGGTCGCGGCGCCGTCGGCCGGCTTGGGCGTGGGCTGGCGATCGCACCCGGCCAGCAAGGCGGCAGCGGCGAACAGCGGGAACAGCAGGCGCATGGCGGTCATGCAAGGTCTCCAATCTCGGTGTAGAGGTCGCCAACGCGACGCTTGAGCACGTCGCGCAACGGCAGGCGCAGTTCGTCCAGCGCGCGGCACGCCGCCTGGCCCAGGGCGTCGTCGCGGCACGGCAGATAGGTCTCGACGACAGGGATGCGCAGCTGGCAATTCTCGTACAACTCGGCCACCGGCACGTCGCTCAGGTCGCGGGCCAGCATCCAGTCGCCCTGCTCGGTTCGGCTGAGCAGGCGGATGCGTTCCAACTCGCACAGCAGTTCCTGCACCAGCGAATCGGTCAGCATCGGCTCCAGTTCCAGGAGTTGGTCCTCCTGCAGCCCCCTGCCCTGCCTGCGCGCCTGCGCGAAGCGGCCGAGCAGGCGCAGCAGGCCGTAGATCTCATAGCCCGCCGGCAGGCGCATCGAGGCCGGCTGGTAGCGGAAGGCGGCGATCGACGAGGACACCGAGGCGCCGAGCAAAATCGCGATCCAGCTCAGGTAGATCCACAGCAGGAAGATCGGCACAAACGCGACCGTGCCATAGATGCGCTGGTACGACTGGAAGCTGCCCAGGTACAGGCTCAGGCCCCACTTCACCAGTTCCAGCAGCAGCACCGCCAGCAGTGCACCCGGCACCGCATGGCGCAGCTTGACCGTGTGGTGCGGCACCACCCGGTACACCAGGGTGATGCAGACGAATTCGATCAGCACCGGCGCCACGCTCAGCACCACCTGTGCCAGCAGCCGGCCCTCGCTGGTCTTGAACAGCGGCAGCGCGAAGAACCGCGCCGACACCGCCAGCGAGGCCGCGGCCAGCAGCGCGCCGAGGGTCAGCACGGTCCAGTACACCAGGAAGCGGGTCAGCTGCGGCCGCGCCGACACCACCCGCCAGATCTGGTTGAAGGTCTGCTCGACGCTGTTGAGGGTGATCAGCAGCGAGACCACCAGCGCGATCACGCCGGCGGTGGTCAGTTGTCCGGCGCTGGCCGAGAACTGCCGCAGGTAGGCCTCCACCGAGCGCGCCGCGGCCGGCACGAAGTTGGAGAAGATGTAGTCGCTGAGCTGGTCGCTCCACTTGTCGAACACCGGGAACGCCGACAGCACCCCGAACACCACCACCGCCAGCGGCACCAGCGCGAAGATGGTGGTGTAGGCCAGCGAGGCCGCGGCCTGGAACAGGCGGTCGTCGAGGAAGCGCCGCCACAGGAAGCCGGCGAAGCTGCGCATGCGCGCGCGGTCGCGCAGGCGATCGGCCCAGAGATTGACGGTGTCCAGCGGCTGCATCGGGCAAGGGTACCCGATGCGCATGGACGCCGGCATCGTCGATACTGGCGGTCGTTTCGATCCACGAGAGGGCCGCATGGCCGAGATTCTGGTCCTGTACTACAGCCGTGGCGGCTCGGTGGCGCGCCTGGCGCGGCAGATCGCGCGCGGCGTCGGCGAGGTGCCGGGCATGGCCGCGCGCCTGCGCACCGTGCCGCCGGTGGCGGCGGTCACCCAGACCAGCGCACCGCCGGTGCCCGACAGCGGCGCGCCGTACGTGGACGCCAGCGACCTGCGCGAGTGCGTGGGCCTGGCGCTGGGCAGCCCGACCCGCTTCGGCAACATGGCCGCGCCGGTCAAGCACTTCATCGACGGGCTCGGCACCGACTGGGCCAGCGGCACGCTGGCCGGCAAGCCGGCGGCGGTGTTCACCTCCACCGCGTCGCTGCACGGCGGCCAGGAAGCCACCCTGCTTTCGATGCACCTGCCGCTGCTGCACCACGGCTGCCTGATCGTCGGCATTCCCTACACCGAACCGCTGCTCAGCAGCACCCGCAGCGGCGGCACGCCGTACGGCGCCAGCCACGTCGCCGGCGCGGAAGATGATCCGCAGCCCAGCGAGGAAGAAGCGCACCTGGCGCGCGCGCTCGGCCGGCGCCTGGCCGACATCGCGCAGCGACTGGCGGCGCCATGAGCGGCGGCGGGCGCCTGCGGGTGGCGCTGGGGGCGACGCTGCTGGCGCTGGCGGCGCTGTTCGCGGCCTGGTTCCACGACGATCGCCACCGTCTCGCCGCCCTGCTGGTGTTCGCGCTGCCGCCGCTGCTGCTCGCCGTAGGCGTGCTGCGCGGCTCGGCAGTGGCACGATTCTGGAGCGGCGTCGGCGCGCTGCTGTGGTTCAGCCACGGCGTGATGACCGCCTGGAGCCACCCGCCACAGCGTGGCTACGGCTGGGCGGAACTGCTGCTAGCGCTGCTGGTGGTGGGCCTGTCCAGCGCCCCGGGCATCCGCGCACGCTTCGCCCGTCGCCGCGGCGCGGCCGGCCGCGACTGAGCGGCCATCCCGCCGCGCCCGGTATCATGGACGGCCTGCGCGGCCACGGCCGCGTCCCGACATGCTTCTAGGAACGGCAATGGAAGAACTCCTGATCGTCACCACCGGCGGCACGATCGACAAGATCTACTTCGACGACAAGTCCGACTACCAGATCGGCGACCCGCAGATCGGCCAGATCCTCAAGGAACTGGGCGTGACCTTCCGCTTCACGGTGATCCCGATCATCCGCAAGGATTCGCTGCACATCACCGACGAAGACCGCGAGCTGATCCGCGCCACCATCGCCGCGCAGTCCGCGCGCCACGTGCTGATCACCCACGGCACCGACTCGATGGTGCAGACCGGCAAGGTGCTGCAGGCGATCGAGGGCAAGACCATCGTGATGACCGGTGCGCTGAACCCGGCGCGCTTCCGCGGCTCCGACGCCGAGTTCAACATCGGCTGTGCGGTCGGCGCGGTGCAGTCGCTGCCGGCCGGCGTCTACATCGCCATGAACGGGCGCATCTGGGACCCGCAGAAGGTGCGCAAGAACGTGGCGGCGAACCGCTTCGAAGCGGCCTGAGCAGCGACGATGTCCAAGGCCACGCGCGCAACCAAGGCGCTGGATGCGGCCGGCATCGTCTACCGGCTGCATCCCTACGACTACGAAGCCGAGGCCGGCGCCAAGGGCCTGCAGGCCGCACAGGCGCTGGGCCTGCCGCCGGAGCGGGTGCTGAAGAGCCTGATGGCCTGGGTCGACACGCGCGCGGTCTGCGTGGTGGTCCCGTCCGACCGCCGCGTGCAGTTGAAGAAACTGGCCGCCGCCGCGGGCGGCAAGGCGGCGCGGATGATGGAGGCCGCCGAGGCCGAGCGCCGCACCGGCTACAAGGTCGGCGGCATCAGTCCGCTGGGCCAGCAGCGGCCGGCGCCGGTGCTGATCGAGCAAACGGCACTGGGCGCAGGCAGCGTCTGGTTCAACGCCGGGCAGCGCGGCCTGCTGCTGGAAATGGAGACCGCGCAGGTGCTCGACGCGCTGCAGGCGCGCGCCTGCGATCTGTGCGAGTGAGGCGCGTCAGTAACTCGCGGTCGCACTCACGCCCGCCACCGCGGTGACCGCCTTGATGCGCACGTAATAGAGCCCGGCCGGCAAGGTCAGCGTGCAGCGCTCGGTGGTCCCGGCGGCGACCGAGCGGCAACCGTACGCGGTATCGGTCGGCAGGCCGCCCGCGCGCAGGTACAGATCGGCATTGCCGCTGCCGCCGCTCAGGGCCAGCGTCAGCGCCGACGTGCCGGCGGGCACGGTGATCTGGTAGTACAGCGACGTTCCCGCCTTGAGCGACAGGTTTCCCAGCGGCACGCCACGCACCAGCGTCTGCGCCTTCACTGTCGCCATCACCGCCGCCCCCGCGTTGACCAGCCCTGCACCGCAGCCGGCGGTGCACGCCACCGGCAGCGGGCTGGCGGTGGCCTTCAGCCGCGCCTCCAGTACCGCCGGCGTCAGCGGATTCAGCGCTGCCGACAGCACCAGCGCGGCGACGCCGGCCACGTGCGGCGCCGCCATCGAGGTGCCGCTGTAGGACGCATACGCCGGCGCCCCCGGCCCCAGCGTGCCGGTATTGAGGGTGGACAGGATGCCCTGTCCGGGAGCGGCAATGTCCACGCCCGCCCCATAGTTGGAAAAACTGGCACGGGCGCCGGCGGAAGTGGTCGCGGCCACCGCGATCACGTTCGGACAGTTGGCGGGCACGCTGCCGGCGACATCGCTGCTGCTGTTGCCCGCAGCGACGACGACGCTGGTCCCGCGCGCAACCGCACTCGCGATCGCCCCTGCCATCGTCGGCGAACAGCTTCCGGCGGCACCCAGCGACAGATTGATGACCTGCGCCGGCGTCGGGTTGGCGGGAACGCCGGCGATGGCGCCGCCGGACGCCCAGACGATGGCGTCGGCGACATCGGAGAGATAACCACCGCATTTACCCAGCACGCGCACCGGCAGCAGCTTCGCGTTGAAGGCGACGCCGGCGACACCGGCGGCATTATTGGTGACCGCGGCGATGGTGCCGGCCACATGCGTGCCGTGCCAACTCGAACTCGCCGCCGGCGTACCGGCACCGCAGGTATTGGCGGGATAGCCATCGCCCGGATCGGCGGCGTCACGGTCGCGGCCGCCGCCATCGCCGGCCACCAGGGGATCGCTGATGAAGTCGTAGCCCGGCAACACGTTCGCGGCCAGATCCGGATGTGCGGTGATGCCGGTATCGAGCACTGCGACCACCACGCCCTTGCCAGTTGCCAGATCCCAGGCCGGGCGCACATTGATCGCCGCCGTACCGGTTCCGAACGCCCATTGTTGGGACAGGCCAGGATCGTTCGGGACCAGCAGGGGGCGCAACAGCATATCGACCTCCACGCGCGCGACGGCCGGATCGGCGGCCAGGCGCCGCATCAGCGTTTCCGCCTCGACGCGATCCAGGCTGCGATCGGCGGCGATGACGTCGGCACCGGTCGCCAGGCGCCGCAACGATGCCAGGCCGAGGGCACGGCCGCGCCGGGCCGGCAACATGCGCGCAGCCTCCACCAGCGGTGCCGCGCGCGAGGCCAGCGCAGGCGCGGCGCCATCGCGATAGGTGACGATGAAACGCTGTGGATTCGGCGTCGTCGCCAGCGCCTGCAGTCCGATCTCGCCGGCAGCGGCGGTGCCGGCGGCCGCCAGCAGCAAAAGGCACGCGGCGCTGCGGCGCCGAAGCACGCTGTACTTGAACATGAGACTCCCCCCCCGGGCTGTACACATGGCGCAGTCGGCCGTCCACCGCGCAGGGTCGAACCTGGCGGTGCAGGCCACGGCCACCGCGTACGCGACAGCCGCAGGACGGTCCTGCACTGCGGATAGCGGCAAGGCGCGGGTCGGGGAGAGGGCGCGAGCGGCGCAATGTGCAGATCTGTGATCGGCAACGAGCCCGGCTGCGGAGTGCATCAAGACGACCGGGCCAGGGCAGCCGGACGCGGACGCGGCACCAACAAAAAAGCCCCGCGCCGAAGCGCGGGGCGACCGAGAGTGGCGGCGGCGGCGTCCTGGCCGACCGCTGCGATCCGGCACCGGGAGGTGCGCGGCGGCCATGGCGCGGCCGCCGCGACGGAGTGCCTCAGTAGTCGGCCTTCAGGCTGACGCCGGAGAACGTGCTGTACGCCTTCACCCGCACGTAGTAGGTGCCGGCCTGCGGGGAGTTGAAGGTGCAGCTCTCGTTGTTGCCGTTCTTGTACGGACGGCAGTCGTAGGCCGAATCGGTCGGCGCGCTGCCGAAACGCACGTACAGGTCGGCATCGCCGCTGCCGCCGGAGGTGGTGACCACCAGGCTGCTGGCGCCGGACGGCACCTTGACCGTGTAGTTCAGCGAGGAACCGCTATTGGCGCTGAGGTTGGTGACCGCCACGCCGTCCTGCAGTTCGTTGCTGCTGCCGCCGCCACCGCCACCACCGCTGCTGCCGCCGTTCAACGCCGCGGTGACCGCCGCGTTGGCATCGAGCAGGCCGGCGCCGCAACCCTGCGAGCAGGAGAAGCTGGCGGCGGTGTTCTTGATGGTGCTTTCCACCTGCGCCGGGGTCAGCGCGGTCGGCGCCACCGACTGCATCAGCGCGACCACGCCGGCCACGTGCGGGGTCGCCATCGAGGTGCCGTTGTACGAGGCGTAGCTCGGGTTGCCCGGGGTGGTGGTGCCGTCGTTGAGCGTGGACAGGATGTTCGAGCCCGGCGCGGAGATGTCGATGCCCGCGCCGTAGTTCGAGTAGCTGGCCTTGGCCCGCGACGAGGTGGTCGCCGCCACCGCGATCACGTTGTTGCAGTTGGCCGGCACCGAGCTGGACACGTTGGTCGAGCTGTTGCCCGCCGCCACCACCACCGTGGTGCCGCGGCTGACCGCGCCGTTGATGGCGTTCTGGTAGGTGCTCGAGCAGGTGCCGCTGCCGCCCAGCGACATGTTGATCACTTCGGCCGGGGTGGTGTTGGTCGGCACGCCGCTGACGGTGCCGCCGGAGGCCCAGGTGATCGCATCGGCGATGTCGGAGGTGTAGCCGCCGCACTTGCCGAGCACGCGCACCGGCAGGATCTTGGCCTTGAACGCGGTGCCGGCCACGCCGGTGCCGTTGTTGGTGACCGCGGCGATGGTGCCGGCCACATGGGTGCCGTGCCAGCTGGAATTGGAGGCGGGCGAACCGGAGTAGCACTCGCCGGCAGCGGCCCAGTCGCCTTCGTCGGCCGGGTTGCTGTCGCGGCCGTTGCCGTCGCGCGCCGAATCCGCGTCGCTGATGAAGTCGTAGCCCTGCAGGACGTTGGCGTTGAGGTCCGGGTGGCTGGTGATGCCGGTGTCGATCACCGCCACGACCACGCCGTCGCCGCTGGCCTTGTCCCAGGCCGAGCGCACGTTGATGCCGGCGTTGGTGGTGCCGAAGGCCCACTGGTCGCCCAGGCGCGGATCGTTCGGCGTCAGCGCGATGGTCATGCGCTGGTCGACCTCGACGTACTCGACGTTCGGGTCGGCGGCGATCTGCCGCATCAGCGTCTCGGCCTCGGCGCGGTCCAGCGGACGGCTGGCCTTGACCACTTCCGGACCCACCGCCAGGCGGCGCAGGCTTGTCAGGCCGAGCGCGCGGCCGTTCTTGGCCGGCAGCACGGCGGCGGCCGACTGCAGCGTCGCGCGCAGCGCCGCCGAGGGCGCCGCAGCGGCGGCGGACGCGCTGGAGATGCTGACCGGCGCGGCATCGCGGGTCTTGACGATGAAGCGCTGCACGGTCGGTTCGGAAGACAGACCGGAGAGGTTCACGTCACCGGCGAAGGCTGGGGTGGCCAACAGCAGCGAGGTGAGAGCGGAGGCGCCAAGCACGACCAGCCACGGACGCTGGCGCGACCCACGATGCGACATTTCGGACATTCGGACTTCCTTTCGGTTGAGTAGCCGCCTGATGGCGGTGTTCCGCGCCGCACCGGTCCGGTCGAAACCTGAACCTGGCGTGCATTGCGAGCCCGGTCGGATGGCGTGTTACCGACCATTCATCGACGCTAGCTCAGTACAAGCGCGTATGGAGCAGGGTGTGACGGAAATCCGTTGTACAAAACGACGAAATGCAATGAACGTCGATGTCACATAGAGAACTGCACCTCATTTTTGCTGCAATGCAGCATGGAAAGACGCCAGACTTGGCAAATCAGGGGCAGATTTTTGGCTCCCGCGCGACACTCGGGACAAGAAAAGGAGACAGTGGATACAGACGACAAAGGTCGCCTGTAAGGCGGCGCCACACATCGGAACGGACACGGAATGTCCGGGGAGCGGACTCCCGGAAGTCGGGAAGGCGCGGCGCGGAGAAGGGGCGGCGACACATCGCACGCCCCGGCGCACCAGCGCGGACGTCGCCTGCAATGGCCGACGCCACCATGTCGGACCATACCCACCGGGCATGAGGTCCATTCGCCAGGGCGGCCGACAGCCGCCCCAGCGTTGGGCGTTCGGCTCAGCCCAGCCGCACCAGCCAGCCGTGGCGGTCGGCCACGCGGCCGTACTGGATATCGGTGAGTTCCTGGCGCAGCGACAGCGTCACCGGACCGGCGGGCGCGGTCAGGTCGCCGACCGCGAAGTCCTTACCCTTGAGCTGGCCGATCGGGGTCACCACCGCGGCGGTGCCGCAGGCGAACACCTCGGCGATCTCGCCCGAGGCCACGCCGTCGCGCCACTCGTCGATGCTCACCTGCCGCTCCACCACCTGCATGCCGCGGTCGCGGGCCAGTTGCAGGATGCTGTCGCGGGTGATGCCTTCCAGGATGCTGCCCGACAGCGCCGGGGTGACCAGGCTGCCGTCACGCATCACCAGGAACACGTTCATGCCGCCCAGTTCCTCGATGTACTTGCCCTCGACCGGATCGAGGAACAGCACCTGCGAGCAGCCCTGCGCCTGCGCCTGCTGCTGCGGCAGCAGCGAGGCGGCGTAGTTGCCGCCGCACTTGGCCGCGCCGGTGCCGCCCTTGGCGGCGCGCGCGTAGTCGGTGGACAGCCAGATCGCCACCGGCGCCACGCCCTTGGCGAAATAGGCACCGGCCGGGCTGGCGATGACGTAGTAGCCGGCCTTCTGCGCGGCACGCACGCCCAGGAACGCCTCGTTGGCAATCATGAACGGACGGAAATACAGGCTGGTCTCCGGCGCCGACGGCACCCACGCCGCATCCACCGCGATCAGCTGCCGCAGCGACTCCACGAACAGCTCCACCGGCAGCTCCGGCAGCGCCAGGCGCTGCGCCGAGCGCTGCAGGCGCTTGCCGTTGGCCTCAGGGCGGAAGGTCCAGATCGAGCCGTCGGCATGGCGGTAGGCCTTGATGCCTTCGAAGATCTCCTGGCCGTAATGCAGCACCGAGGCGGCCGGGTCCAGCGCCAGCGGACCGTAGGCGCGCACTTCGGCGTCGTGCCAGCCCTGCTCGCGGCTCCATTCGATGGCGACCATGTGGTCGGTGAAATAGTTGCCGAAGCCCGGCGCGGCAAGGATCTGCGCGCGCGCCTCGGCGCTGCGCGCGGCGGTGGACGGGGTCAGGCGGAACTGCGTGGACGGCTCGGTA
Organism: Xanthomonas protegens; assembly: GCF_038442435.1. Taxonomy (NCBI): domain Bacteria; kingdom Pseudomonadati; phylum Pseudomonadota; class Gammaproteobacteria; order Lysobacterales; family Lysobacteraceae; genus Xanthomonas; species Xanthomonas protegens. Next base: position 37,975 of record NZ_JAQJCQ010000011.1, on the reverse strand, counting down.
GCGGACACCGGGAATTCCTGTGGTAGTCGAGGGATGGCCAGGGCCGCAGCGTCGTGGCGACGGCAGCGGCGGCGCCCGATCGGGCTCCGTCGCGACGCTCGAGGCGTCGCGCGCGGGTCAGAGCATGCCGGTTTCCAGGCGCGCGGCCTCGGACATCATATGCCGGCCCCACGGCGGATCGAACACCAGCTCGACGTCGGCCTCGGCGATGGTCGGGATCATCTCCAGCTTGCTGCGCACGTCGTCGACCAGGATCTCGCCCATGCCGCAGCCGGGCGCGGTCAGCGTCATCTTGACCTCGACGGTGCGCTGGCCATCCTCGCGCGCGTGCATGGTCACGTCGTAGATCAGGCCCAGATCGACGATGTTGAACGGGATCTCGGGATCGAAGCAGGTGCGCAACTGCTGCCAGATCAGGGCTTCGACCTGCTCGTCGCCGGCGTCCTCGGGCAGTTCCAGCCCCGGCGGCGGCTCCTTGCCGATGGCGTCGCCGTCCTTGCCGGCGATGCGGAACAGATTGCCCTCCACGAACACCGTGTAGCTGCCGCCCAGAGCCTGGGTGATATAGCCGTAGCTGCCGGCGGGCAGGGTCACCGCGTCGCCCTGCGGCACCATCACCGCGGCGCAATCGCGTTCGAATTGGACAGGTTCGCTGCTGCGTGAGTACATGGGGGCGATATGGGGACAGGCCCCGCCGGTGCAAGTCGTGCAGTTTATCCGAGTGCGCGGCGCGCGCGCCGGAAGTATCCTGTACGCCTTCTCCAGGAACATCGAATGCCGCCTTCCTCCACGCCGGCCAGGCCCTCGCACTGGCTGTGGCCTCTGTTGCTCGCCATGGGCTGTTTCACCGCGTTGATCGCCTGGTTGCTGGTGGCGCTGTCGCTGGGTCGCCAGGCCGGCTGGATGGCCGTGGTGGTGGCGCTGGAGATCGCCTGGATGCTGCGCCTGGGCAACCTGCCGCGCGGCCCGCTGCGCATCGCGGTGGCGATGAGCGCCACGGTGCTGGTGATCGTCGCCGCCAACTGGGGCATCGCCGCCGCGCAGATGGGCGCGGGGCTGGGCCTGAACGTGTGGGATTCGTCGCTGAAGATGGGCGCCTACTACGCCTGGACCCTGACCCTGCTGGCCAACAGTCCCGGCGACCTGCTGTGGCTGGGCATCGGCGTGGCCTCGGCGTATTTCAGCGCGCGCTGAGCACGGCGCGAGCGCGGCGGACGCCGCTGGCGTGGCGCGGCCTGAGGGCATCCCGATCATCCGCCCTCGCGCTGAAGCCGCTCCTACGACGCCTGCTCTTGCGACGTCACCCCTGCCCCGCCCCAGGTCGCAACGGCTCAATGCCCGCCGCCATCCAGCGCCTTCAGCTCGCTGACCAGGGCGCCGGCCGCCTCGGCGCCGTCGCCGTACAGCATGCGGGTGTTGTCGGCATAGAACAGCGCGTTCTCGATGCCGGCAAAGCCAGTGCCCTTGCCGCGCTTGATGACGATGACGTTCCTGGAATTGACCACGTCCAGGATCGGCATGCCGTAGATCGGGCTGGCCGGGTCGGTCTTGGCGACCGGGTTGACCACGTCATTGGCACCGATCACCAGCGACACGTCGGTGCTGGCGAACTCGGGGTTGATGTCGTCCATGTCGGCGATCAGGTCGTAGGGCACGCCGGCCTCGGCCAGCAGCACGTTCATGTGCCCGGGCATGCGCCCGGCCACCGGATGGATCGCGAACTTGACCTTGACCCCGCGCTCGATCAGCCGCTGCGCCAACTCCCAGATCTTGTGCTGCGCCTGCGCCACCGCCATGCCGTAACCGGGCACGATCACCACCCGTTCGGCGTAGGCCATCATCGCCGCCACGTCGCCGGCCTCGATCGGCTTCTGGCTGCCAGCGATCGCCTGCGCCTGGCCGCCGCCGCCGAAGTTGGAGAACAGCACGCCGCGGATCGGCCGGTTCATCGCCTTGGCCATCAGCCGGGTCAGCAGGATGCCGGCCGCGCCGACCATCATGCCGGCGATGATCAGCGCCTCGTTGCCGAGCACGTAGCCCTCGAAGGCCACCGCCAGGCCGGTGAAGGCGTTGTACAGCGAGATCACCACCGGCATGTCGGCGCCGCCGATCGGCAGCGTCATCAGCACGCCCAGGGCCAGCGCCAGCACGAAGAACAGCACGATCGCCAGCGGACTCAGGCTGATCGCGGCCCAAGCGCCCACGCCCAGCATCGCCACGCACACCAGCAGGTTGAACGCCTGCTGCGCGGGGAACGTGACGCGCTTGTCCAGGCGCCCGTCGAGCTTGGCCCAGGCGATGATCGAGCCGGACAGCGACACCGCACCGATCGCCGAGCCGATCACCGCCAGCGCCAGCGTGGTCGCATCCGGCTGGCGCGCGGCCAGCGCGGCGATCGCGGCCTCGCTCCAGTGCGTGGTATCGCGGCGCATCAGGAACGAGAAGCGCAGCAGTTCCACCGCACCGATCGCCGCCGCCGAGCCGCCGCCCATGCCGTTGTACAGCGCGACCATCTGCGGCATGTCGGTGATCGCCACCTTCTTGGCGGAGATCCACGCCGCGGCGGTGCCGAGCACGATCGCCAGCACGATCAGCGGCAGGTTGTGCAGGCCCGGCAGCAGGAAGGTGGCGGCAGTCGCCAGCAGCATGCCGAAACCGGCCCAGCGAATGCCGCTGCGCGCGGTCCTGGGCGAGGCCATGCGCTGCAGGCCGAGCAGGAACAGGGTGGCGGCGACCAGATAGCTGCTCTTGATCAGGATCGGCAACAGTTCCATCAGCACGCGTGCTCCGAAAAAGGACATCTGCCCGAGCGGCAGCAACTACGAGAGGACGCCCGGCGCGAGGCCGGGCAGTGCGAGCAGGACGGCCACGGCCAGCGCCGCGGCGGTGCGCCGAGGCCGCGCATTCAATCCTTCGCCTTGGTCTTGGAAGCGTCCGGCTTGCTGGACTTGAACATGTCCAGCATGCGCTCGGTCACCACATAGCCGCCGGCGGCATTGCCGGCGCCGAGCAGCACCGCGACGAAGCCGATGGCTTTTTCCAGGGTGGTGTCGGCATGCCCCAGCACCACCATCGCGCCGATCAGGACGATGCCGTGGATGAAGTTGGAACCGGACATCAGCGGGGTGTGCAGGATCACCGGCACCCGCGAGATGATCACATGCCCGGCGATGGCCGCCAGCATGAAGATGTACAAGGCCACGAACCCGTCGCTCATCGCACCGTTCTCCCGGGCGCCGCGCCCGTCCGCCGCATCATAACCGCGTGCTGAACCGCTGTGCGATGCCGCCATGCGGTTGCGCGGCGGGCGCGAGGCCCGGCCGGTCAACCACGCCCGCCATCGCGCGTTAACCACGGCATCCCCCTGCCGGAAGCTAAGCTGTGCTGGTGAGCACGCCCGCCCTCGCACCGCCATCGACCGATGCCGACACCGAACAGCGCCCGCTGCCGGCGTCGCTGGACGCATTCCTGGCCGAGATCGGGCCGCGCGCGTTCCGCTTCGCCGAAGCCGGACTGCGTCAGCGCGAGGACGCGCTGGACGCGGTGCAGGACGCGATGATCAAGCTGCTGGCCTACCGCGAGCGCCCGGCGCAGGAATGGACGCCGCTGTTCTGGAGCATCCTGCGCCGGCGCATCATCGACCTGCAGCGCCGCCGCACCTTCCGCCTGCGCTTCTGGGCGCCGACCAGCGAGCGTGACGCGGACAGCCCGCCGGACTGGGCCGACGACGGCCCCAATCCGTCCGAGCAGCACGAGCGTCGGCAGACCCATGCGCGGCTGGTGACGGCGCTGCGCGCCTTGCCGGCCCGGCAGCGCGAGGCCTTCACCCTGCGCGTACTGGAAGAGCTGGACGTGGCCACCACCGCACGCGCGATGGGCTGCTCGGAAGGCTCGGTAAAAACCCATCTGTCGCGCGCCCGCGAGGCGCTGCAGAAACATCTGGAGGACGTCCGATGACATCCGAACCCACCCGCCCGGCGGATTTCGACGCGCAGATGCGCGCCGTCCACCAGGCCGGCTTGCAGGCCCTGCCCGCGCCGACCCTGGCGCGGCTGCGCGCCGCACGCCAGCAGGCCAGCCATGCGCACGCGGCGCCAAGCCGGCGCTGGGGCTGGCTGCTGGCGGCGGTCCCGGCGCTGCTCGGCGCGGCGCTGGGCGTGCACCTGCTGCTGCGCCCCGCACCGTCGATGCCGACCACCACCGCCAGCGTCGCCACCGCCACTGCCACGACCGTGGCCACGACCGCCTCGGCGCGCGCCGGCGCGACCGCCGACAGCGACCAGGCCGCGACCGCGATGCTCGACGAAAATCCCGACCTGTACCTGTGGCTGGGCTCCGATACCTCGCTGGCAATGGAATGAACCCGATGACTCGCCTGATCCATCTTTCCCTGGCGCTGGCGCTGCTGGCCGGCACTGCCGTCCCGGCGGCCTTCGCCGCCCCGCCCCCGCCCGGGCCGCCGCCACCGCCGAGCGCGGCCGACCGCGACGACGACTCCGGGCCGCCGCTGCCCGACTGGGAACACCTGAGCCCACAGCAGCGCGAGCTGCTGATCGCGCCCCTGCGCCAGCGCTGGAACGATGCCCCGCAGCAACGCCGACGCATGTTCGAGCACGCGCAGCGCTGGCAGTCGATGACCCCCGAGCAACGCGACCGCGCACGCAAGGGCGCCCGCCGCTACGAGGACATGACCCCGCAGCAGCGCGAGGAGGCGCGAGTGCTGTTCGAGCGCATGCGCACGCTGCCGCCGGACCAGCGCAAGGCACTGCGCGACCGCTGGGAAGCGATGACGCCGGCGCAACGCGCCGCCTGGATCCGCGCCAATGCCGGCCCGGACAACCTGCCGCCGCCGGATGCTGCCAGGTAGGCGAAACGCGGCGCCGGTTCAAGCCTGATGCGCATGGCGCGCGCGTCCTCGCGTCGTCGGGTGCTGCGCATGGAGTCCAGCGCCGCGGAAATCACCTCGTAGGAGCGGCTTCAGCCGCGACGGCGTTCCCGGTAAACCCGGTCGCGGCTGAAGCCGCTCCTACGCGGCACTTCCGAAGTCGCCCTCCAGTGGCGACGCGGCGTTTTGGGTAGCGCCCGTCGCGGCTGAAGCCGCTCCTACACGGGCTACCGTGCGCGCAGCTCGCGCCGACCCAGTTGGCGTCCAACCATCGCGGCCGCACTCACGCCGTCCAGCGCGTCTTCGCCAGCAATTCGTCGTTCCAGTCGTAGGCGATCGCGCCGCCCTTCAGGAACAGGGCGACGAAGTTGTAGACGTTGCGCGCGTACATTTCGCTGGCATGCACCGCGCCCATGCTGGCCAGATCCAGCGGCCCGGCGATGGTCACGCCGGCGTGTTCGATGGTCTCGCCCGGGCGGGTCAGTTCGCAGTTGCCGCCGGTCTCGGCGGCCAGGTCCACCACCACGCTGCCAGGCTTCATGCCGGCGACCATCGCCGCGCTGAGGATCTTCGGTGCCGGCCGTCCCGGCACGGCGGCGGTGCACACCACCACGTCGATGCCCTTCAGGTGTTCGGCCAGGCGACGCTGCTGCTCCGCGCGTTCGTCGTCGGTGAGTTGCCGCGCGTAGCCGCCCTCGCCGGCGGCGCTGACCCCGAGATCGAGGAACTTGCCGCCCAGCGATTCGATCTGCTCGCGGGTTTCCGGGCGCACGTCGAAGCCCTCCACCTGCGCACCCAGGCGCTTGGCGGTGGCGATGGCCTGCAGGCCGGCCACGCCGGCGCCGACGATCAGCACCTTGGAGGGACGGATGGTGCCGGCCGCGGTGGTCAGCATCGGGAAGAAACGTGGCGCCAGCTGCGCGGCGATCAGGGTCGCCTTGTAGCCGGCCATGCCGGCCTGCGAGCTGAGCACGTCCATCGCCTGCGCGCGGGTGGTGCGCGGCAGCCGTTCCAGCGGGAAGGCGACCAGTTGCCGCGCCTGCAGCGCCGCCGCGCGCGCCGGATCGGCCTGCGGCTGCAGGATGCCGACCACGCCGGCGCCCTCCTTGAGCTGCTGCAGCGCCACCGCCGGCAGCGGCTGCACGCACAGCACCAGATCCGCCTGCGCCGGGCTGTCGGCATCGGCCAGGCTGGCGCCGGCGGCCAGGTAGGCCGCATCGACGAAGCCGGCCGACACGCCGGCCTGCGGCTCGACCCGCACCTGCGCGCCCAGGGCGACCAATTTCTTGACCGTCTCCGGCGTCGCCGCCACGCGGCGTTCGCCCTGCGCCGATTCCTTCACCACCAGCACCTGCACTGCCATGCGATTCCCCGTGCCTTGCCTGTCGTCCGCGCCGATCCTACAGCGTCCGCACGCCAGGTGGAGGCGTCGCGCACGCCAAGTGCGCGTCGGCGACCGGGCGCGTCGGCGCCCCCGACCCGAGGGCGCCCGCCGCACGCCGCGTCGGCGAAGGCGTGTTCTCCGCCGGGGCGACCAGGGGCATGGCCAGGTCGGGAAGGACATGGCTTGCGAGGAACACCTGCATCGCCGGAAAGCGCTTGCCAACGCGGGTCATGCATAGGAGCGGCTTCAGCCGGGACCGGCAGTCCGAGGAAACCGCGCCGCGGCGGAGGAAACCTCCTGATCCAGCCAAGGCCCACAGACCGGAAACGGCGTCAGCCGGGACGGGGGCTCCGAGTAACGCCCCTTGCGGCTGAAGCCGCTCCTACGGTCGCGATGGCATGGCGACCAACGGCCGCCAGAACGCGTCGTTGGTGATGCGCTGACGCCGCCAGTACGCGCAGCCGAGCAACACGTGACACGCGCAACGCCACGGCAGCGATCGTCGGCGCCGCCGCGGTGCTCTCAGTGCAAGGTCGCGCTATGCGGATCGAGACGGTCGATGACGCCCTGCATGGCGCTGTCGAAGGCGCCGTCGTCGACGTGCGCGCGCAGCCGGCCCAGCCGCACCATCACCGCCAGTTCTTCCGGCGAGGCCACGCAGAAGCGCACGCCGCGCCGGTTGACGAACAGCAGCCGCGACGAGATCGGGCTCACCCACGACAGCTTGCCCGCCTGCATCTTGCCGTCGCGGTCGACGAAATCCAGCCAGGTGCCGATCTGCATCGTGCGGAAGCGGTCGGCATCGGCGTTGTCGAAATCGTCCATGGTCTGCGGCGGCGCCACGTCCACCGGTTGTGCCTCCTGCACCGGCGGCTGCGGCAGCGCCACCTGCGGCAGTTCCGGCAGCGGCCGCTCCAGTTCCGGGCGCAGCTCGGCCACCGCCTGCAGCGTGTCGTGCAGCGCATCGATCGCGGCCGTGGCCGCCTCGGCATGCAGGCCGACGCTGGCGAAGACCCGCTGCAGCGCGCCCTGCCAGGCCTGCAGCCAGGGCTTGCCGACGATGTGCCGCTGCGCCTCGGCGGCTTCCTCGAGCAGACCGTCGGCCAGCGCCAGCGCATCGCGCACGCCGGGCCCGCCCTCGCCTTCGCGCAGCATCGCCATGGTCAGGTGGTGCTGCCACGGCTGGCGCAGGAAATCCTGCAGCGCCTGCGGCAATTGCCGGCCCTGCAGGCGCATCTGCAGCTCGGCCTCGGCGCGCTGCCGCGCCAGTTCCAGCTTCTCCTGGCCGCGCTGGGTCTCGGCCGCGCGGCGCTCGGCGATCTCGATGCGGCGGCGGTGCTGCACCAGGAAATCGCGGAATTCCTCTTCCAGGGTCAGGAAGATCGCCAGGTTCTCGTTGAACTCGGCCACCAGCCGGTCGATGATCTCCTCGACCTTGCCCATCAGCACGCGCTCGGCCTGGCTCTCGCCGGTGTTGCCCTCGCAGGCCTCCGCCAGCGAGTTGAGCAGGCGCCGCGCCGGATGGGTCTTCTGCACGAACATGCGCCGGTCCAGCAATGCGACCTTGACGAACGGCACCACCAGCCGGCCGATCAGTTCGCGCGAGCGGCCCTCCAGGTCGCGCTCGTCGAGCATCACGTCGAACAGCATGCCGACCAGGTCGATCGCGTCCTCGTCGACCGGATCCAGCCGCGCATGCGCCGGATCCACGCCGAACTGGGTGGCGTTGGACAGCACCTCGCTCTTGAGCCGCTGCGCCAGCGATTCGCTGTCGTCGCCGATCGCCGCGCGCAGCGTCGCGCTGGGCGTGGCCTGCAGCAGCGACAGCACCGACATCATCTCGCGCTGGCTCAGCGGGCGTTGCTGGCCGACCGCCGCGGTCGCCGCGGAGGTGGCGCTCTCGCGCGCGTTGCGGGTCTGCTGCAGCAGTTCGTGCAGCGCCTCCAGCAGCACGCCCTGGCTACCGCCGGGCAAACGCGCCTCGCCGTCGTCGTAGCGCTCGCCGGCCTGCAGGCTGCCGCGGCGCTCGGCCCAGCGGTTGACGAAGCGGTTGGCCCAGGCCGGCGCGTAGTGTTCTTCCTCCTCGCCCAGCTCGGCACCGACGCCATCGGCGGCAGCGCCGGCCTCGCGCGGCGGGCGCTGCTCCGGCGGCGGTGCGCGCCGCGGCGGCGGCGGCGGTCGCGGCCGCGAAATCTCCGGCATGATCCCGGCCTGGGCGAGGCTGTCGTCCAGGTCCTGGTAGAGCTTGCCGACCCCGGCGGTGAAGTCGCGTTCGCACAGCTTGATCAGCACCAGCCGCACTTCCGGGGCCAGGTCGCTGGTGGAAAACGCGGCATGCACGGCCACGCCGATGTGTTCGGGGCCGATCGGGTTGGTGTCCGCATCCAGCTCCAGGCCGCCGGCGATCCAGCCCAGGCGCCGGTCGATACGGGTCAGCACCGGCTTCCATTCGCGCAGCAGCACGCTGGCGAGGTTGCGTACCGCCAGCCGCGATTCCAGCTCGTGTTCGGAGATCAGGCTCAGGCCCTGCCCATAGCCGGCCAGGGCGACTTCGGCCGAGAGCGGCGCGCCGGCCTCCAGCGCCTCCCAGGCGGTATGCAGCTGGGCGCGGAAGCGCGCGGCGATCTCGTCGCGACGACGGCGCAGCTCGCGCATGCCGTCCAGGAACAGCAACTGCGACGCGCCAGCGCTCTCGGCGCGGTCGAACAGCACGTCGTCGAAATGCGCCAGCGCCGCGGCGAAGGCCTGGCCCAGCACCGGCAGCATGCCCTCGCGCGCCTGCGTCAACAGGCGCGGGTCACGCGCCGGGTGTGCGTGCGGGCTGGGGCTGAAACTCATGCGCGACGGCTCCGCGCCATGGACGGCGCCAGATAGAAGGAAGGTGGAAGACGATCGGACGCGGCCCCTGTTTCCGCTCCTGCATGGTAGGCAAGGTGTCTGAACAGCGACCGTGATGCGCTGCGCATTTCCGGCTCCAGAACGTGACCTCGTGCAGGATCGTAGGCATGGAAGGCGTCACTACGGCGGCAATGCGGCATGAATACGGCACGCCCGTCGAGGTTCAGGCCGCCACCGCCACCCGTTCCAGGCGGTCGACCACGCCCTGCATGGCGCTGTAGAAGGCATCGTCGTCGCGATGCAGGCGCAGCCGGTCCAGCCGCGCCATCACTGCCAGCGCCTCGGCCGAGGCGACGCACAGCCGCCCGCCGCGGCGGTTGACGAACAGCAGGCGCGCCGAGATCGGGCTCACCCAGGTCAGTTTGCCGGGCTGCACACGGCCTTCGCGGTCGACGAAGTCCAGCCAGGTGCCCAGCGGCAGGGTGCGGAAGTAATCGGCGGTGATGTGGTCGAAATCGGTCGCCTGGGCCGGTTCCGGCAGTGCCGGCACGGTCTCGGCGGCGGGCGGCTCGGGCACGTCCACGCCCGTCGCGGGCAGCGCGGCCTGCAGCGGCCGCGCGTGCGCCAGGTCGTCCAGCGCGGTGTGCAGGGCCTGCCAGGCGGCTTCGGCCGCCGCGGCGTCCAGGCCGATGCTGGTCCACAGCCGGGTCAGCTCGGCATGCTGCGGCTGCAGCCACCCCTCCGCCGGTACCGCACCGCTCTGGGCCTGGCGGCACTGCGCCAGCACCGCGTCGCCCAGCGCCAGCGCCGCGGCGAGCGCGCTGCCCTGACCGTCGTCGCGCAAAGCCGATTGCTGCACGTACTGGCACCAGGACTGGCGCAGGAAGGCCTCGATGGGAAGCGGCACGGTCAGGTCGTCGCCGGCCTGTTGCAGCAGATCGTGCAGCGCCTGCGCGGCGCGCTGCCGGGCGACCTCGCGGCGCTCCTCCGCCCGTTGCAGTTCGGCCGCGCGGCGCTCGGCGATCTCCACCCGGCGTCGGTACTGCTCGTAGGCGCTGCCGAACTCGGCCTCCAGCGCCAGGAACACCGCCAGATGCTCGTCGAAATCGCGCACCACCCGCTCCACCGCCGCCTGCGCCTGCGCCAGCAGCGCCTGCTCCGGGCCGGTGCTGCCGGCATTGCCGTCGCAGGCATCGGCCAGCAGGTTCAGCAGGCGCCGCGCCGGATGCCCGTCGCGCACGAACAGGCGCCCGTCGATCAGGGCCACCTTGGCCATCGGCACCAGCATCTGCCCCAGCAGCTCGCGCTGCGCCGGCTGCAGCACGCATTCCTCCAGCATCACGTCGAACAGCAGGCCGACCAGATCGAGGGTGTCGGCATCGGCCGGATCCAGGCAGGTGCTGGCCGGGTCCAGGCCGAGCGAGGCGCCGATACCGGCGATCTGCCGGCGCAGGCCCAGCGCCAGCGGGCCGCCGTGTTCGCCGACGACGGCGAATCCGGCCAACGGCATGGTCTGCAGCAACGACAGCACCGACAGCAGCTCGCGCGGCGACAGGCAGCGCCGGCCGTCGCCCGGGCCCGCCTCCGGCTGCGCCTCGTGCAGCAGCGCGCGCAGCGCCGGCGGCAGCACCTCCTGTTCGTTGCGCGCGTGCGCGTCCAGGGCGCGCGCGGCGCGACGCTGCGCCGCCGACAGCGGCGCGGCGGTGTCCCAGTTCTCGAAGAAGCGGCTGATCCAGTCCGGCGCCGCCTCGTCCTCGCTCGCGCCCAGGCGCGGGATGGCACGGCGGCGCGGGCGTCCGCTCGGCAGCGCGCGGGCGCGCGCGACCTGGTTCAGGCGCTGCTCCAGTTGCGCATACAGCTCTCCGACGCGTTCCTGCAGTTCCTGCTCGCAGATCTTGACGATCGCCAGTTGCACCTGCGGCGCCAGCACCAGCCCGTGCAGCGCCGCGTACACCGCCGCGCCCACGTGCTCGGGGCCGAACGGGTTGTTGTCGGCATCGATGCGCTGGCCGCCGGCGATGAAGCCGAGGAACCGGTTCAGCCGCATCAGCTCCGGCCGCCAGCGGTGCTGGATCGCGCCGGCCAGGTTGCGCACCGCCAGGCGCACGTCCAGTTCCTGTTCCGAGACCAGGCTGAGGTCGCCACGCTCGCGCGCCAGGCTGCGCTCCACCGACAGCGGACGGCCGGCTTCCAGCGCCTGCCAGGCCTGGGCCAGGTGCGCGCGGAAGCGCGCGGCGATCGGCTCGCGCTGCTGGCGCAGCAGCTGGATCGCCTCGAAATAATCGTTCTGGGTCGGTCCGGCGCGCTCGGCCATGCGGAACAGCGCTTCGGCCAGCACGTCCAGCACCTCGCCGAAGGCGCCGGCGAGCGGAACCGACACCACATCCCGGACCTGATCGAGCAGATCCGCGTTGCGGCTGGGCGACAACTCTTCAGCGTATTCAGCAAGGGTCATGGCAGTGTGATACGCAGGCAGCAGTGAGACCGACGTCAATTCGGAAGCTAGCGGCAGATCAGCAACACAACGCGATTGTCCGTGTAACTGCGGCATCCGCTGCCGCCTGCGAGCGCCCGACTATAATTCCGCGCCCGCCCCACGGAATCGAGACTATGCGCACAATTCATTCGCTGCAAGCGCTGGATGCGCGCCGTTCAGTGCCATCCAAGCAGTTGGGCGAGCCGGGACCGGACGCGGAGACGCTGCTGGCCATGCTGCAGTCGGCGGTCCGTGTCCCCGATCACGGAAAGCTGGTGCCGTTCCGCTTCCTGCGCATCGCCGGCCCGGCGCGCCAGGCCCTGGGCGACATCCTCGCCGCGCGCACCCAGCAGCGCGATCCCGGCGCGGCGCCGGCAGCGGTGGAGAAGGATCGCGAACGCTTCGCGCATGCGCCGGTGGTGATCGCGGTGATCGCCTGCCTGCAGCGCGGACACAAGGTGCCGGAAATCGAACAGTGGATGACGGCCGGTTCGGTGTGCTTCGCGCTGCTGCAGGCCGCGCAGGCCTACGGCTTCGGCGCGCAATGGCTGACCGGCTGGATGGCGTACGACGAAACGGTGTCAGCGCGGCTGGGCCTGGCCGAGCACGAGCACGTCGCCGGCTTCATCCACATCGGCACCGCCCGCCTCGACGCACCCGAGCGCGAGCGGCCGGATCCCCGCGCCCTGCTCAGCGACTGGACGCCGTGAACGCAGGGTTGCCCCTGTCGCGGCCGCTGTACCTGGTCGACGCCAGCCTGTACGTGTTCCGCGCCTGGCATTCGATTCCCGATGAATTCCAGGACGCACAGGGCTGGCCGACCAACGCGGTGCACGGCTTCGCCCGCTTCCTGCTCGACCTGCTCGAGCGCGAACGCCCGCAGCACATCGTGATCGCCTTCGACGAAGCGCTGGACAGCTGCTTCCGGCATCGCCTGTACGCCGCCTACAAGGCCAACCGCGCGCCGGCGCCGGACGCGCTGCGCCGCCAGTTCGCGCACTGCAAGGCGCTGTGCGCGGCGCTGGGCCTGGGCGTGCTGGCGCACCACGACTACGAGGCCGACGACCTGATCGGCAGCGCCCTGCACAGTGCGCGCGGCGACGGTTTCCACGGCGTGATCGTTTCCGCCGACAAGGATCTGTCGCAGTTGCTGCTGGAGTTCGACGAACAGTGGGACTACGGCCGCGGCCAGCGCTGGGGCGCGGCCGGGGTCAAGGCGCGCCACGGCGTGCATGCGCACCAGATCGCCGACTATCTGGCACTGACCGGCGACGCGATCGACAACATTCCCGGCGTCACCGGCATCGGCGCCAAGTCGGCGGCGATCCTGCTGGCGCATTTCGGCGACCTGGACACGCTGCTGGCGCGGGTCGACGAAGTGGCGTTCCTGCGCCTGCGCGGCGCCGCGCAGATGGCCGTGCGCCTGCGCGAGCAGCGCGAGCACGCGCTGCTGTGGCGGCAGCTGACCACCATCGCCCTGGACGCGCCGCTGCACACGGCCGCGCCGGGGTTCGCCCGCGGCGCGGCCGATGCCGACATGCTGCACGGCCTGTGTGAGGTGCTGCGCTTCGGGCCGCTGACCCGACGCCGGCTGCTGCAGGCGGCCGGCCTGGAGTTTGTGGCCGGCTGAGCACCGCCCCCCCACCGCGGCGGGCCAGCGCTGCCGTCGATCAGGAGCCCGCCCCGTCAAGGCGAGATGCAGCGGCTGCGCACCGTGCCGCCCCGGCCGCGGTGTCCACGCAAACCGCGCGGCGCCGACTCCACGTCGCGCTCGCCAACCGCCAACCGCGGGCGCGTGGCGCACATCAAAACGACAACGCACGCTCTACACTGCACCGCATCGCCGGACCGCGCCGCGCGCGACCGCGCCTTCTTCCTCCGCTACCTGCGAGATGCCCATGCCCCGCCACGATTCCCCGCCCCGCGTCGTCTACGAAGGCAAATACCAGCGCATGGTCGTGCGCGGCACCTGGGAGTATTCCGAACGCGTGCATGCCGGCGGCCTGGCCGCGATCATCGTGGCGGTCACGCCGGACGACGAGGTGCTGTTCGTCGAACAGTTCCGCGTGCCGCTGCAGGCGCGCACCATCGAGATGCCGGCCGGGCTGGTCGGCGACATCGATGCCGGCGAATCGATCGAAGTGTCGGCGGTGCGCGAACTGGAAGAGGAAACCGGCTGGACCGCCGAGCACGCCGAGGTGCTGCTGATCGGCCCGACCTCGGCCGGCGCCAGCAACGAGAAGATCGCCTTCGTCCGCGCCAGCGGCCTGCGCAAGGTCGGCAACGGCGGCGGCGACGCCAGCGAGGACATCACCGTGCATTCGGTGCCGCGCACGCGTGCTGCCGCGTGGCTGGTGCAGAAGATGGGCGAAGGCTACGCACTGGATGCGAAGCTGTGGGCGGGGCTGTGGATGATCGAGCACGAACTCGACGGCACGCCGCGTGGCTGAGGGTCTCGGCCACGCATTGCCGCCGCTGCTGGGCGCGGACGACCCGGCGGTGTTCAGCGTCCATCGCCCACACGGCACCTCCCCGTTCGTACTGCTGGCGGACCACGCCGGCCAGGCGGTCCCGCGCGCGTTGCACGGCCTCGGCCTGGCGCAGGCGGAACTGGACCGGCACATCGGCTGGGACATCGGGATCGCCGGCACCACCCGCGCGCTGTCCGCGCTGCTCGACGCCTGGGCGATCGAACAGACCTACTCGCGGCTGCTGATCGACTGCAACCGCCCGTTCGCCTCGCCGACGCTGATCCCGTCCGTCAGCGACCGCACCATGGTGCCGGGCAACGCCGCATTGACGGCGGCGCAGCGGCAGCAGCGCATCGACGCCGTGCATGCGCCCTACCATGCACGCATCGCCGCCGAACTGGATGCGCGACGCGACGCCGCCCGGCCCACCGTACTGGTGATGATGCACAGCTTCACCCCGGTGATGGACGGCGTGCCGCGGCCCTGGCATGCCGGCGTGCTGTACCACCGCGACACCCGCTTCGCCCACGCGCTGCTGCAGACGCTGCGCGCGGAAGACGATCTGCTGGTCGGCGACAACGCGCCATACGCGGTCAGCGACAGCAGCGACTACGCGGTGCCCGTGCACGGCGAAGGCCGCGGCCTGCCGCACGTGGAACTGGAGATCCGCCAGGACCTGATCGCCGACGCCGCCGGCCAGCAGGCCTGGGCGCAGCGCCTGGCGCGGATCTTCACCGCGCTGCAGCCGCAGTTGCTGGCCTTGGCCTGAGCCGAGGCGCAAGCGAAAGCCAGCGTGCGCCGCCAGCGGCGATGCCGGCGCAGTCCAGCGCCACCTTGGTACCGCTGCGCTGGAACGGCCTCCATCACCACGGCAGGCGCAGCTGTAGGGTCGGCTTCAGCCGCGACCGGGTGTTATCGGGAACGCTGTCGCGGCTGAAGCCGCTCCTACCTATCTACGCAGGGCGACTCGCTGGGTCGCAAAGACGAATAAACGCGCGTCAGCGCTTCGCAGCCATCAGCGTGATGCGTCGCGGAGACTGCGGCGCACGACCTGGCGCCCGCCGCAGATGCGGTCCGCACCGCCAATCGTCACTGCGGCCATCCGGCATGCGCTGGCCGTCGCGCCACTCAGCATGCTGAAGCGGCTACCGCCTTCCTTCACGCCAAGCTGAGCGGCTCGTGCGCACGCTCGGGCTGGACCGGTCCGCACCGGAAACCCGCCCCGCATCGGACCCCACATGCTCATCCGCCTCGGTTACGAGATCCGCTACCGTTTCGCGCAGGCGACGCCGATGCTGGCGATGCTGGACATCCACGACAGTCGCCGCGACGACATCGTTGCCGCCACCGCGTTGCACAGCGTGCCGGCGCTGCCGTTGCACCGTTATCGCGATGGCTTCGGCAACCGCTGCACGCGCCTGCAGGTGCCCGCCGGCGCGCTGACCCTGCGTGCCGACGCGGTGGTGCGCGACAGCGGGCTGCCGGACTAATACCGCTACGACGCGGCACAGACCCCGGTGGAGGCGTTGCCCGACGACACCCTGGTGTACCTGCTCGGCAGCCGCTACTGCGAGACCGACCTGCTCAGTGGCATGGCCTGGGAACTGTTCGGCGGCACGCCGCCCGGCTGGGCACGGGTACAGGCGATCTGCGACTACGTGCATACGCGCATCGCCTTCGGCTATGCCCATGCCTGCGCCACCAAGAGCGCCGCGCAGGCGCTGCAGGAAGGGCGCGGGGTATGCCGCGACTTTGCCCATGCGGCCATCGCGCTGTGCCGCTGCATGAACATCCCGGCGCGCTACTGCACCGGCTATCTGGGCGACATCGGCGTCCCGGTCTCGGACGCACCGATGGATTTTTCCGGCTGGTTCGAGGCCTTCCTCGACGGGCGCTGGTACACCTTCGATGCACGCCACAACGTGCCGCGCATCGGCCGGGTGCTGATCGCGCGCGGCCGCGACGCCGCCGACGTGGCGATCAGCACCACCTTCGGCGACAACGTGCTCGAATCGTTCGTGGTGTGGACCGACGAGACCACGCAGGCACAGCTCGACACGCGCCCCTCCGCGGCGGCCGCTGCCATCACCGCCGCCGGATGCGAACCGGGCGACGCGCTGGCCTGCTGAATCATTGCAGTGGACGGTGCCGCCATGCGCAGCACCGTCCTTCCGTGAACCCGCGACCCAGCCCTGCGCGGACTCAGGCGAAGCCGTCGGTCGCGCGCACCAGCGCGTCGACGTTCTCCGGCTCGAACGCGGAGTGGCCGGAAGCCGGCGTGATCTGCAGCGTCGCCTTCGGCCAGGCCTTGGCCAGGTCCCAGGCGTTGGCCAGCGGGCAGACCACGTCGTAGCGACCGTGCACAATCACGCCCGGGATGTCGGCGATGCGGTGCGCGTCGCGCAGCAACTGGTCCTCGACCTCGAAGAAGCCGCCGTTGACGAAGTAGTGGTTCTCGATGCGGGCGAAGGCCAGCGCGAAGTGCGGGTCCTCGTGGCTGTCGACGAAATCGGCATCCACATGCAGGAAGCTGGTCGCGCCTTCCCACACGCTCCAGGCCTTGGCCGCGGCCAGGCGAGTGGCCTCGTCGTCGCTGGTCAGGCGCCGGTGGAAGGCCGAGATCAGGTCGGCGCGCTCCACCGGCGGAATCGCCGCGACGTAGTGCTCCCACGCGTCCGGGAACAGGCGGCTGGCGCCTTCCTGGTAGAACCACTCCAGTTCCCAGCGACGCAGCATGAAGATGCCGCGCAGCACCAGCTCGGTGACGCGCTCCGGATGCGTCTGCGCGTAGGCCAGCGCCAGGGTCGAGCCCCAGCTGCCGCCGAACACCTGCCAGCGGTCGATGCCCAGGTGCGTGCGCAGCCGCTCGATGTCGGCGACCAGGTCCCAGGTGGTGTTGTCGACCAGGTCGGCATGCGGCGTGGAACGGCCGGAGCCGCGTTGGTCGAACAGCACGATGCGGTACTTGGCCGGATCGTGGAAGCGGCGCATCTTGGCGTTGCAGCCGCCGCCGGGACCGCCATGCAGCAACACCACCGGCTTGCCGTGCGGATTGCCGCACTGTTCGTAGGACAGGGTATGCCGTGCGTCCACCGGCAACATGCCGCTGTCGAACGGCTCGATCTCGGGATACAGCGTGCGCATGGCGACTCCTGCAGGAAAACCGCGATTCTACCCATCGACCGCTTGGCGGCGGGATCGCATGCTCCCCATGCTGCTGCGCCGCCGCCAGTCGGGTTCGGCCCGCGGCGGCAATGCGGGGCCGGCCACGGAGGCTCAGCCGCGCGGAATGCAGCCCAGCGTGACCCGGTCGCGCGCCTCCAGGTCCTGATAGGTCGCCACCTCCGCGAAGCCGGCCGCCTCCAGCAGCGCGCGCACCGCCGCGCCCTGGTCCCAGCCATGTTCCAGCAGCAGCCAGCCACCCGGCAGCAGGTGCGCCGGCGCACCGGCGACGATCCGGCGCAGATCGTCCAGACCGTCCGGGCCGGACGCCAGCGCGCTGGCCGGTTCGTAGCGTAGGTCGCCCTGCTGCAGGTGCGGGTCGCCGGCGGCGATGTACGGCGGGTTGCTGGCGATCAGGTCGAAGCGCTGGCCGGCCAGCGGCGCCAGCCACGGCCCATGCGCGAAGGCGACGTTGCCCAGGCCATGTGCGTGCGCATTGGCCTGCGCCATCGCCAGTGCCTCTGCACTGAGGTCGGTGGCCGTCACCTGCGCCCGCGGGCGCTCGCTGGCCAGGGCCAGGGCGATGGCGCCGCTGCCGGTGCCGAGGTCGGCGACGCGCCGGCCCGGCGCCGTGTCCAGCCGCTCCAGCGCCAGTTCCACCAGCCGCTCGGTGTCCGCGCGCGGGATCAGCGTGGCCGGCCCGACCGCCAGGTCCAGGGTCCAGAAGCCGCGCCGGCCGGTCAGGTAGGCCACCGGCTCGCCCTGTGCACGCCGCGCCAGCAGCGCCTGGAACCCAGCGACCACGCCGTCCGGCAGCGACTCGCGGGCATGCGCGAACAGCCACGCGCGGTCGCGCTGCAGAGCGTGCAGCAGCAGGGCTTCGGCATCGCCGCGCTCGACCTGGGTGCAGGCGTCGCGCAGCAGGGATTCGGGAGTAGGCGCATTCATCGCTGTCACGATGACGCAGCGAGTCTGGAAAAGCCAACGTGGTAGAACGGACCGACGCCCATGCGCCATGGGCGACTGGCGCCGCCGCGCGGCAGTGCAGCAAAGAGCCAGGCTTGGGAATCGATAGAGGAAACCTATCTATTCAATTCCATCAATCGATTTGAGGGATCTATCGGCGCCCCCTATCATGAGCCTCGTTCCATCCCCCGACCCCTATTGCAACCACGAGGAAACTCCATGTCGTCTTTGATCAACACTCAGGTCCAGCCGTTCAAGGCCAACGCCTACCGCAACGGCGAATTCATCGAAGTCACCGACGCGGACCTGAAGGGCAAGTGGTCGGTGCTGATCTTCATGCCGGCCGCCTTCACCTTCAACTGCCCGACCGAAGTGGAAGACGCCGCCGAGCATTACGCCGAGTTCCAGAAAATCGGCGCCGAGGTCTACATCGTCACCACCGACACCCATTTCTCGCACAAGGTGTGGCACGAGACCTCCCCGGCGGTGGGCAAGGCCCAGTTCCCGCTGGTCGGCGACCCGACCCACCAGCTGACCCGCGCCTTCGGCGTGCACATCGAGGAAGAAGGCCTGGCCCTGCGCGGCACCTTCGTGATCAACCCGGAAGGCGTGATCAAGACCCTCGAGATCCACGACAACGCGATCGCCCGCGACGTCACCGAGACCCTGCGCAAGCTCAAGGCCGCGCAGTTCGTCGCCTCGCACCCGGGCGAGGTGTGCCCGGCCAAGTGGAAGGAAGGCGAGAAGACCCTGAAGCCGTCGCTGGACCTGGTCGGCAAGATCTAAGCCGCCCGCGCTCCCATCTCCGCCTTGCGGCGGGGGTGGGGGTGAACCGCAGCCGGCATCGTCCGCCGGCGCCGGCTGCGGTTCATCCCTCCTCCCATTCGCGGCGTGCTGCCCCGGCAGCGTGCCTCCCCCTCGCTTTGCCCAACGTCAGGAGTCCGCCATGTTGGATGCCGATCTGAAAACCCAGTTGAAGGCCTACCTGGAGCGGGTCGTCCGGCCCATCCACATCACCGCGTCGGTGGACGATGGCGCCAAGTCGCGCGAGATGCTCGACCTGCTCGAGGACCTGGTGCTGCTGTCGGACAAGATCACGTTGGACGTGCACCGCGACAGCGGCGAGCGCGCGCCCTCGTTCGCGCTGAACAGCCCCGGCCAGGACATCCACCTGCGCTTCGCCGGCCTGCCGATGGGCCACGAGTTCACCTCGCTGGTGCTGGCGCTGCTGCAGGTCGGCGGCCACCCGTCCAAGGCCACCGCCGAACTGATCGAGCAGGTGCGCAACCTGCCCGGCGAGTACCGCTTCGAAACCTATTTCTCGCTGTCCTGCCAGAACTGCCCGGACGTGGTGCAGGCGCTGAACCTGGCCGCGGTGCTGAACCCGAACATCCAGCACGTGGCGATCGACGGTGCGCTGTTCCAGGACGAGGTCGAGGCGCGGCAGATCATGTCGGTGCCCACCGTGTACCTCAATGGCGAAGTGTTCGACCAGGGCCGCATGACCCTGGAGCAGATCGTGGCCCGGCTCGACACCGGCGCGGCCAAGCGCGATGCGGCGGCGATCGCGGCCAAGGCGCCGTTCGACGTGCTGGTGGTCGGCGGCGGTCCGGCCGGCGCGGCGGCGGCGATCTACGCTGCGCGCAAGGGCATCCGCACCGGCGTGGCGGCCGAGCGCTTCGGCGGCCAGGTGCTGGACACCATGGCGATCGAGAACTTCATCTCCGTGCAGGAGACCGAAGGCCCGAAGATGGCCGCGGCGCTGGAGCAGCACGTGCGCCAGTACGACGTGGACATCATGAACCTGCAGCGCGCCGAACAACTGGTGCCGGCCGGTGCCGATGGCCTGGTCGAGGTCAAGCTGGCCAATGGCGCCTCGATGAAGAGCCGCACGGTGATCCTGTCCACCGGCGCGCGCTGGCGGCAGATGAACGTGCCCGGCGAAGACCAGTATCGCAACAAGGGCGTGGCCTATTGCCCGCACTGCGACGGCCCGCTGTTCAAGGGCAAGCGCGTGGCGGTGATCGGCGGCGGCAACTCCGGCGTGGAAGCGGCGATCGACCTGGCCGGCATCGTCAGCCATGTCACCCTGGTCGAGTTCGACAGCAAGCTGCGCGCCGACGAAGTCCTGCAGCGCAAGCTGCGCAGCCTGGGCAACGTCGACATCCTGGTCAACGCGCAGAGCACCGAGGTGCTGGGCGACGGCCAGAAGGTCACCGGCCTGGTGTACAAGGACCGCGTCGGCGGCGATGTGCATCGCGTGGCGCTGGAAGGCATCTTCGTGCAGATCGGGCTGCTGCCGAACACCGAGTGGCTGCAGGGCACGGTGGCGCTGTCGCCGCGCGGCGAGATCGTGGTCGACGACCGCGGCCAGACCTCGCTGCCCGGCGTGTTCGCCGCCGGCGACGCGACCACGGTGCCGTACAAGCAGATCATCATCGCCATGGGCGAAGGTTCCAAGGCGGCGCTGAGCGCGTTCGACCACCTGATCCGGCACAGCGCACCGGTCGCCAGCGGCAGCGTGGCCGAAGCGGCCTGACGCGCACCCGTCCCGCGCCGCTTCGCCGGCGCGGGACCAGGGCGTGCGGTCTCCACCGCGCGCCCATCTGTCTCGCCGCCATGTGCGCCACACGCTCTATGCTGTGACCCTGCGTCACCTCCCGCCGCTGCGTTCCGAGGAACCCGCTGATGAACCTGCGTGATCTGAAATACCTGGTGGCGCTGGCCGATCACAAGCATTTCGGGCGCGCCGCCGCGGCCTGCTTCGTCAGCCAGCCGACGCTGTCCACGCAGATCAAGAAGCTCGAGGACGAACTGGGCGTGCCGCTGGTGGAGCGCGCGCCGCGCAAGGTCATGCTGACCCCGGCCGGGCGCGAGGCGGCCAGCCGCGCGCGCGGCATCGTCGCCGAGATCGAGCAGATGAAGGAGGCGGCGCGGCGCAGCCAGGATCCGGAAGCCGGCACCGTGCGCCTGGGCATCTTTCCCACGCTCGGCCCATACCTGCTGCCGCATGTGATCCCACGCATCCGCGCGCGCTTCCCGCAGCTGGAACTGCTGCTGATCGAAGAGAAGAGCGACGTGCTGCTGACCCGCCTGCGCGAAGGTCGGCTGGACGCGGCGCTGCTGGCGCTGCCGCTGCACGACGAGCAATTGCATGCCGAATTCCTGTTCGAGGAACCGTTCGTGCTGGCGGTGCCCGAGCAGCATCCGCTGGCGCGGCGGCCGACCCCGCTGACCATGGAGGAACTGCACGCGCAACGCCTGCTGCTGCTCGAGGACGGGCACTGCCTGCGCGACCAGGCGCTGGACGTGTGCCACCTGTCCGGCGCGCTGGAGAAGGCCGAGTTCCAGGCCACCAGCCTTGAGACGCTGCGGCAGATGGTCGCCGCCAACGTCGGCGTGACCCTGCTGCCGCTGCTGGCGGTGCAGCCGCCGGTGGCCAATCCGCCGAACCTGCGCCTGCTGCCATTCGCGCCCGACGGCGGGCCGAGCCGGCGCATCGCCATGCTGTGGCGGCGCAGTTCGGCGATGGGCGCGTTCCTGCAGCAACTGGCGCACCTGTTCGGTGCACTGCCCGAGGAGCTGTTCACGCTGCCGGCGCAGGCGTCGCTGCCGGACCAGGCGCCGCGCCAAGTGGCCTGAACAGGCCGACCGGCCGCAGCGTCGCATCGGCGCCGGCTTGCTTGCACAATGGGAACGGGGGCGGCGCGGTGCCGCCCCCGTTCGTTGTGTCATTCAACCGGAGCCTGTCCATGACCTCGCAACATCACAGCGGCCTGCCGCCATCGTTGATCGTCTCCAGCCGCGACCTCGCGCGCCTGGAAGCCCTGCTCGATTCCCCTGCCTTGCACCAGCACCCGGCCGCACAAGCGCTGGGCGCAGAACTCGACCGCGCCACCGTGATGGCGCCCGACCAGATTCCCCCCGGCATCGTCACCATGCATTCCCGCGTGGAGTGCGAAGACGAACTGCACGGCGAACGCCATCAGCTGACCCTGGTCTATCCGCACGAAGCCGATGCCGCGCATGCGCGCATCTCGGTGCTGGCCCCGGTCGGCAGCGCCCTGCTCGGCCTGGCCGTGGGCCAGTCCATCGACTGGCAGGCGCCCGGCGGACGCCCGCTGCGCCTGCGCGTGACCGCGGTGCAGCGCACCGACGACGACAACGCGCCCGCAGCGCGTTAACGTGCGCGGCCCTATCCTTGTCCCCACTCGTTTCCGAGAGATACCGATGACCTCTTCCGTCCCCTCCAAGCTCGCCCAGTTGCGCGAGTTGTCCGTGGTCGTGGCCGATACCGGCGACTATGACGCGATCAAGCGGCTCAAGCCGGTGGACTGCACCACCAATCCGACCCTGGTGAAGAAGGCGCTGGACCTGCCGGTCTACGCCGATCTGATCGACGAGGCGCTGGCCTGGGCGCGCGGCCAGGACGGCGACCACGCCGCCCTGGTCGACGAGATCGCCGACCGCCTGACCATCGGCGTCGGCGCCAAGCTCAGCGCGCTGGTGCCCGGCCGCGTGTCCACCGAGGTGGATGCCGACCTGGCCCACGACACCGCCGCCACCATCGCCAAGGCGCACAAGTTCATCGCCATGTACGCCGAGCGCGGCATCCCCAAGGACCGCATCCTGATCAAGGTCGCCGCGACCTGGGAAGGCATCGAGGCGGCGCGGCAGCTGCAGCAGGATGGCATCGACTGCAACCTGACCCTGATCTTCAACCGCACCCAGGCGCTGGCCTGCGCAGAGGCCGGGGTGTTCCTGATCTCGCCGTTCGTCGGCCGCATCCTCGACTGGTACGTTGCCAAGGGCCAGACCCCGGCGACCATCGACGAGGACCCGGGCGTGCAGTTCGTGCGCGGCGTCTACGATGAGTTCAAGCGCCGCGGTTCGGCGACCGTGGTGATGGGCGCCTCGTTCCGTTCCACCGCGCAGATCGAGGCGCTGGCCGGCTGCGACCGCCTGACCATCTCGCCGGACCTGCTGGAGAAGCTCGACGCCGACCACGGCCCGCTGCCGCGCAAGCTCTCGCCCGGCCAGGCCGACGGCGCCAAGATCGAGCCGATCGACGCCAAACGCTTCGCCGCCGACCTGGCCGCCGACCCGATGGCCACCGAGAAGCTGGCCGGCGGCATCGACACCTTCGCCAAGGACCTGCAGGCCCTGCGCGACACGATCCGGCACAAGCTGATCAGCTGAGCGTTGTGCCTGCACCCCAAGCGCGGTGACGCTGCGCTTGGGGTGCCGGGAATAGGGAAACGGGAATAGGGAAACGGGAAAAGCGAGTCCCCGTTTCTCTGCCGTCTCCCGATCGATTCGATGACGTCTGCACGCGGCCGCACTGCGCGAGCGCGAAGGCGCACGCGCCACAAACGCCGAAAACAGACGTAGGTGCAGCGGACATCACCTGCGGCGCTTTCGACACCACGTTGGCGCGGCCACAACTTTTCCCGGGCTATGCTGCGCGCCCGAGTGCAGAGGCAAGGCAATGGCAACGATCGCAGTGGTGATGGTGGACGGCGTGGCGGACTGGGAGATCGGCACCATCCTGCCGGCGGCGCGGGCCTGGTTCGGCGACACGATCCAGATCGCCAGCATCGACGGCAAGCCCATCACCTCGATCGGCGGCCTGGAGCTGCACCCCACCTATGCGCTGTCGGACCTGGCGCCGTTGGACGCCGACCTGTGGCTGCTGCCCGGCAGCGATCGCTGGCAGGCCGGCGAGATCCCAGGACTGAGCGCACTGCTGCAGCAGCGCCTGGAGGCGGGCCGCGGCGTGGCGGCGATCTGCGGTGCAACCCTGGCGCTGGCCTACGCCGGCCTGCTCGATACCCGTCCGCACACCAGCAATTCCGAAGCCTTCCTGCGCGAGCACGCCGGCGTCTATGCCGGCAGCGCGTATTACCAGGAACGCCGCGTGGTCAGCGCTAGCGGTCTGATCACCGCTCCCGGCACCAGCCCGGTCAGCTTCGCCGAGGAATGCCTGCGGCTGCTGCACCCCGAACGCGAGGAGCAGATCGCGCAGATGCGGCAGATGTTCGCGGCCGAGTTCGTCTAGCGCGACCAGTGCCACCTGTCATGCAGACGGCGGCGGCGCCGCATGCCTACACTTGTCGTCACGCCGTGAAGTACGCCACCGGCGGCTGAGCGCGGCGTCGCGGTCGCCCCGTGACTCGGGCGTCCCGCTCCCAGGTGCCCCAGCAGGGTGCTTCCACGACTTCGACAGGAGAAGGCGCATGCGCGGATGGATGACGCGTCGTTTGTTTTCGCTGGCGCTGGCCGCCGCCAGTGCCACCGGCATGGCCGCCACGCCGGCACCGACCCGGGTCGCGATCCTGGGAGTGGAGCACGCGGCGCAACTGGTCTCCGAACGCGACCAGCCGGGCGTGCTCGCGGCGTTCCTGGAGCAACTCGCGCCGGACGCGATCTGTATCGAACGCCCGCCGGAGCAGGCGGCGCGCGGTGACTACTACGAATACACCTACGAGGTGCAGGGCGTGATCCTGCCGTACGCCGCCGCGCGTCCCGTCGCCCTCTGTCCGATCGACTGGATGCCGCCGGTGGAGGACGCCAGACTCGGCTTCGGCATGGATCTGGACACGCCACTGGAACTGCGCCGCGAGCAGGGGTTCCAGGGCTTCCTGTCGTTCCCCGACAAGGCCGCCCTGCAGCGCGATTTCTTCGCGGCGGACGCGGCCGAGAACGTGGCCGCGGTGCGGAAGTGGGCGCAAACCCCGGCGCCGCGCGCCGACCAGGACCTGCCGCGGCGCCTGTATCTGTACCGCACCTTCCTGCAGGCCCAGCGCATCCGCGCCGCGGCGCTGGCGCACCCGGGCAAGACCGTGCTGGTCGTGGTCGGCTACTTCCACAAACCGGACCTGGAGGCGATCCTCGCGCACGATCCGGCGATCGCGCTGGTGCAGCCGTCGACGCTGGGACGCCCCGCCGCGGACGCGGTCGCGCGCGCCAGCACCGCGTCACAGCGCGCTGCGATCCTGGCCTTCAACCTGCTCGGCACCCAGGCCGAGACCGGCAACGTCGACTGGGCATGGATGCGCCGCGTCCTGGAGACGTACGCGACCGAGGCGCCGGCCGCCGAAACGGCGCTGTTGCGAACTCGCCTGGCCCTGCTGAGCGGCCAGATCGCGCCGGCCGAAGCGCGGCGCCGCTACGCGCAGCTCGCCGAGGACACGCCGGCCGAGCTGGCACTCGGCTGGACCGGCGTGCAGGACCGCACCCGCGTGGATTCGTTCTTCGATCCCTTCGGCAACCTGACGGTCCGCCAGCGCGCGACGCTGGAACTGGCACGGACCGACTATGCGCTCGGCCGCAGCCGTCACGGCGACGCGGCGATCGAACGGCTCAAGGCCGAGCTGTCGCCACGCAAGGCGCTGCAGTTGTCCGGCTATGCGGCACGGCTGCGGCCGGCCCCCGACAAACCCGACACGGGCATCGCCAAGTAGGCAGGGGGCGCCGGCCGATGGACGCTGCTGCGTCCCGGCGCGGTTCAGTCTCGTTTCTTGAGAGCGTGCCGTGGCTTCATGCGGCCGAGTTCAGTCCAGAGGCGCGCCATGTCACTCGTCGAGTTCGCAAGCCGCTACAGCAACCTCGCCGGCGTCATCGCAGCAGCCGGAGCCCTTCCCATGTTTTTTCTGAAATGGAGGACCGGCTTTCTCAGTCTCTCCGTGAAACGCACGCAACGCCTTTACGCGCTTTCCCTGGATGGTGCCTGGCGCACTGCGGATGCGGCTGCGTTGCAAATCGCGGTCGGCAATGCCATCGGCGGCAATCTCGACGGCGACGAAATCAGGATCGCGTTGGAACGCAGCAATGCGGCGAAGGTGCTGACTTACTGCAAGATGGCCAAAGGCATGATCGGGGTGTCGGACGACAAGTCGCACTTCGTGCCCAGAGGGATCTGGAAATCAGCCGGGAGCTATCGAAAAGGAGCCATTGCGCTATACGCGGCCGCATTCGTCCCCTGGTTGCTTGCACCGGCCGCCTTCAATCTCTTTGCGCCATCCAACCAAAGTGCTGGTGGGATTGCGCTGGCGATGTTGCTATCGACCCTCGTCCTGGCATGGCTCTCCGCGTGTGCGGAAGCCGCTTACCGTCTCACGAGCGACTTTGATCGGAGATACCCCAGGCTCCAGCCGCTCCCAGCCAGCAAAGGACGGACGAGGGCAGCGCGCAAGAAGCGTGCAGGCGCGCCGCAGCCGAGCGCGGGTCGGCCGCGGCGCAATCTCCGCGTTGAGACTCAGGCCTCCAGCCCGATCGGACAACTCACCCCGGTCCCGCCCAGCCCGCAGTAGCCACCCGGGTTCTTGGCCAGGTACTGCTGGTGCTCGTCCTCGGCGTAGTAGAACGGCGGCGCCGGGAAGCGGATCTCGGTGGTGATGGGGCCATAGCCGGCGGCGTCCAGGCGCTGCTGATAAGCGTCGCGGCTGGCCAGCGCGGCGTCGTACTGCGCCTGGGTGGTGCAGTAGATCGCCGAGCGGTACTGGGTGCCGGTGTCGTTGCCCTGGCGCATGCCCTGGGTCGGGTCGTGGCTTTCCCAGAAGGTCTGCAGCAACTGCTCGAAGGGCACGGTCTGCGGGTCGAACGCCACCAGCACCGCCTCGGTGTGGCCGGTCTGGCCGGAGCACACTTCGCGATAGGTGGCATTGGGCGTCACGCCGCCGGCGTAGCCGACCGCCGTGCTGAACACGCCGGGCAGCGACCAGAACTTGCGTTCGGCGCCCCAGAAACAGCCCAGGCCGAACTGCACCTGCTCCAGGCCGGCGAAGGCATCGCGCAAGGGATGGCCGTTGACGAAGTGGCGGTTGTGCAGCGGCAGCGGCTGCGCGCGTCCCGGCAGGCTCTCGCCCGGGCGCGGCAGGCGCTGCTTGAAGGCACCGATTCCCAACATGGCATGGACTCCTGGCAGCGACGGCGATGCCTTGTGGATGGCGCTGCCGGAGTCCGCTTTCAAGTGCGCCCGACCACCGCGGCGGCGGTGACTGACGCGGCGTTCACTTCGCTGCGGCGCTGGCCGTGGCGGCGGCGACCGGTTCCGGCATCGCCGAGCTGTGGTGGTTGATGATCAGCCAGCGACCGTCGCGCTTTTCGTAGACGAAGGTGTAGCGCGCCTGCACCTGGCGGGTGCTGCCGTCGGGATTGTTGAGGGTGAAGGTGTAGACGCCGGCGTCGACCGCGCTGTCGTCGTCGAGCAGCCGCACCTGGCGGTAGTTGATGGCGCCGCGCGGCTTGGCGGCGAGGAAGTGGCTGAAGTAGTCCTCGATCTCGGCGCGGCTGGCGCGGACCTGGTTGGACACCGTGGGCAGCAGCACGCCGTCGCGGGCGTACAGGTCGGCCACCCGCTGCGGATTGCCGGTGGCCAGCGCCGCGTTCCAGCGGTCGAACAGACCGGCGATCTCGCGCTCGGCACTGCTGGCCGGTGTCGCCGGCTGGCCGTCGTAGTGCATCGCCGGCGCGGCCAGCGCGGTGGAGGTGGTGGTCAGGCCCAGTGCCAGGGCGAACAGGATGCGACGCATGGGAAGTCTCCGCTTGCTGAGGGAATGCCGTCTCGGGGCGAAGCGAGTATCGGCAGCGGCGGCTTGCGCAAAATCCGCTGGGCGGCATATCCTCGAATATGCCGTTCGGCATACGGAGACGCGCCCGTGCACAGTCCTTCCAATGCAGGCCAGTGGCGTGAGGCACTGCGCCGCGACGCCGCCGACGCCGCGCGCTGGCAGGCCGTGGCCGCCGCCGCCACGGCGCTGCGCGAAGCCGGCGATGCCGCGCAGGCCGCTGCACACGTCCTGATACCCGCCAGCGCCCTGGTCGCGGCACCGCACGCCGCGGTGCTGGCGGTGCGCGGCGAGCGCTGCCTGGTGCTGGCCAGCCAGGGCGATGCCTTGCCGCCCGGTGCCAGCGTCGCCATCGAGGCGCCGGCCCATGCCTGGCGCCTGCGCGGCAATCCCGCCACCGAAGCCGGCGAACTGTGCCTGCCGATCGCCACGCTGGGCGTGCCGCTGGGCACGCTGTGCCTGGGCTGGGACGCCCGCACCGTGCCGGCGCCGGAGGACGTGCAGGCGCTGTCCGCGATCGCAGGGTTGCTGGCGCCGCTGGCGGCCGAACCGCCGCGTGCGCCGCGGCGGCGCAAACCGGCGCAGGCCGACCGCCTGGCCGTGCTCAGCGCGCGCGAGCGGCAGGTGCTGGCGCTGCTGTCGCGCGGGCTGACCAACGCCGCGCTCGGCGCCGAACTGGGCATCAGCGCCGGCACCGCCAAGGTCCACGTCGAGCGCATCCTGCACAAGCTGCAGGTGGCCGACCGCACCCAGGCCGCGGTGGTCGCGGTGCAGGCGGGGGTGGCGCTGTGAGGGCGCTGGCGCGGCGCTGGAACGACTGGCCGCTGACCCGCAAGAGCCTGGCGCTGGTGGCGCTGCCGCTGTTGCTGCTGGTGGCGGCGCTGGTGGCGATCTACAGCGTGGAGCGGCAGAACATCGCCGCCGAGAACGACGTGCGCCGCACCCTGCAGTTGCTCAGCGACCTGCATGAAGCGCATGCGTTGCTGGCCGAGACCGCCGCCGGCGTGCGCGGCTACCGGCTGGTGCGCCAGGACGCGTTCCTGACCCCGTACCGCGACGCCGAGCCGCGGCTGAAGACCGTGGTGCAGCGCCTGTCGCAACGCATCACCGACCCGCGCCAGGCGCAGCGCTTCGCCCGCATCCAGCCGCTGTTCGAGGAGAAGATGCAGGGCTGGCGGCGGCTGCTGGCGCCCGACCTGAGCCGCGAAGAAGAGATCCGCCAGTTGCGCGAGGGCAAGGTCACCCTCGACATCCTGCGTGCGGAACTGCGCGAACTGCGCAACTACGAGACCGCGCAGTTGCAGGTGCGCACGGCCAAGGCGCAGGCGCTGCGCCAGCGCAACCTGCTGATCACCCTGTGCGCGGCCATGCTGGGCGGGCTCGGCGCGGTGCTCGCGGTGGCCTGGTTCGCCTCGTCGCTGTCGCGGCGCCTGCGCCAGCTCTCGGCCAATGCCGACCGCCTCGGCGACGGCCGGCCGCTGGCGCCACAGCCGCCGGCCGGCGACGAACTGGGCCAGGTCGCGCAACGCCTGCAGCAGGCCAGCACCCTGCTCGCCGCGCGCGCCGAGGAAGCGCAGTCGGCGCGCCGCGAGGCCGAGAGCGCCAACCGCGCCAAGACCGAATTCCTCTCGCGCAGCAGCCACGAACTGCGTACGCCGCTCAACGCCATCCTCGGCTACGCGCAGGTGCTGGAGATGGACCTGCCGGGCGCGGCGCAGCGCGACCACCTGCAGCACATCCTCGGCGCCGGCCGGCACCTGCTGGGACTGATCACCGAACTGCTGGACATCGCCCGCATCGAGGCCGACCAACTCGACCTGAGCCCGCGGCCGGTGCCGGTACATGCCGCACTGGAAGAGGCGCTGGGCCTGGTCGCACCGGAGGCGCAGGCGCGCGGCATCGTGCTGCGGCCGCCGCAGTTGCCGCCGGAGTGGACCGTGCGCGCCGACCCGCAGCGGCTGCGCCAGGTGCTGATCAACCTGCTGTCCAACGCGATCAAGTTCAACCGTCCGGGTGGCGCGGTGTGGGTGAGCGCGACGCCCGAAGGCCAGTCCCTGGCGCTGAGCGTGCACGATCAGGGGCACGGTCTGACGCCGGCGCAGGTGCAACGATTGTTCACGCCGTTCGAGCGGCTCGGCGCCGAGCGCTCGGCGATCGAGGGCACCGGTCTGGGCCTGGCGCTGAGCAAGCGCCTGACCGAGGCGATGGGCGGGCGCATCGCCGTGGACAGCGGCCCGGACGGATCGCGTTTCACCATCGCGTTACCGCTGGACCGCCCACAGGCAGCGGCACTGCCTGACCCGGCCGTGATGGCGACGACGGCGAGCGGGATCCAGCGCCAGTTGCTGAGCGTGGAGGACAACCCGTCCAACCAGGCGCTGATCCGCACCCTGGTCGAACGCCGCCCGCACTGGCGCCTGCACGAGGCCGCCAGCCTGGCCCAGGCGCACGCGCATCTGCAGCAGGCCACGCCCGACCTGATCCTGCTCGACCTGCACCTGAGCGACGGCAACGGCGAGGATCTGCTGCAGGCGCTGCGCGCGCAGCCGCACACCGCGGCGATCCCGGTGGTGGTGATCAGCGCCGATGCCACCGCGACCACGCTGGCGCGCGTGCAAGGCGAGCCGGTGCGCGCCTACCTGACCAAGCCGCTGGACGTGGCCGACTTCTTCTCCGTTCTGGACCGACACCTCGCATGACCCGCAACGATGTCCTCGCCGCGCGCATCCTGATCGTCGACGACGAACCGGCCAACGTGCGCCTGCTGGAAGAACTGCTGCAGCGCGAAGGCTTCCGCCAGGTGGTGGCGACCACCGACCCGCAACGGGTGCTGGGCCTGGTCGCGGCGTTTGCACCGGACCTGATCCTGCTCGACCTGATGATGCCGGAGCTGGACGGCTACGCGATCCTGGAGCAACTGGCGCGGCTGGCCAGCCCGTCCAGCTTCCTGCCGGTGATCGTGCTCACCGCCGACCCCAGCCGCAGCGCCCGCCACCGCGCCCTCGGCCTGGGCGCCAAGGATTTCCTGACCAAGCCGCTGGACACCTTCGAAGTGGCCCTGCGCGTCTGGAACGTGGCCGAGACCGTGGTGCTGTTCAAGCGCCTGCGCGCGTTGGCCGTGGCGGATGCCGCGCCGCCGGGGTGGCTGACAGCCGGGATTGGGGATTAGGGATTGGGGATTGGGGATTCGCAACGGCAGCCCCCCGCTTTTGCCAATCCCCAATCCCGACTCCCCAATCCCAGCCCCCCAAACTACATCGCCCGCGTCACCTGCCCGCCCAGGCCCAGCGTCATCAGCACTTCCTGGGCCTTTTCCAGCAGTTCGTCGGCCACGCAGACCTGGACCACGCCGAACGGCAGTTCGCCGGCGCCGCCGAGCAGGGCCTCGCCGAACACGAAGGCGGTGATGCCGGCATCCTCCAGCGCGTGCTTGGCCAGGTGCGCATCGATCAGGTGCTGGGCGCGGTAGGCGATCTGCATGGTCGGTCTCTCAACCGTGAGCCGCGGCCCCAGGCATGACCTGGAGCGAAGACAAGCAAAACAGGCCCGTATACGGGTACGCCGACCGAGAAGGACGCATGACGCCAAGGGCAAGACGGAACGCCGGCATGCGGGCTTCTCTTGGGTGAATTGTTCCGCAGCCTACGCGCCAGGACGGCCGCCGACCAGCCCGGCCAAGCTAAAGCAGCGCTTTACTTACTATAAACTTGCGCTTTACTTAGTCTCCGACGCGCGCATGTCCGACACCCCCGCCACCGACGCCTCCGCCCCGGCCGAGAAGAAAGACTTCATCCGCCAGATCGTCCGCGAGGACCTGGCCAGCGGCAAGCACACGGCCATCCGCACCCGCTTCCCGCCCGAGCCCAACGGCTACCTGCACATCGGCCACGCCAAGGCGATCTGCCTGGACTTCGGCATCGCCGCCGAGTTCGGCGGGCGCTGCAACCTGCGCTTCGACGACACCAACCCGGCCAAGGAAGATCCCGAATTCGTCGCCGCGATCCAGGACGACGTGCGCTGGCTGGGCTTCGACTGGGCCGAGCTGCGCCACGCCTCGGACTATTTCGAGGTGTACTACCTGGCCGCCAAGAAGCTGATCCGCGACGGCCACGCCTTCGTCTGCGACCTCTCCGCCGAGCAGGTGCGCGAGTACCGCGGCACCCTCACCGAGCCGGGCCGCGACTCGCCCTACCGCACCCGCAGCGTCGAGGAGAACCTGGACCTGTTCCGGCGCATGCGCGCCGGCGAGTTCCCGGACGGTGCACGCACCCTGCGCGCCAAGATCGACATGAGCAGCGGCAACATCAACCTGCGCGACCCGGCGCTGTACCGGATCAAGCACGTCGAGCACCAGAACACCGGCAACGCCTGGCCGATCTACCCGATGTACGACTTCGCGCACTCGCTGGGCGATGCCGTGGAAGGCATCACCCACTCGCTGTGCACGCTGGAGTTCGAGGACCACCGCCCGCTGTACGACTGGTGCGTGGACAAGGTCGACCTGGCCGGCCACCCGGAGCTGCTGCAGCCGCTGCTGGACAAGGGCCTGCCGCGCGAAGCGGCCAAGCCGCGGCAGATCGAGTTCTCGCGGCTCAACATCAACTACACGGTGATGAGCAAGCGCAAGCTGACCCAACTGGTGACCGAAGGCCTGGTCGACGGCTGGGACGACCCGCGCATGTACACGCTGCAGGGCCTGCGCCGCCGCGGCTACACGCCGGCCGCACTGCGCCTGCTGGTCGACCGCGTCGGCATCAGCAAGCAGAACTCGGTGATCGATTTCTCGGTGCTCGAAGGCTGCCTGCGCGAAGACCTGGACGCGCACGCCGCGCGGCGCATGGCGGTGATCGAGCCGCTGAAGCTGGTGCTGAGCAACCTGCCGGAAGGCCACAGCGAAACGCTGACCTTCTCCAACCATCCCAAGGACGAGAGCTTCGGCACGCGCGAAGTGCCGTTCTCGCGCGAACTGTGGATCGAGCGCGAGGATTTCGCCGAAGTCCCGCCCAAGGGCTGGAAGCGGCTGGTGCCGGGCGGCGAAGTACGCCTGCGCGGCGCCGGCATCGCCCGCGTCGACGAGGTGATCAAGAACGACGCCGGGCAGATCGTGGAACTGCGCGGCTGGCTAGACCCGGAATCGCGTCCGGGCATGGAAGGCGCCAACCGCAAGGTCAAGGGCACCATCCATTGGGTCAGCGCCGCGCACGCGGTGGAGGCCGAGATTCGCCTGTACGACCGCCTGTTCTCGGTGGAAAAGCCCGACGACGAGTCCGACGGCAAGACCTACCGCGACCACCTCAACCCCGACTCCAAGCGCAGCGTGCGCGGCTACGTCGAACCCGCCGCCGCACAGGCCGCGCCGGAGCAGGCGTTCCAGTTCGAGCGCACCGGCTATTTCGTCGCCGACCGCTACGACCACCGCGCCGACGCGCCTGTGTTCAACCGCAGCGTGACCCTGCGCGATACGTGGAGCGGCGGCCAGGGCGGCGCCTGACGCAGTGCGCGTGCGGTCCTTGCGGCCGCACGCGCCAGCGCCCCGTTGGCCAGCGCCGGCCGATACGGCACCAGGTCTCCGCACCGCATCGCCGGCACCCGCCTCGATGAAACGCTTGAAGCGTCTGTAGGAGCGGCTTCAGCCGCGAGGGGCCTTACCGGGAACCCAGGGTCGCGGCTGAAGCCGCTCCTACGACGACAGCACCCCATCCGCCTGTTGCGAATCTCGAATTCCGAATCCCCAATCCCGGCCCTTCCCCCGCCACCAGCCGCGCGCTAGCGTAACGGGCATGTCCCCCGCCCCGTCCTTCAGCCTGCGCAGCTACGGCCGCGATGGCGCCGCCCATCAGCATGGCCACGTGCAACTGGTGCTGCCGCTGCACGGCACGCTGGAACTGGAAGTGGACGGCCGCGGCGGCTATCTGGACCGTTTCCGCGCCGCGGTGGTCGCGCCGCAGACGCGGCATGCGCAATCCGCGCTGGACGCCAACCGCTTCCTGGTCGTCGATTGCCCCACCGATGCCTTCGGCGACGACGCGCTGGAGCGCCTGCGGCGGCGGCCCTTCCTCGACCTGCCCCCACCCTTGCAGCAGCTGCTCGCCGCGCAGGCTCCGCATCCCAACCTCGCGATGGCCCATGCCCAGGCCGGCGCCGCCGTGCTGGCCTGGCTGCAGGCAGACACCGCGCCGCGCGGCTGGCAGCGACTGCAGGCGCTGTGCCGATGCATCGAAGCCGCGCCCGGCCAGGACTGGCCGGTGCGGCGCATGGCGCAGCTGGCGCACCTGAGCCCGAGCCGCCTGCACGCGCTGTTTCGCGCCGCGCTGGGGCGCACGCCGCAGGACTGGGTCGCCGCACGGCGGCTGGACTGGGTGCGCCGGCAACTGGCGCACGGCGACCGACCGATCTCATCGCTGGCCCAGGACAGCGGCTATGCCGACCAGAGCGCGCTGACCCGCGCGCTGAAGCGCAGCACCGGGCAGACCCCGGCCGCCTACCGCCGCCGCCATCGCCCGGCGCCAGGACAGGAGTCTGGGACAAGCCGGCGCCCGCAGGCGCCGGCATGCTGAGCCGTCACGGCTGACACGACCGATACGGAAACGAACCGCATGCGCGAACGTCTATGGGCAGGGGTCGGCAGCGGCATGGCCGCGGGCGCGCTGTGGGGCCTGGTGTTCCTGGCGCCGCAATTGCTCAGCGCCTTCTCGCCGCTGCAACTGGCGGTCTCGCGCTACCTGGCCTATGGCGCCATCGCCGCGGTGGTGCTGCTGCCGCGCTGGCGCGCCGCGACCACGCCGTTGGGCGCCGCCGAATGGTGGGCGCTGGTGCGCCTGAGCCTGCTCGGCAACATCGTCTACTACGTGCTGCTGGGCAGCGCCGTGCAGTGGGCCGGCGGCGCCGCCACCGCGCTGATCATCGGCCTGTTGCCGGCGGCGGTCACCGTGATCGGCTCGCGCGCGGCCGGCGCGGTGCGGTTGCGCCGGCTGGCCGCGCCCTGCGCGCTGTGCGTGCTCGGGGTGGCGCTGGTCGCGGTGCAGACCCTGGCCGTGGCGCGGCCGCACATTCCGGCCAGCCTCGGCCTGCGCGCAGCCGGCCTGGCCTGTGCGGTCGGCGCGCTGGCGTGCTGGACCGCCTATTCGATCAAGAACGCGCGCTGGCTGCGGCGGCGCGCGGACCTGTCCGGCCGCGACTGGTCGCTGCTGACCGGCGTGGTCACCGGCGCGCTGGCCCTGACCCTGGCGCTGCCGGCCTTCGCCCTGGCCGGCACGGTCCATGCCGGCGCCGACTGGATGCGCTTCTGGGGCATGGCGCTGGTGCTGGCGCTGTTCGCCTCGGTCATCGGCAACGCCTGTTGGAACCACGCCAGCCGGTTGCTGCCGCTGACCCTGGTCGGGCAGATGATCGTGTTCGAGACCGTGTTCGCGCTGCTGTACGGCTTCCTCTGGGAGCAGCGCTGGCCGACCGCGCTGGAACTGCTGGCGATCGCCTGCCTGCTCGGCGGCGTCTTGTGGTGCACCCTGGTGCACGCGCGGCCGCAGCCCGCTGCGCACGAAGCCAAGCCCGGTTAAGCCGCGCTGCCTAGACTGGCGCAGATCCTCCTCACGGGAATCGCGCCATGCACAGCGTCCTGCGCCGTTGCTGCCCCGCTCTCGCGCTGGTCATCGCATTCGCCGGCTGCAGCAACGCCTCCACCGCACCGTCCGACGCGACACCGGATTCGGCCGCCGCCACGAGCGCGCCGGTGGCGACCGGCAAGTGCGACGCCGTCCCCGACCATCCCTACGACCTGCCGGCCGGGCGCTTCG
Source organism: Xanthomonas protegens (assembly GCF_038442435.1). Taxonomy (NCBI): domain Bacteria; kingdom Pseudomonadati; phylum Pseudomonadota; class Gammaproteobacteria; order Lysobacterales; family Lysobacteraceae; genus Xanthomonas; species Xanthomonas protegens. Next base: position 2,431 of record NZ_JAQJCQ010000011.1, on the reverse strand, counting down.
ATGAGGTGTCGCAGCAACTGGCCCACGCCACCGGCTGCATGGTCGTGTACCGCGATCCCGGCCTCGCGTCGTTGCCGGTCAACGCGGTGAAGGGACAGGTCAGCATCCGCCAGGCGCTGCATCAGGCGCTGGACGGCACGGCGCTGCGGATCGCGCAGGACGACGCCGATGCGATGACCATCGTGCGCCGCTGACCCGGCGGCGGCGCGGTGGGTTGCTACCATGGCCGCACTCCATAGCACGGAAGATCGCCATGCCCCGCCATTTCGCGTCGTTGCTGTGCTCCCTGTGCCTGCTCGCCGGCATGCTGCTGTCCAGCGCCTGCGCGCGCAGCGAAACCGCCAAGCCGTCGGAGCCGACACCGGCGCCGGCACCCACGGCATCCGCGCCCGGCCTGCCGGTGAAGGTCGACAGCAGTTGCCGCACCGATGCCGACTGCACGGTCAAGAACGTCGGCAACTGCTGCGGGGCGATGCCGGCCTGCGTCAATCGCGACAGCCCCACCGATCCGCAGGGGGTGATGGCGCAGTGCCAGGCCAGCGGGCGCATGAGCGTGTGCGGCTCGCGCGCGATCGCCGGCTGCTCCTGCGTGGCCGGACAATGCAGCGCGCGCCCCGCGCAAGCCGATACACTGCGCGCCCCCCAGCCTGCCGAAACCGTCCGCTGATGCTCTACGCGCAAGTCCACCTCACCCTGCCCGCCTGGATCCACGACGCGGTCGATCCGCAGGCCGTCTACGCCAGCGACGCCGACAAGGTCGCGCTGGCGGTGGAACTGTCGCGGCTGAACGTGGACGCCGGCAGCGGCGGCCCGTTCGGCGCGGCGGTGTTCGGCCCGGACCACCGCATCATCGCCGTCGGCGTGAATCGCGTGGTGCCGCAGACCACCTCGCTGGCGCATGCCGAGAACATGGCCTACATGCTGGCCCAGCAGCGCCTGCAGACCCCGCGGCTGAACGCGGTGCTGTCGCCGGTGACCCTGGCCACCTCCTCGCAGCCATGCTGCCAGTGCTACGGCGCCACCATCTGGGCCGGGATCGACCGTCTGCTGATCGGCGCCAGCGCCGAGGACGTGATGGCGCTGACCCCGTTCGACGAAGGCCCGCTGCCGGCGGACTGGGTCGGCGAGCTGCAGCGCCGCGGCATCGAGGTGGTGCGCGGCCTGCACCGCGACGCCGCCTGCGCGGTGCTGCGCCGCTACGGCGAACTCGACAGCCCCCGCTACTGACCCCGCCGGAAGGCTTGCCCATGTCCTTCGAGAACGGCCCGCTGGTCCATGGCCTGCTGTGCTACTGCCGGCCCGGCTTCGAACCCGAGCTCGCGGCCGAACTCAACGCCCGCGCCGGCGATGCCGGGCTGGCCGCCTACGCCCGCACCGAGCGCAACAGCGGCTACGCGCTGCTGCTCAGCGACACGGCGGTGCCGGCGCAGGCGCTGCCCTGGCGCGGGCTGATCTTCGCCCGGCAGAAGCTGCAGTTGCTGGCCGAACTGCGCGAGCTGCCGGCCAGCGACCGCATCGCGCCGATCCTGCAGGCCCTGACCGGGCAGCCGCGCTTCGGCGACCTGTGGGTCGAACATCCGGACTCGGATGCCGGCAAACCGCTGTCGGGGCTGGCGCGCAGCTTCGGCAACGCGCTGCGCCCGGCGCTGCGCAAGGCCGGCCTGCTCAGCGACAAGCCGCAGCCGCGGCTGCCGCGCCTGCACGTGTGCTTCGTGACCGGCACCCACGCCCTGCTGGCGGTGGCCGACGGCGAGGACAGCGCGCCGTGGCCGCTGGGCATCCCGCGCCTCAAATTGTTGCCGGAGGCGCCCTCGCGCTCGGCCCTGAAACTGGAAGAAGCGCTGCTGGCGCTGCTGACCCCGCACGAGCGCGAGACGCTGCTGCGCCCGGGCATGCGCGCCGCCGACCTCGGCGCCGCCCCGGGCGGCTGGACCTGGGTGCTGACCCGCCAGCACCTGCACGTGACCAGCGTGGACAACGGCCCGCTGCGCCAGCACGTGCTCGACAGCGGCCTGGTCGACCACCTGCGCGCCGACGGCTTCCACTGGAAACCGCCGCAGCCGCTGGACTGGATGGTCTGCGACATGGTCGAGCAACCGCGCCGCGTCGCCGAGCGCATGGCCACCTGGTTCCGCGAGGGCTGGTGCCGGCACGCGATCTTCAATTTGAAGCTGCCGATGAAGAAGCGCTGGGACGAGACCCGGCTGTGCCTGGACCTGTTCGCCGAGCGTGCCGAGCGCCCGCTGCAGTTGCGCGCCAAGCAGCTCTACCACGACCGCGAAGAGATCACGGTGCTGGCGATCCCGGGCTGAGCGGTCGCGCGTCCACATCCGGTGTTTCGTAGGGGCGGGGTGAGCCCCCCAGTGGTTTCAAGGGAACCCAAACCCGCGGGATGCCCCACAAACCACAGCGCCTTGGCGTCGCCCCCCCC
>NZ_JAQJCQ010000010.1:0-195789 GCF_038442435.1 Xanthomonas protegens | reverse complement strand
GTCGGAAGACATGACGCCTGTTTAGGGGCGACATGTCCAGATACAAGGAGCGGCTTCAGCCGCGAACGGGCGTTACCGGTCATGCCCCGTCGCGGCTGAAGCCGCTCCTACGAGTGCGATGACATGCGCGCTGGCCGCGGCAAAGCGTGCTTTTGCAGATGCGCTGAAGCCGTTCTGACGGGATGCCCATGACCTGGACGCCACGGCGCGCATATCACACGCGCCGCGCTCAGCGCTTTCCGCCGAAGATACTGCCGAAGATGCCGCGCACGATCTGCTGGCCGATGCGGTTGCCGATGGTGCGCGAGGTCTGCTTGGCCATCGCCTCCAGCATGCCCTGGCGGCGCTTGGTGCCGAACACGGCGTCCTTGACCGCCTGGCCGAAGCCGCTGTCCTGCGCTTCGTCCTGCTCGCGGGTGCGCGCCGGCGGCGCGGCGCTGTGGTCGGCGCTCTGTTCGACCCGGCGCGCCAGCAGTTCCGCCGCCGATTCGCGGTTGACCGGCGTGTCGTAGCGCGTGCCGACCGGGCTGCCGGCGCGCACCTGCGTGCGCTCGGCGTCGGTGATTGCGCCCATGCGGCAGCGCGGCGGGGCGATCAGGGTCTGCTGCACCGGTGCCGGCACGCCCTTGTCCTGCAGCGTGGACACCAGCGCCTCGCCGGTGCCGAGCTGGGAGATGGCCTTGGCCACGTCCAGCTTGGGATTGGCCACGAAGGTCTCGGCGGCGGTGCGCACCGCCTTCTGGTCGCGCGGCGTGTAGGCGCGCAGCGCGTGCTGCACGCGGTTGCCGAGCTGGCCGAGGATGCTGTCGGGCACGTCGTCCGGGAACTGCGAGCAGAAGTACACGCCCACGCCCTTGGAGCGGATCAGCCGCACCACCTGCTCGATGCGCTGCACCAGCGCCGGTGGCGCATCGTCGAACAGCAGGTGCGCCTCGTCGAACACGAACACCAGCTTGGGCTTGTCCAGGTCGCCCACTTCCGGCAGCCGCTCGAACAGTTCCGACAGCAGCCACAGCAGGAAGGTCGAGTACAGCCGCGGCTTGAGCACCAGTTGCGCGGCGGCGAGGATGCCGATCACGCCGCGGCCGTCGTGGTCGACCCGCATCAACTCGGCCAGATCCAGCGCCGGCTCGCCGAAGAAACCTTCGCCGCCGTCCTGGGCCAGGCGCAGCAGCGCACGCTGGATCGCGGCGACCGACTGCGCGCTGACCAGACCGTATTCGGTGGAGATGTCCTTGCGCTCTTCCACCACCAGCGCCAGCAGCGCGCGCAGGTCGTCCAGGTCGAGCAGCAGCAGGCCGCGGTCGTCGGCCAGCTTGAACACGATGTCGAGCACGCCGGCCTGGGTGTCGTTGAGTTCCAGCACGCGCGCCAGCAGGGTGGGGCCCATCTCGCTGACGGTGGTACGCACCGGATGGCCGAGCTGGCCGTACAGATCCCAGAACAGCACCGGGTTGGCGGCCGGGGCATAGTCGGCCACGCCGATGTCCCGGGCGCGCTGCAGCACCTTCTCGCTGCCGTCGCCGGGCATCGCCAGACCGGCCGCGTCGCCCTTGACGTCGGCCAGGAACACCGGCACGCCGATCCGCGAAAAGCCTTCGGCCAGCGTCATCAGGGTCACGGTCTTGCCGGTGCCGGTGGCGCCGGCGACCAGGCCGTGGCGGTTGCCCAGGTGCGGTTGCAGCAGCACCGCGATGTCGTCGGTCACGCCTTTGCCTAGCAGGATCGGGTCCATATCGGGGTCCGCAATGAGATGCCTGGATTCTAGAACGTACGCGGCATGGCCGAACGCGTGTGCGCTGCCGCGGGCGCGCTGCGCCGGCCTGCAACTGCCGGCACTCCCGGCCAACCGCGGTCTTTGCGAAGTGTGGTCGTTCGCGGGTGCGGCACCGGCATGGTGGACGACATCGGTGGCGCAGGAGTCGGCGCGCGCGCTCCTTGTGTTGCGGTGCGGGATGGCCGCCGGCGATGAACCCTGGCCCCGCCGCGGGCCGGGCCCCGGCCGCGGCGACCTTGCCGCGATGCGACGGCGGGGGCTACCCTGCGGCCTTTCCGTCGCCGCGTCCCACCATGCCCCTTCCGTTTCGCTTCACCCACGCGTGGCCCGTCGCGGCTGCCGTGGCGCTGACCTGCACCGCTCCTGCCGCCCATGCCCGCGTGTCCGCCCGCGACCAGGCCGCCATCGCCGTCCTCGATCAGCGCCTGGCCGCCGCCGAGAAGCGCTACAACGACGCCATGGTGCTGGTCGGCAACAGCGACCCCAAGGGCACCCAGGAAAGCGACGCCGCGCTGGAAGACATCGAGGACGTGATCCAGGCCTGCATCAAGCAGCGTGGCTGCGAGGTCGGCACCTATCTGGGCGCGTACAAGCGCCTGCTGAAAGCCAAGACCGACGCGCAGGGCCAGGCCAGCGATACCGATGCCGCCGACGACGAAGACGCGGCGCCGCTGCAGGCCGACCCCGACCACATCAGCCCGCTGGCCGCCGACGTGCCGGAGGCCGCGCGCGCGGCGCGCCTGCTCAACGACAAGCGCCACGCCTTCGATTCGATGGTGGAGTACAACCCGGCGGTGCAGGCCGGCATCCGCCGCTGGCTGACCGACATGCGCCCGGCGCTGATGAGCAGCTACGAGAACTACCAGAACCTGCGCGCGATCATGTGGCCGGAGTGGGAGAAGCGCGGCCTGCCGGAGGCGTTGCTGTTCGGCATCATCGCCAAGGAGTCCAACGGCCGCGTGCACGCCAACTCGCGGGTGGGCGCCGCTGGGCTGATGCAGTTCATGCCGGCCACCGGGCGCCGTTTCGGCCTGGGCCCGGACGGCACCGGCTTCGATACCCGCTACGACGCGCGCAGCGCGGCCGAGGCCAGCGCGGTCTACATCAACGAACGCATGGCCGAGCTCAACCGCAGCGTCGAACTGGCCCTGGCCGGCTACAACGGCGGCGAAGGCCGTGCGGCGCGCGTGTTCAACCAGATGCCCGGCCGCAGCTTCTGGGACGCCTCGGTGTACAACCAGTTCCCGGCCGAGACCAAGGACTACGTGCCGATGGTGATCGCCGCGGCGTGGATCTTCCTGCACCCGCAGCAGTACGGCGTGGCCTTCCCCAAGATCAATGCGCAGCCGGCCACGCTGCGCCTGGCCAAGTCCACCACCATCTACGAACTGACCATCTGCCTGGGCAGCGACGGCACCCGCGACGGCTACATGCGCGCGCTGCGCAACCTCAACCCGCGCTACGAGCCGGACGGCTGGATCCCGGCCGGGGTGACCATCAACGCCACCACCAAGATCGTCGGCCTGTACAACCGCTACTGCGTCAGCGGCCCGCGCGCCGACCTGGCGCGCGCGCTGATCACCGCCGACGTCACCGCCGCGGTGCGCAGCGGCAGCCCGGCGCCGGCGGCCGACCTCACCGGCAACGTGGCGGTGGGCGACGTCAGCCCGGTCGCCGGCGTGCCGACCACGGTGGCCACCGGCCGTCCCGCGCCGGCCAAGCCCAAGCAGAAGCAGGTGCGCAGCTACCGCGTGGCCAAGGGCGACACGTTGGGGCGGATTTCCGACCGCCACGACTGCGACCTGAAGGAACTGGCCAAGGCCAATGGCCTGCGTGCCCCGGGCTATGCGTTGAAGCCGGGCCAGTCGCTGAAGCTGGTGGGCTGCGAGAAGTAAGGATCCCTTCTCCCGCCGGGAGAAGGTGGCGCGCAGCGCCGGATGAGGGTCGGGCCACCGCAGTCTCAAGCGCGCGGTTTTGCCTTGATCGATTGCAGCTAGGCGGCCCGTCCTCCGTCCATGCGTCGGACTGAAGTCCCTCCCACAGTGGGGCTGTCGCTGGACACCAGTCGCGAGATGAAAGCGCAATCCAATCCCTTCTCCCCCCGGGAGAAGGTGGCGCGCAGCGCCGGATGAGGGGCGGACCATGCGCAGTTTCGGGCGTGTGGCTTGCCGTCATCCATCGCAGGGAAAGGCGGTCCTTCCACCGCCCATGCGTCGGGACTGAAGTCCCTCCCACAGTGGGGCTGTCGCTGGACACCGGTCGCGAGATGAAAGCGCGATCCATCCCTTCTCCCTCCGGGAGAAGGTGGCGCGCAGCGCCGGATGAGGGTACGGCCGCCGCAGTCTCAGGCGAGGCGTCGACACCACCATCCAGCACATGCCGGCGGTCTTTCACCGCCCATGCATCGGGACTGAAGTCCCTCCCACAAAGGCGCTCCTCAAGCGAAAGGGCCGCAGCGCGGCCCTCTCACGCCTCAGCGCACCAGCCGCGCCAGCGCCTGTCCCAGCCGCACCGGCGATTCCGCCTTCAGCGCCGCATCGAACGCGGCCACGCCGGGCGGCAGCAGCACGATCACCGTGGAGCCGTAGTTGAAGCGCGCCATCTCCTCGAACCGCTGCAGGGTGATGCCCTTGCCGCGCCAGTCCTTGCGGGTGATGCGGTCGGCATAGCGCGGAATCTCCACGCCGCTCCACACCGTTTCCACGCCGGACACCAGCAGCGCGCCGACCATCACCGAGACCATCGGGCCGAAGTCGGTGTCGAAATGGCAGACCAGGCGCTCGTTGCGCGCGAACAGGCGCGGCACGGTGCGCACCGCGTCGGTGCCGACGCTGAACAGCCGTCCCGGCACGTGCACGGTTTCGCGCAGGGTGCCGGTCCAGGGCATGTGCACGCGGTGGTAGTCGCGCGGCGACAGGTACACGGTGGCATACAGGCCATTGGCGAACGGCGCCGCCGCGGCGTCGTCGCCGAGCAGTTCGGCGGCGGTGAACGACTGGCCCTTGGCCTGGAAGATGCGCCCATCCTCGATCCGGCCGAGCTGGCTGATGCGGCCGTCGGCCGGCATCAGCAGCGCCTGCGGATCGGGATCGGCGACGCGCGCGCCCGGCTTCAGCGCACGGGTGAAGAAGGCATTGAAGGTCGGATAGGCGCGCGCATCCGGTTGCGCGGCCTCGCTCAGGTCCACGCCGAAGCGGCGCACCACCGTGTCGATCAGCCACTGCTTCAGCCCGGGCCGCGACGAGTAGGCCAGGCGCCGCGCCAGCGAGGACAGCAGCCGGTGCGGCAGCACGTAGGTCAGGCGGGTGGTCAGGCTCATGGGGCGGTGGCCTTGGTCAGGGCCTGCAGGTCGGCGGCGATCGCGGCGGCATCGAACGGCGGGCGGATCAGCCCGGCTTGTTGACCCTGCGGGTCGAGCACCGCGATCGCGGCGGAGTGGTCCATGCTGTAGTCGTTGGGGTTCTCGGCGTAGTGCTTGCCCGGCACCTTCTGGAACACGAAGCCCAGCGCGGTGGCGAAGCGCTCCAGCTCGGGCACGTCGGCGGTGGCGGCGATGGTGTCCTTGTGGAAGGCATGCGCGTACTCGCCCAGCCGCGGCAGGGTGTCGCGCTGCGGGTCGACCGAAACGAACAGCACGCGCGGGCGCAGCGTGTCCGGCAAGGTCTCCCATTGCTTCTGCGCGCGCGCCAGGTCGGCCAGGGTGGTCGGGCACACGTCCGGGCAGGCGGTGAAGCCCAGGAACACCAGGGTCCAGTGGCCCTTGAGCTCGCCCGGCACCAGCGGCGTGCCGTCGGTCTGGCGCAGGTGGAAGTCGGGCAGGGGCCGCGGCTGCGGGTACATGCGCACCGTGCGGGTCTCCGGCCAGGCCGGGGCGGCGCTGCCGCCGAAGTACTTCTGGGCCAGCAGCAGCCCCAGGCCGGCGGCCAGGGCAACCACCAGGACGATGCCGAAGGTGCGGTTGAACATACTGATTTCCCATGCAACGAACGCTCATCATAGCGGCCGGGCCTCTATAATCGGGGGCCGAATTGCCTTGCCTGTTGCCATGACTGCCGACGCGGCCGCCGAACTCCACACGATCATCGACCTGATCCGCTACGGCACCAGCCGTTTCAACGCCGCCGGGCTGAGCTTCGGCCACAGCTACGACAACGCCCTGGACGAGGCCACGCAACTGGTGCTGCACGCGCTGCACCTGCCGCACGACCTCGGCCCGGCCTACGGCAGCGCGCGGGTCACCACGCCGGAGAAGGCGCAGGTGCTGGCGCTGTTCGAGCGCCGCATCGCCGAGCGCATCCCCGCCGCCTACCTCACCGGCGAGGCCTGGTTTGCCGGGCTCAGCTTCAAGAGCGATGCGCGCGCCCTGGTGCCGCGCTCGCCGATCGCCGAGCTGATCGAGGCCGGCTTCGAGCCGTGGCTGGCCGGCCGCCCGGTGGAGCGCGCGCTGGACCTGTGCACCGGCTCGGGCTGCATCGCCATCGCCATGGCCCACTACAACCCGAACTGGCAGGTGGACGCGGTCGACATCAGCGACGACGCGCTGAGCCTGGCCGCCGAGAACAAGGAGCGGCTGCTGGCCGACAACGTCGAACTGGTCAAGTCCGACCTGTTCGCCGGGCTGGGCGGGCGCCGCTACGAGCTGATCGTGACCAATCCGCCCTACGTCACCCACGCCGAGACCGACGCGCTGCCGCCGGAGTACGCGCACGAGCCGGAACTGGGCCTGCGCGCGGGCGACGACGGTCTGGACCTGGCGCTGAAGATCCTGCGCGACGCGCCGGCGCACCTGAGCGAGGACGGCCTGCTGATCTGCGAAGTCGGCGAGTCCGAACGCGCGCTGGCGCAGCTGCTGCCGGAAGTGGATTTCGCCTGGGTCGAGTTCAAGGTCGGGCAGATGGGCATCTTTGCGGTGGAGCGCAGCGAGCTGCTGACGCACCATGCGCGCATCGCCGCGCTGGCCGCGGACCGGTGACGCAAGCGACATGAGCGCGAACAGTTTCGGCAAGCTGCTGACCGTCACCACCTTCGGCGAATCGCACGGGCCGGCGATCGGCTGCGTGGTCGATGGCTGCCCCCCGGGGCTGGAACTGGACGCCAGCGAATTCGCCCACGACCTGCAGCGCCGCGCCACCGGCAAGAGCCGGCACACCTCGGCGCGACGCGAAGCCGATGAGATCGAGATCCTGTCCGGGGTCTACGAGGGCCGCACCACCGGCACTCCGATCGGCCTGCTGATCCGCAACACCGACCAGCGCAGCAAGGACTACACCGACATCGCCCGGCAGTTCCGTCCCGGCCATGCCGACTACAGCTACTGGCAGAAGTACGGCATCCGCGATCCGCGCGGCGGCGGGCGCTCCTCCGCGCGCGAGACCACCATGCGCGTGGCCGCCGGCGTGATCGCCAAGAAGTGGCTGGCGCAGCGCTATGGCGTGCGCGTGCGCGGCTACCTGTCGCAGCTCGGGCCGCTGCTGCCGCAGGGCTTCGCCTGGGACGCGGTGGAGGACAACGCGTTCTTCTGGCCGCATGCGCCGCAGGTGCCGGAGCTGGAGGCGTACATGGATGCGCTGCGCAAGTCCGGCGATTCGATCGGCGCGCGGGTCACCGTGGTCGCCGACGGCGTGCCGGCGGGCTGGGGCGAGCCGATCTACGGCAAGCTCGACGGCGAACTGGCCGCGGCGATGATGAGCATCAACGCGGTCAAGGGCGTGGAGATCGGCGACGGCTTCGCCGCGGTGACCCAGAAGGGCACCGAGCACCGCGACCTGATCGCGCCGGACGGCTTCCAGTCCAACCACGCCGGCGGCGTGCTCGGCGGCATCGCCACCGGCCAGCCGGTCGTCGTCTCGGTGGCGTTCAAGCCCACTTCCAGCCTGCGCCTGCCCGGCGCCACGGTGGACGTGGACGGGCAGGCGGTGGACGTGATCACCACCGGCCGCCACGACCCCTGCGTCGGCATCCGCGCCACCCCGATCGCCGAAGCGATGATGGCGCTGGTGCTGATGGACCAGGCGCTGCGCCACCGCGCGCAATGCGGCGACGTCGGCACGGTGACCCCGCGCATCCCCGGCGGTGGCGATGGCTGAGTCGCGGCCGCGGGTGTGGGTCAGCCAGCCGCTGTTCGACGATGTCGTCGCACGGCTGGGCGAGTATTGCGCGCTGACCACCACCGCGGACGTGACCAAGTATTCGCCGAAGGACCTGACGCAGGCGCTGGCGCCGCTGGACGGCGCCCTGGTCACCCTCAACGAACGCATCGGCGCCGCCGAGATCGCCGGCGCGCCGCGGCTGCGCGCCATCGCCAACGTCGGCGTCGGCTACAACAATCTGGACCTGGACGCGCTCAGCGCGGCCGGCATCGTCGCCACCAACACCCCCGATGTGCTCACCGAGACCACCGCCGATCTCGGCTTCGCCCTGCTGATGGCCGCCGCGCGCCGCGTCGGCGAGGCCGAGCGCTGGCTGCGTGCGGGGCAGTGGCAGCAGTGGTCGTTCCAGACCATGCTCGGCGCCGATGTCCACGGCAGCACGCTCGGCATCCTCGGCATGGGCCGCATCGGCCAGGCCATCGCGCGCCGCGCCGACGGCTTCTCGATGCGCGTGCTGTACCACAACCGCAGCCGCCTGCCGGCCGAGGTGGAGCGCGCGCATCGCGCCGAGTACGTCGGCTTCGACGACCTGCTGGCGCGCGCCGACCACCTGCTGCTGGTGCTGCCGTACAGCGCGCAGTCGCACCATATCGTCGACGCCGCCGCGCTGGCGAAGATGCGGCCGACCGCCACGCTGGTGAACATCGCCCGCGGCGGCCTGGTGGATGAAGTCGCACTGGCCGACGCGCTGGCCAACGGGCGCCTGGCCGCGGCCGGGCTCGACGTGTTCGAAGGCGAGCCGGCAATCCGTCCGGAGCTGCTGGCGCTGCGCAACGTGGTGCTGACCCCGCACATCGGCAGCGCCAGCGTCGCCACGCGCCGCGCGATGGTGTCACTGGCGGTGGACAACCTGCTCGCCGCGCTGGGCATCGGCGCCGACGCCGGGCGCCCGCCCAATGCGCTGAACCTGGACGCGATCGCCGCGGCCGGCAGCGGTGCGCGGGCGATTGCGGACAAAAAACGATAGGGAGCCTGCGGCGCCGCGCGCGACGCGCACGGCAGGTTCCCCGAATCCACGTGGCAGTGCGGCTGTTCCTCCCCTTCTTTTTCTGCGGATCGAATCTTCCATGAGCAATGCAACCCGTCGTTTCAACGTCGCCGTCGTCGGCGCCACCGGTGCCGTCGGCGAAACCATGCTGAGCATCCTCGCCGAGCGCGGTTTCCCCGTCGCCACGCTGTACCCGCTGGCCTCCGAGCGCTCGGCCGGCGGCCAGGTCGAGTTCAACGGCCACAAGGTCACCGTGCTCGATCTGGCCACGTTCGACCCGACCGGCGTGGACATCGCGCTGTTTTCGGCCGGCGGCGGCATCTCCAAGGAATACGCGCCGAAGTTCGCCGCGGCCGGCGCGGTGGTGATCGACAACTCCTCGACCTTCCGCTACGACGACGACGTGCCGCTGGTGGTGTCGGAGGTCAATCCGCACGCGCTGAAGAACCGTCCGCGCGGCATCGTCGCCAACCCCAATTGCTCGACCATGCAGCTGATGCCGGTGCTGGCGCCGATCCACAAGGAGTACGGCATCGAGCGCATCAACGTGGCCACCTACCAGTCGGTGTCCGGCGCCGGCCGCTCGGGCATGGAGGAGCTGGGCAAGCAGACCGCGCAGCTGCTGGCGTTCCAGGACATCGAGCCGCAGAAGTTTCAGGCGCAGATCGCCTTCAACCTGATCCCGCACATCGACGACTTCCAGCCCAACGGCTACACCAAGGAAGAGATGAAGCTGGTGTGGGAGACGCAGAAGATCCTGGAGGACAGCAGCATCCTGGTGAACCCGACCGCGGTGCGCGTGCCGGTGTTCTTCGGCCATTCCGAGGCGGTCAACATCGAGACCAAGCGCAAGATCACCGTCGAGCAGGCGCGCGCGCTGCTGGGTCAGGCGCCCGGCGTGGAAGTGGTCGACGAGCACAAGGCCGGCGGCTATCCGACCCCGGTGACCCATGCCTCCGGCAGGGACCCGGTATTCGTCGGCCGCATCCGCGAGGATTTCTCGCACCCGCGCGGCCTCAATCTGTGGGTGGTGGCCGACAACATCCGCAAGGGCGCTGCGCTCAATGCGGTGCAACTGGCCGAGCTGGTCGCCCAGGAGGGCTGAGGGGCCGGGATTTGGCAGTCGGGATTGGGGATTCGTAAAGCGCTGCGCAGCGCGGGCTGTTCCATGGCTGCGTAGCGCCCAATATCCCGGCAGACACGCAACGGCCAGTGGCGCATGCCCTGGCCGTTGTCGTGTCTGGCGTCCGTGTCGTGCTGCAAAGAGGGGCTGCGATAGCGCATGTGGGCGCGATGCTGACGGACGCCCTGGTAGGAGCGGCTTCAGCCGCGACGAAGCATTCCCGGGAACGCCATCGCGGCTGAAGCCGTTCCTACGGGACACGCGGCGTTGCAGTGCTTGTCGGTCCCTGATCCCGCAAGGGGGGAGAAGCCGCTGCGTACACCGCGCGAGCGCACTCCCCGCAATGCAGCACCCGCAACGAATCCCCAATCCCAAATCCCCAATCCCCGCTTCATATATATTGATGGACATGACTCCAAGGGGCAGGGGCGGGATGCGCCTACAACCACGTTTGTTCCGTCGCCGTCGCGGCGATGCGGTGTCCGCCGTGCGCGGGCTGCGCCATGTCTGTCGCGCTGCCGCGGCGCTGTTGCTGCTGGCCTGCAGCCAGGCCGCGCTGGCTCTGGGTCTGGGCGATATCCGCGTGCTGTCCAAGCCGGGCGAGCCGTTCCTGGCCGAGATCCCGGTGATCTCCAACGAGCCGGGCGAACTGGAGCGGGCACGGGTGGCGCTGGCCTCGCCGGCGACCTTCGCGCGGGTCGGGCTGGAGCGCCCGCAGGGCCTGGTCAGCGATCTGCAGTTCCGCTTCACCCAGACCCGCAAGGGCCGCGCGGTGATCCAGGTCAGCAGCCGCATGCCGGTCGACGTGCCGTCGCTGAGCTTCCTGATCGAGGTCGATTGGGGCCAGGGGCGGCTGATCCGCGAATACTCCGCGCTGCTCGATGCGCCCAACACCGCCGCGGCGATCGACGCGCCGGCGATCGATGCACCGGCCGCCGCGCAGCCGTCCGACCGCATCACCCGCGACGCGTCCACCGCGGCGCCAGCCGCGGCGGCCGCCACCGCGACGCCGGCGGCGCCGAGTGCCAGGCCGGCCGCCGCGCCGCGTCCGGCGCCGGCCCCTGCGGCCGCGCCCGGCGATGCGCTGGCGCCGGTGCGCGCCGGGCAGACCCTGTCGCAGATCGCCGGGCAACTGGCGCGCGGCAACGGCCATTCGCTGGACCAGACCATGGTCGCGCTGCTGCGCGCCAATCCGGACGCCTTCATCCGCGGCAACCTCAACCTTCTCAAGCAGGGCGCAGTGTTGCGCACCCCGCGCGAGGAGGATCTGGCCAGCCTGGACGCTGCCGCCGCCGAGGCGGTGGTGCGCGAGCAGGCGGCGCAATGGCGCCAGGCGCGTGCGCCGGTGCCGCAGCCGGCACAGGCGCAGCAGGATGCAGCGACGGCGCAGGCCGCCGCCAAGCCGGCCGCCGCGGCGCCGACAGCGGCCGCCGCCGGCGCACGGCTGGAAATCGCGCCGGCGGTGCCGGCGACGCGCCGCGAGGCGGGAACCAAGTCCGGCACCGGTGCCGGCGACGAAGGAGACATGGTGGCAGCCCAACAATTGCAGCAGGCGCGCGAAGACCTCGCGGCACGCGATGCCGAGGTCCAGGAGCTGCGCTCTCGGGTGGAACAGCTCGAAAAGCTCAAGTCCCAGCAGCAGCAACTGATCGCGCTGAAGGACAGCGACCTGGCCGCGGCGCAGAAGCGTCTGGCCCAGGCCGGGCAGGCGGCGCCGGCGGCGGCTGCCCAGGCGCCGGCCAATGCGGGGTTCCCACTGTGGCTGTGGGGCGGGGTGAGCCTGCTGGTGCTGGGTATCGGCGCCTGGCTGCTGTCGCGTCGGCGCAAGCCCTCGCCGCTGCCGCCGCTGCCGCGTGATGACGACGCGGCGCTGGCCGCGGGTGCCGCAGTGCCGGTGGTCGCGCACCGCGACGTCGATGCGCCGGAACTGCCGCCGCTGGAGCCGGCCGAGCCGCTGGCCGAGGAGGCGCAGGCTGTCCGCGACGGGGAAGCGCTGGAAGAGTGGGAGCGCGCCGACCATGTTGCCGACGATCACGCGGATCACCACGAACACGCCGATCAGCACATCGCACTCGACGACGACGCCTTCGAGCGGGCGCTGGCGCAGCAGACGCTGCGCCATGCGCCGGCCGACGCGTCGCTGTCCGCTGGCAATGACGACGTCCATTCCGTCGACGCGGCCGACTCCCATCCGCAGGCCGCACCGGTCGCCGAGCCGGCTGCCGAGGCGCCGTGGCGGCAGCCGTCGCCGGTGGTCGCAGTGCCGGGCGGCGACGCCCCTGCCGACACCGATGCCGGCGGCGGCCGGCAGGAGCCGACCTGGCACCAGCCTGCCGCGCCTGCACCTTCACCGGCACCAGCCGAAGCGCCGTCGCCGTATCCGCCGGCGGGCCGCGAGCGCCTGGAACTGGCGGTGGCCTACATGGATCTGGGCGACAACGAGACGGCACGCACCTTGTTGACCGAGGTCGCGGCCAGTGGCGATCCGGCCGCGCGCGCCGAGGCGCTGCAATTGCTGGGACGGCTGGACTGATGGCGGCAGGCGGCGCGCGGCGCGCTCGCCGCGGCCGTCCGGCCTGGATCGGGACGGCCCACCGGCACCTTGCACATCGGCGACGGGCGCGTGCCGAGCGCGCGCTCCCGGTCGGGCAGGAGCACTGCCGCGGCGGCGTTGCAGGTGCCCCGTGTTGGTCCCTGCGCGCGTCGGCGGCACCGCGCGCCGAGGGAGACGCCGCACTGCGACGGAGGTCCGCATGCGCTACGCGCTAGGCGTGGAGTACGACGGCAGCGAGTTCCAGGGCTGGCAGCAGCTCGGCGAGAGCGGCGGCCCCAGCGTGCAGGCGACGCTGCAGGCGGCGCTGTCGTCGGTGGCCGATGCCCCGGTCAGCGTGGTCTGCGCCGGCCGCACCGATGCCGGCGTGCATGGCGAATGCCAGGTGGTGCATTTCGATTGCGATGCGCCGCGCCCGGCGCGCGGCTGGATGCTGGGCGCCACCGCGCGGCTGCCGCCCTCGGTGTGCGTGCGCTGGTGCGTGCCGGTGGCCGACGACTTCCATGCGCGCTTCTCCGCCCGCGCGCGCCGCTACCGCTACCGCCTGCTCAACCGCCAGGTACGCCCGGCGCTGTACCGGCAGACCCTGAGCTGGGAGCGGCGGCCGCTGCAGGCCGAGGCCATGCACGCGGCGGCGCAGGCGCTGCTGGGCGAGCAGGACTTCAGTGCCTTCCGCAGCGTGCAGTGCCAGGCCCTGCACGCGCGCCGCGAGCTGCAGTCGATCGCGGTGACCCGCAGCGGCGAGCTGGTCGAGATCCAGGTCCAGGCCAATGCATTCCTTCATCACATGGTGCGCAATATCGTTGGTTCCCTTGTCATGGTGGGAACGGGCGAAAAGCCGGCGTCCTGGATTGGCGAACTGCTCGCGGGACGCGACCGCCGCGTCGCTGGTCCGACGGCACCGCCGCAGGGCCTGGTGTTCGTCGGTCCCCTCTATCCCGCCCACTGGACGCTTCCGGACGAGGTCACGCTATGAATCGCACGCTGTATCGCACCCGCATCAAGTTCTGCGGCATGACCCGCGCCGGCGACATCCGCCTGGCAGGCGAGTTGGGCGTGGATTCGATCGGGTTCGTGTTCGCCCATGGCAGTCCGCGGCGGGTGGCGCCGGCCGAGGCGCGGGCCATGCGCCAGGCCGCCGCGCCGATGGTGGACGTGGTGGCGCTGTTCCGCGACAACCCCAAGGACGAGGTGCGTGAAGTCCTGCGCACGGTGCGTCCGACCCTGCTGCAGTTCCATGGCGACGAGGACGACGGCTTCTGCCGCAGCTTCAACCTGCCGTACCTGAAGGCGGTGCCGATGGGCGGCGGCGAGATCAATGCGCGCACGCTGCAGCTGCAGTTCCCCAATGCCGCCGGCTTCCTGTTCGACAGCCACGCCCCCGGCGAAAGCGGCGGTTCGGGCAAGACCTTCGACTGGTCGCGGCTGCCGACCGGCCTGCACCGGCCGTTCCTGCTCGCCGGCGGCATCAATGGCGACAACGTGTTCGACGCGATCATCGGCACCCTGCCGTGGGGCGTGGACGTGTCCAGCGGCATCGAAAGCCAGCCCGGGATCAAGGACGGCCACAAGATGCGCAAGTTCGTCGAGGAAGTGCGCCGCGCCGACTGCCACGAGTTGAACACCAACTGCTGAGTGCTATGCGGCGCCAGCGCCGGCGTCGCCTCGGTCAGCGCTGCAGTTCCTGCGTCAGCCACTGCGCCAGCGCGTCGACCCGCGGGTCCTGCGCCTCGCGGCGCGTGCACAGCGCCCACTGCCCGCCGGTGGCGACGAAGCCCCAGGGCGCCAGCAGGCGGCCGTTGGCTAAGTCGTCGGCGACCAGCGGCTGCGGCGCGATCGCCACGCCGATCCCGGCCAGCGCCGCCTCCAGCAGGTAGTACAGGTGTTCGAAGCCGGTGCCGTAGCGCAATTGCGCCGGTGCCAGCCCCTGCGCCTCGGCCCAGGCCGGCCAGGCCTGCGGGCGCGACACCGTATGCAGCAGCGGCAGCCCCTGCAGTGCCGCTGGCGCGGCCGCGGCCAATGCCGGTGCCTGCGGCAGGGCAGGGCTGAGTACCGGGCCGATCCGCTCCGGCGCCAGCACGCGCACCTGCCAGTCCGCCGGCCACGGCGCCTGGCCCAGCAGCAGCGCCGCGTCCAGGCCGTCCAGGTCGGCGGCGAAGTCGCCCTCGTGCGCGGACAGGTGCAGGGTCAGCGCCGGCAGGTCGCGCTGCAGCGCCTGCAGCCGCGGAATCATCCAGCGGGCGAGGATGCTGCCGGGGCAGCCCAGTACCAGCGCGGCCGGACGCGCCGGGCGGCGCAACTCCGCCACCGCGTCCTGCAACTGCGCGAAGGCGCTGCCGGAGGCCTCGCACAGGCGCGTACCGGCGGCGGTCGGGCGGATGCCGCGGCCGTCGCGCTGCAGCAGCGGCAGCCCCAGTTCCTGCTCCAGCAGCCGCACCTGACGGCTCACCGCGCCATGGGTGACATGCAGTTCCGCCGCCGCGGCGCCGACGCTGCGCAGCCGCGCGGCGGCCTCGAACGCGCGCAGGGCGTTGAGCGAGGGCAGGCGGCGCATGCTGGTCATGTGAGTTTTCCTGACGGATCGCGTCAGACTTTATCGGTTTTTCTGTGGGAACGTGTGCGCTAAAGTGCAGCCCTGTCCTGTTGCCCCCGGTTGCGCCATGTCCTCTGTCCCCGTCAGCGACTTCCACGCCTATCCCGACGCCGCCGGCCATTTCGGCCGCTACGGCGGCCGTTTCGTCGCCGAGACCCTGATCGGCCCGCTGCAGGAGCTGGCCGCCGCCTACGATGCCGCGCGCCAGGATCCGGCCTTCATCGCCGCCTACGACAAGGACCTGACCCACTACGTCGGCCGCCCCAGCCCGATCTACCACGCCGAGCGGCTCAGCCGCGAAGTCGGCGGCGCGCAGATCCTGCTCAAGCGCGAGGACCTGAACCACACCGGCGCGCACAAGATCAACAACACCATCGGCCAGGCGCTGCTGGCCAGCCGCATGGGCAAGACCCGCATCATTGCCGAGACCGGCGCCGGCCAGCACGGCGTGGCCAGCGCCACGGTGGCCGCGCGGCTGGGCCTGGAGTGCGTGGTGTACATGGGCGCCACCGACATCGAGCGGCAGAAGATCAACGTCTACCGGATGAAGCTGCTCGGCGCCACGGTGGTGCCGGTGCATTCCGGCTCGGCCACGCTCAAGGACGCGCTCAACGAGGCGATGCGCGACTGGGTCACCAACGTGCAGGACACCTTCTACATCATCGGCACCGTCGCCGGCCCCGATCCGTACCCGCGCATGGTGCGCGACTTCAACGCCATCGTCGGCCGCGAGGCGCGCGAGCAGATGCTGCGCGACTACGGCCGCCTGCCGGATGCGATCAGCGCCTGCGTCGGCGGTGGCAGCAACGCCATCGGCCTGTTCCATGCCTTCCTCAACGATGCTTCGGTGAAGATCTACGGCGCCGAGGCCGCCGGCGACGGCATCGGCAGCGGCCGCCACGCCGCCTCGATCGCCGCCGGCCGCCCCGGCGTGCTGCACGGCAACCGCACCTACGTGATCTGCGACGACGACGGCCAGATCGTCGAGACCCATTCGGTGTCCGCCGGCCTGGACTACCCGGGCGTGGGCCCGGAGCACGCGTTCCTGGCCGACAGCGGCCGCGCCATCTACCAGGGCATCACCGACGACGAAGCGCTGGCCGCGTTCCACCTGCTGGCGCATACCGAGGGCATCCTCGCCGCGCTGGAGTCCAGCCACGCCGTGGCGCAATCGATCAAGCTGGCGCGCGAACTGCCCAAGGACGCGCTGGTGCTGTGCAACCTGTCCGGCCGTGGCGACAAGGACGTGCACACCATCGCCGCGCGCGAAGGACTGACGCTGTAACGCCTTGCCCTTCTCCTTCGGAAGAAGGTGGCGCGGAGCGCCGGATGCGGGGGCGGGCGCAGCCCCGTACTCACATTCCGCACCGCTTCGCCTCTTACCCTCACCCCAACCCCTCTCCCGGCGGGAGAGGGGCGCATAGGTCCCCCATGAACCGTCTTGCCGACACCTTTGCCCGACTCGATTCCGAACGCCGCAAGGCCCTGATCCCCTTCCTCACCGCCGGCGATCCGTCGCTGGAGGCGACCGTGCCGGCGATGCACGCGCTGGTCGAGGCCGGTGCCGACGTGATCGAGCTGGGCGTGCCGTTCTCCGATCCGATGGCCGACGGCCCCACCATCCAGCGCAGCTCCGAGCGCGCGCTGGCGCGTGGCGCCGGCCTGCGCTACGTGCTGGAGACGGTCAGCGCGTTCCGCCGCGACGATGCGACCACCCCGGTGGTGCTGATGGGCTACCTCAACCCGGTGGAGATCCATGGCACCGCGCGCTTCGCCGAGGAAGCGGTGGCGGCCGGCGTGGACGGCGTGCTGCTTGTCGACCTGCCGCCGGAGGAGTCGGCCGAGACCCTGACGGTCTTCGCCGACGCCGGCCTGGACCTGATCGTGCTGGCCTCGCCGACCACCAGCGATGCGCGCATCGCGTTGTTGTGCGATGCGGCGCGCGGCTATCTGTACTACGTCAGCTTCGCCGGCGTGACCGGCGCCGACCGGCTGGATACCCGCGCCGCCGGCGATCGCCTGCGCCAGTTGCGCGCGCGCTGCCCGGTGCCGGTGGTGGCCGGCTTCGGCATCAAGGACGCCGCCAGCGCCAAGGCCATGGCGGTCGATGCCGACGGCGTGGTGGTAGGCAGCGCGCTGGTCGCGGCGCTGGCCGAGGCCGGCAGCCCGCAGGCCGCGCGCGACGCCGCCCTGGCGTTCCTGGCGCCGCTGCGGCAGGCGCTGGACGCGGGCTGAGTCCCGCCTGGTCCGTCCGCGAACGCCCGCCGCGCGCGGGCGTTCGCGTTTGCGGCGATGCCGCATCCGCCGCGCATACACGTGCAGGCGGCGCACGCAGGCAGTTCGAATGGCGCGCGCGGCGGCTGGCCCGATGCGATTGGTGTCGGCCCAAGATGGCCGTGGCGATGCCGCACGTACCGCGGTGGGCGAGGCGTGGCAGGCGCCGCTGCAGCGGCCGCGCAGATGCCGGCCCGCCCGGCGGCTCCATGCGCCACCGTCTGCAGGCCACCGGGGGACCGAGTTAGACTGTCGCCCCTCTGCGGCTCTCGCGGCCGCCCAATGGATCGTCACATCGCATGAGTTGGCTCAGCAAATTGATGCCTTCGGGCATCCGTACCGACAGCACGCCCAGCAAGAAGCGCAGCGTTCCCGAAGGCTTGTGGGAGAAGTGTCCCAACTGCAGCGCCGTGCTGTACCGGCCGGAACTGGAGGAGAACCTGGAGGTGTGCCCGAAGTGCGGCCACCACATGGCGATCCGCGCGCGCGCGCGCCTGGCCGCGCTGTTCGACGCCGACACCGCGCCGACCGAGATCGGCGCGCGCCTGGGGCCGACCGACGCGCTCAAGTTCAAGGACCAGAAGAAGTACGGCGAGCGCATCAAGGCCTCGCAGAAGAGCACCGGCGAGTACGACGCGCTGGTGGCGATGCAGGGCCTGCTCAAGGGCCAGCCGCTGGTCGCGGCCTCGTTCGATTTCGCCTTCATGGGCGGCTCGATGGGGTCGGTGGTCGGCGAGCGTTTCGCCCTGGCCGCCGAGACCGCGCTGAAGATCGGCGCGCCGTTCGTGTGCTTCTCCGCCAGCGGCGGCGCGCGCATGCAGGAAGGCCTGTTCTCGCTGATGCAGATGGCCAAGACCTCGGCCGCACTCGGCCGCCTGCGCGAAGCCGGCCTGCCGTACGTGTCGGTGCTGACCCATCCCACCACCGGCGGCGTGTCGGCCAGCTTCGCCATGCTCGGCGACATCAACATCGCCGAGCCGTACGCGCTGATCGGCTTCGCCGGCCCGCGCGTGATCGAGCAGACCGTGCGCGAGACCCTGCCGGAAGGCTTCCAGCGCTCGGAGTTCCTGCTCGAGCACGGCGCCATCGACCAGATCTGCGACCGCCGCGAACTGCGCGACCGCCTGTCCGAACTGCTGGCGCTGATGATGCGGCAGCCGACGCCGGCAAAGACCGAGGCGCTGGCGTGACCGGCGCCGGGATTTGGGATTCGGGATTCGGGAATCGTGGCGCCGCGCGTGCCCGGTTCGTCGAGGTCGCTCGGATCGCGTGCGTTGAACGAATCCCGAATTCCGAATCCCGAATCCCGTTCCAATGAGCCAACGCAAATACTTCGGCACCGACGGCATCCGCGGCCGGGTCGGGCAGGGGGCGATTTCCGCCGATTTCGTGATGCGCCTGGGCAATGCGCTGGGCCGCGTGCTGGTCGCCGGCGGCACCGCACGGCCGACCGTGGTGATCGGCAAGGACACGCGCATCTCCGGCTACATGTTCGAGTCGGCGCTGGAGGCCGGGCTGGTCGCGGCCGGGGCCAACGTGCAGTTGCTCGGGCCGATGCCGACCCCGGCGGTGGCGTTCCTCACGCGCACCCTCGGCGCCGATGCCGGCATCGTCATCAGCGCCTCGCACAACCCGCACTACGACAACGGCATCAAGTTCTTTTCCGCCCACGGCGAGAAGCTCGACGACGCCACCGAGCAGGCGATCGAAGCCGCGCTGGACGCGCCGTTCGCCACGGTCGAGTCCGAGCGGCTGGGCAAGGCGATGCGCGCGCGCGAGGCGATCGGCCGCTACATCGAGTTCTGCAAGGCCAGCGTGCCGCGCGGCTTCGACCTGCGCGGGCTGAAGCTGGTGCTGGACTGCGCGCACGGCGCGACCTACCACATCGCGCCGCTGCTGTTCCGCGAACTGGGCGCGGAGGTGATCGTGATCGGCGCGGCGCCGGACGGGCTCAACATCAACGCCGGCGTCGGCTCGATGCACATCGACAACCTTGCCGCCAACGTGCGCGACCACGGCGCGCACCTGGGCATCGCCTTCGACGGCGACGGCGATCGCGTGCTGATGGCCGACGACCAGGGCAACCCGGTCGACGGCGACGGCCTGCTGTACGTGCTGGCCTGCGGCTGGCAGGCCAGTGGCCGCCTGCACGGCCCGGTGGTCGGCACGCTGATGACCAACTACGGCCTGGAACGGGCGCTGGCCGCGTTGCAGGTGCCGTTCCTGCGCGCCAAGGTCGGCGACCGCTACGTGCACCAGGCGCTGGTGGAGCAGGGCGGGGTGCTCGGCGGCGAGGCCTCCGGGCACATGCTGTGCCTGGACCGCGCCACCACCGGCGACGCCATCGTCAGCGCGCTGCAGGTGCTGGAAGTGCTCAAGCGCTCGCGGCAGACCCTGCGCCAGGCGCTGGCCGGGCTGCAGAAAGTGCCGCAGCAGACGGTCAACGTGCGCCTGCAGCCGGGCGTGCGCCCGCTCGAGGCCGCCACCGTGAAGGCCGCGCTGGCCGCGGCGCAGGCGGCGGTGCAGGGGCGCGGGCGCGCCTTCCTGCGCGCCTCTGGCACCGAGCCGGTGGTGCGGGTCACGGTCGAGGCCGACGATGCCGCGTTGATGCGGAAGACCCTCGACGCCCTGGCCGAGGCGGTCCGTGACGCGGCGTGAGTCGATCGCCATTGCCCTCTTCGTGATCGTCGCCAAGGCGATCACGTTCTACCTGCTGTACCGCCTGCTGCGCTGAGCGCGGCGCTTGTCCCCTTCTTACGAGATGACGGTTCCTGCCATGACTGCGCGCATTCCCACCCTCGACATCACCCGCTTCGATACCGACCGCGAGGCCTTCGTCGCCGAGCTGGGCGCGGCCTACCGCGAGTGGGGCTTCGCCGGCATCCGCAACCACGGCATCGCCCAGGCGCAGATCGACGCGGCCTACGACGTGTTCAAGGCGTTCTTCGCCCTGCCCGAGGAGACCAAGCGCACCTACCACCTGCCGGGCAGCGGCGGCGCGCGCGGCTACACCGCCTTCGGCGTGGAGACCGCCAAGGACTCCAAGCATTTCGACCTGAAGGAGTTCTGGCACATCGGTCGCGAGATCGCCGACGACTCCCCGTACCGCGCGGTGATGCCGCCGAACCTGTGGCCGAGCGAGGTGCCCGGCTTCCGCACCCACGGCTACGGCCTGTACCAGGCGCTGGATGCGCTCGGCGCGCGCGTGCTGTCGGCGCTGGCCCTGCACATCGGCCTGCCCGAGCACTACTTCGTCGACAAGACCGATTCGGGCAACTCGATCCTGCGCCCGATCCACTACCCGCCGATCACCGCCGACGACATCCCCAACGTGCGCGCCGGCGCCCACGAGGACATCAACCTGATCACCCTGCTGGTCGGTGCCAGCGCCGCCGGCCTGGAAGTGAAGTCCAAGCAGGGCGAGTGGGTGCCGTTCACCTCCGACGCCGACACCATCGTGGTCAACATCGGCGACATGCTGCAGCGCCTGACCAACCACGTGTATCCCTCGACCACCCACCGCGTGGTCAACCCCCCGGGCGAGCAGGCGCGCCAGCCGCGCTACTCGGTGCCGTTCTTCCTGCACCCGAACCCGGACTTCGTGATCGACGTGCTGCCGTCCTGCGTCAGCGCCGACAACCCGAGCCGCTATCCCGAGCCGATCACCGCGCAGGGCTATCTGGAAGAGCGGTTGCGGGAGATCAAGCTGAAGTGAGGCGGGGATTGGGGAGTCGGGATTGGGGATTGGCAAAAGCGGCATGCCCGCGATCTGTCACCCCCGCGGGGATTCGGGAGTCGGGATTCGGGAGTGGCAAAGGCGGGGATACCCGTGATCCACCACTCGGCGCAGAACCCCGCTTTTACGAATCCCCAATCCCTAATCCCCAATCCCAGTGCTTCTAATCCGTCCCGAGCCTCGCCCCATCATCCGCAGCAACAAGGCATTGGGCAGCAGCGCCGTCAGGCCGAGCAGGGCGCGGTAGACCGCACCGGGGACTACGCGCACCTTGCCGCGTTCGGCGCCGTCGATGCCCGCGCGGGCCACCGCGGCGGTCTGCAGCCAGAGCCAGCGCGGCAGGGCGTTCATCTGTTCGCGGGTGCCGGTGACGTCGTGGAACTCCGACCAGGTGAAGCCGGGGCATAGCGCGCAGACGCCGACGCCGCGGTCGGCGTTCTCCAGCGCCAGCGATTCGCTGAATCGCAGCATGAAGCTCTTCGCCGCCGCGTACAGGGTGTGGCCGTCCGCGCCGGGTACCAGGGCGGCGAACGAGGCGACGTTGAGGATGCGGCCGTGGCCGCTGGCACGCAGCGCCGGCAGCAGCCGCCAGGTCAGTTCGCACACGGCGCCGACCATCACCTGCAGGAACGCCGCGTGCACCGCCCAGTCCTGGGTGATGTAGCGGCCGGGCACGCCATAGCCGGCGTTGTTGACCAGAATCCGCACCGACAGCCCGCGCCGTTCGATCTCGGCCACCAGTGCGGCCGGCGCCGCCGGGTCGGCCAGGTCGGCGACCAGTACCTCCACCGGTACCTGCGGCCGCAGTTCGGCGGCCAGCGCCTGCAACTGTGCCTCGCGGCGCGCGGTCAGGATCAGCGGCACGCCGCGGCGGGCGTATTCGCGGGCGATCTCGCGGCCGATGCCGCTGGAGGCGCCGGTGATCAGGGCGTAGCCGGGAAGCTGGGTCATGGCGGTCTCTGGGCGTGGAACGGGTGGCGTGGCGCAGGGCGGGGCAGGGGTGATGCCTGCCCTTGGCGGCGCATCGGCTATCCTCTCGGCACTTTTTCGCCGGAGATGCGCCGATGCGACGCAAGATCGTAGCCGGAAACTGGAAATTGCATGGCACCCGCCACTTCGCCGCCGACCTGGTGCGGGAGATCGTCGCCGGGCTGCACGAGGCCGAGCACGACGTGGAGGTGGTGATCCTGCCGCCGCTGCCGTACCTGGGCGACCTGATCGAGCATTTCGAGGACCGGCTGCTGCGCTTCGGCGCGCAGGACGTCAGCAGCAACGAGAAGGGCGCCTACACCGGCGAGGTGTCGGCGGCGATGCTGGTGGATGTCGGTGCCGACTACGGCCTGGTCGGGCATTCGGAGCGGCGCCAGTACCATCAGGAGAGCAGCGAACTGGTCGCGCGCAAGTTCGCCGCCGCTATGCACGCCGGACTGGTGCCGATCCTGTGCGTGGGCGAGACCCTGGAGCAGCGCGAGGCCGGGCGCACCGAGGCGGTCATCGCCGCGCAGCTGGCGCCGGTGCTGGATCTGGTCGGCGCCGAGGGCTTTGCCCGGGCGGTGGTGGCCTACGAGCCGGTCTGGGCGATCGGCACCGGCCGCACCGCCAGCCCGGCGCAGGCGCAGGCGGTGCACGCGTTCATCCGTGGCGAAGTGGCGGCGCGCGATGCTAGAATCGCGGATTCGTTGCCGATCCTGTATGGCGGCAGCGTCAAGCCCGACAACGCCGCCGAGCTGTTCGCACAGCCGGATGTCGATGGCGGGCTGGTGGGCGGCGCCTCGCTGGTCGCCGCGGAATTCCTGGCCATCGTGCGAGCGGCGGCCACCTGTTGAGCGAACGGCCGCCGCTGGCGGCCGTTCGTCCCCCAAGTCGTACTGTCCGGACGGATTTCGAAATGCTGATGGTCATCCTCAATGTGGTCTACGTGCTGGTGGCGATCGCGATGATCGCGCTGATCCTGATGCAACGCGGCGCCGGTGCGGCGGCGGGTTCCGGGTTCGGCGCCGGCGCGTCCGGCACCGTGTTCGGATCGCGCGGCGCGTCCAACTTCCTGTCCAAGTCGACCAAGTGGCTGGCGGTGGTGTTCTTCGCCATCAGCCTGTTCATGGCCTGGTACGCCGGCCACAGCGCGCGTCCGGCCGATGCCAACCTGGGCGTGATGTCGCAGTCCGCCACCCCGGCGCCGGCTGCGCCGGCCGGCGAACTGCAGGTCCCGCAGGCGCCGTCGGCCGCCGCCGCGGCGCCGGCTGCCCCCGCCGCCGCCCCGGCCGCCCAGCAGGCGCCGGAAAAAGCGCAAGAAAAGTCGCCTGCCCCGTCGCAGAAAGACTGAAGGCGGTTACAATATGCTGCGCGGCGGGATTGCCGCGCAGGTTTTACGCAAGCCCAGGTGGCGGAATTGGTAGACGCACTACCTTGAGGTGGTAGCGACTTAGGTCGTAGGGGTTCGAGTCCCCTCTTGGGCACCATTGTTTGGCTACGGTTTCTGCGCGAAGGCATCACGCCCTCGCCCGGAGAATCGTCTATCCCATGCCTGCGCGGCACGCGTGCGGGCACAGGCAAGAGAGAATCGCGAGTGCTGGCCGAATATTTGCCGACCCTGCTGTTTCTGATCGTGGCCACCGGTATCGGCGTCGCGCTGATGCTGGTGGGGCGGTTCCTCGGTCCCCGGCGTCCCGACCTGAAGAAGCTCTCGCCGTACGAGTGCGGCTTCGAGGCCTTCGAGGACGCGCGCATGAAGTTCGATGTGCGCTACTACCTGATCGCCATCCAGTTCATCGTCTTCGATCTGGAAATCATCTTCATCGTGCCGTGGACGCAGGTGTTCATGGACCTGGGTGCTCGCTCCCTGGTCACCATGGGCCTGTTCGTCGGCATGCTGTTCCTCGGTTTTGTTTACGTGTGGAAGAAGGGAGCGCTGGAATGGGAGTGATTCAGACCCTGGATCGCCTGATGACCAACCCGATCCCGGAAGGGCGGGTGGACGACATCCTGCGTCCCGAAGGCGAAAACCCGCTGCTGGAAAAGGGCTACGTCACCACCAGCGTCGACGCGCTGCTGAACTGGGCGCGCACCGGCTCGATGTGGCCGATGACCTTCGGCCTGGCCTGCTGCGCGGTCGAGATGATGCACGCCGGCGCCGCGCGCCTGGACCTGGACCGCTACGGTGTGGTGTTCCGTCCGTCGCCGCGCCAGTCAGACGTGATGATCGTCGCCGGCACCCTGGTCAACAAGATGGCCCCGGCGCTGCGCAAGGTCTACGACCAGATGCCGGACCCGAAGTGGGTCATCTCGATGGGCAGCTGCGCCAACGGCGGCGGCTACTACCATTACTCGTATTCGGTGGTGCGCGGCTGCGACCGCATCGTGCCGGTGGACGTCTACGTCCCGGGCTGCCCGCCGACCGCCGAGGCCCTGGTCTACGGCATCCTGCAGTTGCAGAAGAAGATCTGGCGAACCCAGACCATCGCGCGCTGATTCCTCTTTCCTCGAGAGCACGCCAAGCCCCCATGGCAGAGCAAGCATCTTCCTTTAGCGACCGACTCGGCGCCCGTTTTCCCGGCAGCCAGGTCTTCGTGGCCCTTCCGCGCGGCGAAGTCACCCTGGAAGTGCCGGCCGACGCCTGGCACGCCACCTGCCTGGCGCTGCGCGACGAGTTCGGTTTCGAACAGCTGTCCGACCTGTGCGGCGTCGACTATCTGGGCTACGGCAGCGACGAGTGGGATACCTCGGACGTGTCCTCGCACGGCTTCAGCCGTGGCGTCGAAGGCAAGGCCGTGGGCCGTTTCGCCTGGGGCGAGTTCCCCAGCGCCGAGACCAGCGCCGGCGTGCAGCCGATGCCGGTCCCTCAGCAGCGCTATGCCGTGCTGGCGCAGCTGATCTCCTACCGTCATAACCAGCGCCTGCGCGTGCGCTGCTACGCGCCGAACGAAGACCTGCCGGTGGTGGCCTCGGTCACCGACATCTGGCCGGGCGCGAACTGGTTCGAGCGCGAGGCGTTCGACCTGTTCGGCGTGGTCTTCGCCGGGCACCCGGATCTGCGCCGCATCCTCACCGACTACGGCTTCGTCGGCCATCCGTTCCGCAAGGATTTCCCGCTGATCGGCAACGTCGAGGTGCGCTACGACGAAGAGAAGCAGCGCGTGATCTACGAGCCGGTGACCTCGGTGGAGCCGCGCGTGGGCGTGCCGCGCGTGATCCGCGACGATGCGCGCTACCAGACCGCGGCGGGCGAAGCACAGAAGGAGTCCGCCAAGTGAGCGAGTACCACCAGGCGCACGACGGGTTCGCCAGCAATCCTGCAGAAGCCAAGCAGGAAATCCGCAACTACACGATGAACTTCGGCCCGCAGCATCCGGCCGCGCACGGCGTGCTGCGCCTGATCCTGGAGATGGACGGCGAGACCGTGGTCCGCGCCGATCCGCACATCGGCCTGCTGCACCGTGGCACCGAGAAGCTGGCCGAGTCCAAGCCGTTCAACCAGTCGATCGGCTACATGGATCGCCTGGACTACGTGTCGATGATGTGCAACGAGCACGCCTACGTGCGCGCGATCGAGACCCTGATGGGGATCGAGGCGCCGGAGCGTGCGCAGTACATCCGCACCATGTTCGACGAGATCACCCGCATCCTGAACCACCTGATGTGGGTCGGTTCCAACGGCCTGGATCTGGGCGCGATGGCGGTGATGCTGTACGCGTTCCGCGAGCGCGAAGAGCTGATGGACGTCTACGAGGCGGTGTCGGGCGCGCGCATGCACGCGACCTACTACCGTCCGGGCGGCGTCTACCGCGACCTGCCGGACCGCATGCCGAAGTACCAGGAATCGCGCTGGCACAAGGGCAATGCGCTGAAGCGGCTCAATGCCGCGCGCGAAGGCTCGATGCTGGACTTCCTGGAGGAGTTCACCAATACCTTCCCGGCGCGCGTCGACGAGTACGAGACCCTGCTCACCGACAACCGCATCTGGAAGCAGCGCACCGTCGGCATCGGCGTGGTCACCCCGGAGCAGGCCTATGGCTGGGGCATGACCGGCGTGATGCTGCGCGGCTCGGGCATCGCCTGGGACCTGCGCAAGAAGCAGCCGTACGCCAAGTACGACAGCGTCGATTTCGACATTCCGCTCGGCACCAACGGCGACTGCTACGACCGCTACCTGGTGCGCGTGGCCGAGATGCGCGAGTCCAACCGCATCATCAAGCAGTGCGTGCAGTGGCTGAAGGCCAACCCGGGCCCGGTCATGGTCGAGAACTTCAAGGTGGCGCCGCCCAAGCGCGCCGACATGAAGGACGACATGGAAGCGCTGATCCATCACTTCAAGCTGTTCAGTGAAGGCTACTGCGTGCCGGCCGGCGAGACCTATTGCGCGGTCGAAGCGCCGAAGGGCGAGTTCGGCTGCTACCTGATGTCCGACGGCGCCAACAAGCCGTTCCGCGTGCACCTGCGCGCGCCGGGCTTCGCCCATCTGTCGTCGATGGACGCGATCGTGCGCGGCCACATGCTGGCCGACGTGGTGGCGATGATTGGTACCTATGATCTGGTGTTTGGTGAGGTCGACCGATGAAGGCGACAGGTAATTTCGAAGCGGCGCGCGACGTCGATCCGATGGTGGTGCTGAGCGACAAGACGCGCGCGCACATCGATCACTGGCTGAGCAAGTTCCCGCCGGACCGCAAGCGTTCGGCGGTGCTGCAGGGCCTGCACGCCGCGCAGGAGCAGAACCAGGGCTGGCTGACCGACGAACTGATCGCCGGCGTCGCCAAGTACCTGGAGCTGCCGCCGGTGTGGGCCTACGAGGTCGCCAGCTTTTACTCGATGTTCGAGACCGAGAAGGTCGGCCGCAACAACGTCGCGTTCTGCACCAACATCAGCTGCTGGCTGAACGGCGCCGAGGATCTGGTCGCGCATGCCGAGAAGAAGCTCGGCTGCAAGCTGGGCCAGTCCACCGCCGACGGCCGCGTCTACCTCAAGCGCGAGGAAGAGTGCCTGGCCGGTTGCGCCGGCGCGCCGATGATGGTCATCAACGGCCACTACCATGAGCATCTGACCAAGGACAAGGTCGACGAATTGCTGGACGGGTTGGAGTAACGGCAATGGCACAGCATCCCCACGCTCCCACCGGTCCGGTCGGCCCCGCGCCGCAGCCGCACCAGGTGGTGTACACCACGCTGCACTACGACACCCCGTGGTCCTACGAGAGCTACCTGAAGACCGGTGGCTACGCCGCGCTGCGCAAGATCCTCGAAGAGAAGATCCCGCCGGAGCAGGTGATCGAGATGGTCAAGCAGTCGAACCTGCGCGGCCGTGGCGGCGCAGGCTTCCCGACCGGCCTGAAGTGGTCGTTCATGCCCAAGGGCGCGCCGCAGAAGTACATCCTGTGCAACTCGGACGAGTCCGAGCCGGGCACCTGCAAGGACCGCGACATCCTGCGCTACAACCCGCATTCGGTGGTGGAGGGCATGGCCATCGCCTGCTACGCCACCGGCTCCTCCGTGGGCTACAACTACCTGCGCGGCGAGTTCCACCACGAGCCTTTCGAGCATTTCGAGCAGGCCCTGGCCGATGCCTACGCCAATGGCTGGCTGGGCAAGGACATCCTCGGCAGCGGCATCGACATCGACATCTACGGCGCCCTCGGTGCCGGCGCCTACATCTGCGGCGAAGAGACCGCGCTGATGGAGTCGCTGGAAGGCAAGAAGGGCCAGCCGCGCTACAAGCCGCCGTTCCCGGCCAACTTCGGCCTGTACGGCAAGCCGTCGACGATCAACAACACCGAGACCTACGCGTCGGTGCCGGCGATCATCCGCAACGGCCCGGAATGGTTCCTGGGGCTGAGCAAGACCAAGAACGGCGGCCCGAAGATCTTCTCGGTGTCCGGCTGCGTGCAGAAGGGCGGCAACTTCGAAGTGCCGCTGGGCACCACCTTCGACGAGCTGCTGGAAATGGCCGGCGGGCTGAAGCCGGGCCGCACCCTCAAGGGCGCGATCCCGGGCGGCGTGTCGATGCCGGTGCTGAAGGCCGAGCAGCTCAAAGACCTGCAGATGGACTACGACACCCTGCGCGCGCTGGGCACCGGCCTGGGGTCGGGGGCGATCGTGGTGCTCGACGACAGCGTGTGCTGCGTGAAGTTCGCCTGCCGCATCTCGCAGTTCTTCCACAAGGAGTCCTGCGGCCAGTGCACCCCGTGCCGCGAAGGCACCGGCTGGATGCACCGCGTGCTGGAGCGCATCGTCGCCGGCAAGGCCACGATGGAAGACCTGCACCAGCTGCGCACCGTCGCCGGGCAGATCGAAGGCCACACCATCTGCGCCTTCGGCGAAGCGGCGGCCTGGCCGATCCAGGGCTTCCTGCGCCAGTTCTGGGACGAATTCGAGTACTACATCGTCAACGGTCATTCGATGGTTGACGGCAAGAAGGTGGAGGCAGCCGCCGCATGAGCGCGCAACCCAACAATCCCGGCGCGACCCCCGCGGTCGTGCCGGAAGGCCATGTGACCGTCGAGATCGACGGCCAGTCGCTGGTCGTGCCGAAGGGCTCGATGATCATCCAGGCCGCCGACAAGGCCGGCATCCCGATCCCGCGCTTCTGCTACCACGAGAAGCTGCCGATCGCCGCCAACTGCCGCATGTGCCTGGTCGACGTCGAGAAGTCGCCCAAGCCGTCGCCGGCCTGCGCCACGCCGGTCATGGACGGCATGAAGGTGCAGACGCGCAGCGACAAGGCGCTGAAGTACCAGCGCAGCGTCATGGAATTCCTGCTGATCAACCATCCGCTGGACTGCCCGATCTGCGATCAGGGCGGCGAATGCGAGCTGCAGGACGTGTCGCTGGGCTATGGCCGCTCGGTCAGCCGCTTCAACGAGCGCAAGCGCGTGGTGCCGGACGAGGACATCGGGCCGCTGGTCGCCACCGAGATGACCCGCTGCATCCAGTGCACCCGCTGCGTGCGCTTCACCGCGGACATCGCCGGCACCTACGAGCTGGGCGGCATGTACCGCGGCGAGAACCTGCAGATCGGCACCTACGACGGCAAGCCGCTGACCACCGAGCTGTCCGGCAACGTGGTCGACGTGTGCCCGGTCGGCGCGCTGACCAACAAGGTGTTCCAGTTCCGCGCGCGTCCGTGGGAACTGGTGGCGCGCGAGTCGCTGGGCTACCACGACGCGATGGGCTCCAACCTGTTCCTGCACGTGCGCCGCGGCGAAGTGCTGCGCACCGTGCCGCGCGACAACGAAGCGGTCAACGAGTGCTGGCTGTCCGACCGCGACCGCTACTCGCACCAGGGCCTGTACGCCGAGGACCGCGCACTGCGGCCGATGCGCAAGGTCGACGGGCAGTGGCGCGAGGTGTCGTGGGCGGAAGGGTTGTCCGCCGCGAGCGAGATCCTCAAGGCCAACCGCGGCGACGCGCTGGGCGTGCTCGCGCATCCGTCCACCTCCAACGAGGAGGGCGCGCTGCTGGCGCGCCTGGCCGAGGGCCTGGACAGCGGCAACCTCGATCACCGCGTGTACAACCGCGACTTCTCCGATGCCGCGCTGGCCGAGCCGTTCGCGCTGCCGCTGGCGGAGATCGAGCAGGCCGACGTGGTGGTGATCCTGGGCAGCAACCTGCGCCATGAACTGCCGCTGCTGCATGCACGCCTGCGCAAGGCGCGGATGCAGCGCCAGACCAAGCTGTATTCGATCAACCCGGTCGATTTCGACGTGGCCTTCGACCAGGCCGGCCGCCAGATCGTGGCGCCGTCGAAGTTCGCCGAGGCGCTGGCCGACGGCGCGCTGCGCGCCGCGGTGCAGGGCGCCGGCCGTGCGGTGCTGATCGTCGGCGCGCTGGTCGAGAACCATCCGCAGGCCGCTGCGCTGCGTGCGGCCGCGCGCGACTTCGCCGCCGCCACCGGCGCGGCGCTGTGCCGCATCCCGCAGGGCGCCAACGCGCTCGGACTGGCGCGCTACGGCGTGCTGCCGCGCGGCCGCAACGCCGCGGCGATGCTGGCCGAACCGCGCAGCGCCTACGTGCTGTATGGCCTGGAGCCGGGTCTGGACTTCGCCGACGCCGCCGCCGCGCGCAGCGCGCTGGCCGGCGCCAAGGTGGTGGCGTTCAGCCACTTCGCCTGCGCTTCGACCCGCGACGTGGCCGACGTGATCCTGCCGATCGGCGCGCTGCCGGAAATCGAGGCGACGCTGACCAACCTCAACGGCAGCGACCAGCGCACCCGCGCCGGCGGCAAGCTGCCGGGCGAGGCCCGCGAGGGCTGGCGCGTGCTGCGCGCGCTCGGCGGCGAGCTGGGCCTGCAGGGCTTCGAGTTCATCGACCTGGCCGGGCTGCGCGACGGCCTGCAGCCGCGCGAGGTCGCCGCGGCGAGCTCGGCGCAGCCGGCACGCCAGGACGAGGGCCTGGAACTGGCCGCCAGCCCGGCGATCTACCGCACCGATGCGGTGGTGCGTCGTGCGCAGGCGCTGCAGCAGCATCCGCTGAACCGCGCGCCGGGCATCGCGCTGCATCCGGACGAGGCGGCGCGCCTGGGCCTGAGCGACGGGCAGATGGTCAAGGTCGGCACCGCGGCGGGTAGCGCCACGTTGCCGCTGGCGACGGACAAGCGGGTCGCGCCGGGCGCGGCCTGGATCGAAACGGGCCACGGCGCGACCGCGCCGCTGGGCGCCGGTCGGGTGACGGTGGTGGCTGCATGAACGAGATGCTGTTGAACGTGGTCGACCCGCTGCACCAGTGGTTCCTCGGCCTGGGCGCCCTCGGCGTGGTCCTGTGGATCGTGCTGAAGATCCTGCTGATCGCCATGCCGGTGATCATCGCGGTGGCGTTCTACGTGGTCTGGGAGCGCAAGCTGATCGGCTGGATGCACGTGCGCCACGGGCCGATGTACGTGGGCATGGGCATCTTCCAGGCCTTCGCCGACGTCTTCAAGCTGCTGTTCAAGGAAATCATCCAGCCCAGCAGCTCGCACAAGGCGATGTTCGTGATCGCGCCGCTGATCACCCTGGCGCCGGCCTTCGCCGCCTGGGCGGTGGTGCCGTTCGACGCCAAGCTGGTGCTGTCCAACGCCAACGCCGGCCTGCTGTACCTGCTGGCGATGACCTCGCTGGGCGTGTACGGCATCATCCTGGCCGGCTGGGCGTCCAACTCCAAGTACGCCTTCCTGGGCGCGATGCGCTCGGCGGCGCAGGTGGTCAGCTACGAGATCGCGATGGGCTTCGCCCTGGTCGGCGTGATGATCGCCGCCGGCAGCCTGAACCTGAGCACGATCGTGCAGGCGCAGGCGGGCAGCTCCGGGTTCTTCGACTGGTTCCTGATCCCGCTGTTCCCGCTGTTCATCGTGTACTGGGTGTCCGGCGTGGCCGAGACCAACCGCGCGCCGTTCGACGTGGTCGAAGGCGAGTCGGAAATCGTCGCCGGCCACATGGTCGAGTATTCGGGCGGTGCGTTCGCGCTGTTCTTCCTGGCCGAATACGCCAACATGATCCTGGTCAGCTTCCTGGTCTCGATCTTCTTCCTGGGCGGCTGGCTGAGCCCGATCCAGGGCTGGGTCACCGCGGACATCTCGCCGTGGGTCAACTGGATCTGGACCGGCGGCTGGCCGTGGCTGCTGATGAAGGTGCTGTTCTTCGCCAGCGCGTACATCTGGTTCCGCGCCAGCTTCCCGCGCTACCGCTACGACCAGATCATGCGCCTGGGCTGGAAGGTGTTCATTCCGCTGACGATCGTGTGGATCGCGGTGACGGCATTGATGGTGTTCTACGGCGTGATCCAGAAGGGCGTGTAAGCGATGAATAAAATCACCCATTACTTCAAGAGCCTGCTGCTGCTCGAGTTGCTCGGCGGCCTGTGGCTGACCTTGAAGTACACGTTCCGTCCCAAGTACACCGTGCTGTACCCGATGGAGAAGTTCCCGCAGTCGCCGCGCTTCCGCGGCCTGCACGCGCTGCGCCGCTATCCCAACGGCGAAGAGCGCTGCATCGCCTGCAAGCTGTGCGAGGCGGTGTGCCCGGCGCTGGCGATCACCATCGACTCGACCAAGCGCGAGGACGGCACCCGCCGCACCACCCGCTACGACATCGACCTGTTCAAGTGCATCTACTGCGGCTTCTGCGAGGAAAGCTGCCCGGTGGATTCGATCGTGGAGACCCAGGTGCTGGAGTACCACTTCGAAAAGCGCGGCGAGAACATCGTCACCAAGCCGCAGTTGCTGGCGATCGGAGACCGGCTCGAGGCCGAGATCGCCGAGCGCCGCGCTGCCGACGCTCCCTTCCGCTGAGGTTCCGAAATGGATTGGGTCAATATCGCTTTCTGGATCTTCGCCACCATCGCCGCGGTCGCCGCCGGCGCGGTGATCAGCGTGCGCAACCCCGTGTACGCGGTGCTGTGCCTGATCCTGACGTTCTTCTCCATCGCCTGCGTGTGGCTGCTGGTGGGCGCCGAGTTCCTCGGCGTGACCCTGGTGCTGGTCTACGTCGGCGCGGTGATGGTGCTGTTCCTGTTCGTGGTGATGATGCTGGACATCGACACCGCCCGCATGCGCGAAGGCTGGGTGCGCTACCTGCCGGTGGGCCTGGTGGTGGCAGTGGCGATGCTGGTGCAGATGGTCACCCTGATCGGCGTGAAGGCGCGCAGCGCGGCGCCGTTCCCGGCCGACAACGCCGCGGCCCAGGCCGCCGACACCTCCAACATCACCTGGCTGGCCAAGACCCTGTTCACCCAGTTCCTGCTGCCGTTCGAGTTCGCCGCGATCATCCTGACCGTGGCGGTCGTGGCCGCCGTGATGCTGACCCTGCGCAAGCGCACCGGCATCAAGACCCAGAACCCGGGCGACCAGTCGCGGGTCAAGGCCGGCGACCGTCTGCGCATGGTCAAGATGGCCGCCGAAAAGCCCACGCTCCACACTCCGCCGGCATCGCAGGAGGGCCAGCCATGATCTCCCTAGGCCATCTGCTGGCGCTCGGCGCGGTGCTGTTCTGCATCGCCCTGGCCGGCATCTTCCTCAACCGCAAGAACGTCATCGTGCTGCTGATGTCGATCGAGCTGATGCTGCTGTCGGTCAACATCAACTTCGTCGCCTTCTCGCGCGAGCTCGGCGACGCCGCCGGCCAGTTGTTCGTGTTCTTCATCCTGACCGTGGCCGCGGCCGAAGCCGCCATCGGCCTCGCGATCCTGGTGACGCTGTTCCGTACCCGCCACACGATCAACGTGGCCGAAGTCGATTCGCTGAAGGGCTGACCTGCAGATGGAAATTACGCTCTCCAAGAGTCTGCTGATCGCGGTGGTGCTGGCCCCGCTGGTCGGCAGCATCATCGCAGGCCTGTTCGGCCGTCAGGTCGGCCGCAAGGGCGCGCAGTTCGCCACCATCCTCGGCGTCGCGGTCAGCTGCGCGCTGTCGTGCTGGACCCTGTACCAGCTGGTCGGGCAGGGCGCCTCGCCGTTCAACCAGAACCTCTACACCTTCTTCGAGGTCGGCCATTATTCGGCCCACGTCGGCTTCATGGTCGACCGCCTGACCGCGATGATGATGGTGGTGGTGACCTTCGTGTCGCTGCTGGTGCACATCTACACCATCGGCTACATGGCCGACGATCCGGGCTACCAGCGCTTCTTCAGCTACATCTCGCTGTTCACCTTCTCGATGCTGAGCCTGGTGATGAGCAACAACTTCCTGCAGCTGTTCTTCGGCTGGGAAGCGGTGGGCCTGGTGTCGTACCTGCTGATCGGCTTCTGGTTCAAGCGTCCGACCGCGGTGTTCGCCAACATGAAGGCGTTCCTGGTCAACCGCGTCGGCGACTTCGGTTTCATCCTCGGCATCGCCGGCGTGCTGCTGTGGTTCGGCACGCTGGACTACGCCAGCGTGTTCGCCAACGCCACCGCGGTGCTGGGCAGCGATGCCGCCGGCGGTCTGGCCCAGGTGCAGCTGTTCCAGGGTCATGCCTGGAACGTCTCCACCATCATCTGCGTGTGCCTGTTCATCGGCGCCATGGGCAAGTCGGCGCAGGTGCCGCTGCACGTGTGGCTGCCGGACTCGATGGAAGGCCCGACCCCGATCTCGGCGCTGATCCACGCCGCGACCATGGTCACCGCCGGCATCTTCATGGTGGCGCGCATGTCGCCGCTGTTCGAGCTGTCGCAGACCGCGCTGAACTTCGTGCTGGTCGTCGGTGCCACCACCGCGTTCTTCACCGGCCTGATCGGCATCGTGCAGAACGACATCAAGCGCGTGGTCGCCTACTCGACGCTGTCGCAGCTGGGCTACATGACCGTGGCGCTGGGCGTGTCGGCGTACTCGGCCGCGGTGTTCCACCTGATGACCCACGCCTTCTTCAAGGCGCTGCTGTTCCTGGCGGCCGGCTCGGTGATCATCGGCATGCACCACGAGCAGGACATGCGCAAGATGGGCGGCCTGCGCAAGTACATGCCGATCACCTACTGGACCAGCGTGATCGGTACCCTGGCGCTGGTCGGCACCCCGTTCTTCGCCGGCTTCTATTCCAAGGACACCATCATCGAGGCGGCGCAGCACCACGCGCACACCTCGCATGGCTGGATTGCGACCTACGGCTACTGGGCCGTGCTCGGCGGCGTGCTGATCACCAGCTTCTACAGCTTCCGCCTGCTGTTCCTGACCTTCCACGGCCAGGAGCGCTTCCGCGATGCGCATGCGCACGACGTGCACGCCCACCACGACAGCGCGCACACCGACGCCGAGGCGCAGGCCCATGCACACGATGCGCACGACGCGCATGCGCATGACGATCACCACGGCCATCATGGCGCGCACGAACCGCACGAGTCGCCGTGGGTGGTGACGGTGCCGCTGATCCTGCTGGCGATTCCGTCGATCGCGATCGGTTTCTTCACCATCGGCCCGATGCTGTTCGGTACCGACTGGGCGGGGCACCATGCCGCGGCGGCGATCAAGGGCCAGGCGGTCAGCTTCTTCACCGGCATCGTCGATTTCTACGATCCGGCGCGCGACACCGTCGGTGCGCTGGCCGAGGAGTTCCACGGCCCGGTTGCGTTCGCCCTGCACGGCCTGACCCAGCCGCCGTTCTTCCTGACCCTGGCCGGCTTCGCCCTGGCCTGGATCCTGTACCTGTGGAAGCCGGAGCTGGCGGCGAAAGCGCGCAAGACCTTCTCGGTGCCGGTGTGGATCCTCGAGAACAAGTACGGTTTCGACAAGCTCTGGATCGGCGGTTTCGCCGGCGGCGGCGTGCGCCTGGGCAAGGTGTCGCGCGCGGTGGACACGCATGTCGTGGACGGCGTCATGGTCAACGGCACCGCACGCGTGATCGACCTGGCGGCCAATCTGCTGCGTCGCACGCAATCCGGTTTCCTCTATCACTACGCCTTCGCGATGATCGTCGGTCTCATTGCCCTGCTGGGCGTGCTGATGCATTTCTGGCGTTGACCTGTACGGAATAAGAACACGTGTCGAACTGGCCTCTACTCTCCATCCTGATCTGGCTGCCGATCATCGGCGGCGCCCTGGTGCTCGCCCTGCGTGATGCGCGTGCGGCGCGCTGGGCGTCGCTGCTGGTGGCGTTGCTGACCTTCGCGCTCAGCCTGCCGCTGCTCACCGGTTTCGACTACGCCAGCGACGCGCTGCAGTTCGTCGAGACCCATGCCTGGATCCCGGCATACGACATCGGCTACAACCTCGGCGCCGACGGCATCGCGGTGGCGCTGATCGTGCTGACCACGCTGGTCACGGTGCTGGCGCTGATCGGCGCGTGGACCTCGATCGACAAGCGCGTCAACCAGTACGTGGCCGCGTTCCTGATCCTGGAAGGCGTCACCGTCGGCATCTTCTCCGCCACCGACGCGATGCTGTTCTACGTGTTCTTCGAGGCGATGCTGATCCCGATGTTCCTGATCATCGGCATCTGGGGCGGCCCGCGCCGCATCTACGCCGCGGTCAAGTTCTTCCTGTACACCTTCCTCGGCTCGGTGCTGATGCTGGTCGGGTTGATCTACCTGTACCTGAAGGGCGGCAGCTTCCAGCTCGCCGACCTGTACCAGCTGTCGCTGACCTCGAAGGAACAGACCTGGCTGTTCTTCGCCTTCCTGATCGCCTTCGCGGTCAAGGTGCCGATGTTCCCGGTGCACACCTGGCTGCCGGACGCGCACGTGGAAGCGCCGACCGCCGGTTCGGTGATCCTGGCGGCGATCGCGCTGAAGATCGGCGGTTACGGCTTCCTGCGCTTCAACCTGCCGATCCTGCCCGACGCCAGCAACGAGTGGGCGTGGCTGGTGATCGCGCTGTCGTTGATCGCGGTGATCTATGTCGGCCTGGTCGCCCTGGTCCAGGACGACATGAAGAAGCTGATCGCCTACTCGTCGATCGCGCACATGGGCTTCGTCACCCTCGGGACCTTCGTCGCCTTCGCCCTGGTCGGCTTCGGCAGCACTGATGCCGCCAGGTTGGGCCTGCAGGGCGCGATGGTGCAGATGATCTCGCACGGCTTCGTGTCCGGCGCGATGTTCTCCTGCGTCGGCGTGCTCTACGACCGCATGCACACCCGCCGCATCGCCGACTACGGCGGCGTGGTCAACGTGATGCCGTGGTTCGCGACCTTCGCGATGCTGTTCTTCATGGCCAATGCGGGCCTGCCGGGCACCAGTGGCTTCGTCGGCGAGTTCATGGTCATCATGGCCAGCTTCCAGGCGCATCCGCTGCTGGCGTTCGGCGCGGCGACCACCCTGGTGATCACCGCCGCCTACACCCTGTGGCTGTACCGCCGCGTGTTCTTCGGCGAGGTCGCAAATGCGCATGTGGCCGAGCTGAAGGACATCAACGGCCGCGAGGCGCTGGTGCTGGGCGTGTTCGCGCTCGGCGTGCTGGCCCTGGGCCTGTATCCGAAGCCGTTGACCGACCTGATGGAGCCCTCGATCGCGAAGCTGGCGGCGCAGATCGCCACCAGCAAGCTGTAAGCGGCCGTCGAGCGTATTGATTCCAGAGATTTGATGATGACCACCCCTGCGCTGCTGCCTCTGACCACCGTCGACCTGCCGCCCCTGCTGCCCGAGCTGGTGCTGACCGCCGGTGCCTTCTTCCTGCTGATGCTCGATCTGTTCATCAGCGAGCGCAACAAGGCCTGGACCCACATCGTCTCGGTGGCGATCCTGGTCGCGGTGTTCGCGATGCTGCTGGCCGGCGTGGGCGGGCAGGGCGAGGTGTTCAACGGCATGTTCGTGCGCGATGCCGCCGCCGACGTGATGAAGACGGTGATCGTCGGCCTCAGCGCGCTGACCCTGATCTACGGCTGGAGCTACCTGCGCGAGCGCAAGCTGTACCAGGGCGAGATCCCGGTGCTGGTGCTGTTTGCCACGGTCGGCATGATGATCCTGGTCTCGGCCGGCAGCCTGCTGATGGTCTACCTGGGCCTGGAACTGCTGGCGCTGTGCTCCTACGCGCTGGTCGCCTCCAATCGCGACAACGGCATGGCCACCGAAGCGGCGATGAAGTACATCGTGCTCGGTTCGCTGGCCTCGGGCCTGCTGCTGTACGGCATGTCGCTGATCTACGGCGCCACCGGCACGCTGAGTCTGAGCGGCATCCACGAGGCGATCGGCAACGGCCGCGAGCACATGCTGCTGCTCACCGGCACGGTGTTCATGATCGCCGGCGTCGCCTTCAAGCTCGGCGCCGCGCCGTTCCACATGTGGCTGCCGGACGTGTACCAGGGCGCCCCGGCGCCGATCGCGCTGTTCATCAGCTCGGCGTCCAAGCTGGCCGCGTTCGGCATGGCCTACCGCCTGCTGGAAGTGGGCGTGGGTCCGCTGGCGGCGCAGTGGCACTGGGTGATCGGCGGCCTGGCGGCGCTGTCGCTGGTGGTCGGCAACCTGATGGCGGTGGCGCAGAGCAACCTCAAGCGCATGCTGGCGTACTCCACGGTCTCGCACATCGGCTTCCTGCTGCTGGGCGTGGCCGGCGGCGGCGAGCGCGGCTATGCGGCGGCGCTGTTCTACGCGATCTGCTACGCGGTGATGTCCACCGCCTCGTTCGGCGCGATCATCGCACTGTCGCGCAAGGGCTTCGAGGCCGAGAACATCGACGACTTCAAGGGCCTGAACGCGCGCAACCCGTGGATGGCCCTGCTGGTCCTGTGCATCATGGCCTCGCTGGCCGGCGTGCCGCCGTTCCTGGGCTTCTGGGCCAAGCTGGCGGTGCTGGGCGCGGTCGTCGCTGTGCCCGAGCAGAACCTGTGGTGGACCGGCCTGGCGGTGCTGTCGGTGCTGTGTGCGGTGATCGGCGCCTTCTACTACCTGCGCGTGATCAAGGTGATGTATTTCGACGAGCCGGTCGGCACGCCGCTGCCGGCCAACGACGACCGCGTGCTGGGCGTGGCGCTGGGCGTCAACGCGCTGGGCCTGCTGGCCTTCGGCCTGGCCTGGAGCCCGCTGATGGCGTGGTGCCAGCGCGCCTTCGCGCACCTGGCCTGATCGCGAAAGGGCGGTTTTCCCGCTGTTTCCCGCCAACGCCGCCGCAAGGCGGCGTTGGCGTTTCTGCATTTGGCGATGCGATTGGTGTTTCGTTTTCCATCGTGTGCGGTTATCATGGCGTCCTTCGAACGGCAGCGTCGCTACCGCATCGAGATGAAAATCAGGGCTTGCAATTGACGCGCTGATTCTTCATAATTCCGCTTCTGCTGCGGGGTGGAGCAGTCTGGCAGCTCGTCGGGCTCATAACCCGAAGGTCGCAGGTTCAAATCCTGCCCCCGCTACCATCTTTGTCTGCAGCGGCAACCAGTGCATCGGTTGTCTGCGGCAGGGAAGTTTGGGCTTCGCGATGACGCATGTTCCCGTCGTCGCAACCGGAATCCAGCGTGACCGGAGTTTTACCGGACAAGGGGCCCAGAGGGCCCTTTGTCGTTTCCGGGGTCCGGGAAATGCACGTTACCGACTCTTCAACCCTTCAGATGCAAGGCAGGCTGTGAGCGACAAGGCAAACGAAATCGCGACTCTGCTGGGCCCGACCGTGGATGCGTTGGGCCTGGAACTGCTGGGCGTGGAATATCTTCCGGCCCCCGGCGGCGCCACGCTGCGCCTGTATATCGACGTGCCGCTGGCCGAGCAGCCCGAGCGCATCGTCAACATCGACGATTGCGAGCGGGTCAGCCGCGAGGTATCGGCACAACTGGACGTGGAAGACCCGATCAGCGGCAACTACACGCTGGAAGTGTCCTCGCCGGGCGTGGACCGGCCGCTGTTCAGCGCCGAACAGTTTTCCCGCCATGTGGGCGAATCGGCCAAGGTGGTGCTGAAGTTGCCGCAGCAGGGCCGTCGGCGCCTGCAGGGGCGCATCGTGCAGGCCGACGCCGCTGCCGGCCGCATCACTTTCGAGGTCGACGGCGCCGAACTGGCGGTGGACTTCGACAACATCGACAAGGCGCGGATCATGCCCGACTGGGCGGCGCTGGGTCTGGCGCCGACCAAGCCGGGCAAGGGCCCGAAGCCGGCCGGCAAGAACGCAAAATCCAATAAGAAACCATCCAACGAACCGGCGGCCGACGAGGCTGCGCGCGGAGCGAAAGAATGAGCAAGGAACTGTTGCTGGTAGTCGACGCGGTGGCCAACGAGAAGGGCGTGCCGCGCGAAGTGATCTTCGACGCGATCGAGGCCGCATTGGCGTCGGCGGCGAAGAAGCGCTACCCCGACCAGGACGTGCTGACGCGCGTCACCATCGACCACAAGGACGGCACCTACGAGACCTTCCGGCGTTGGGAAGTGGTGGCCGACGACGTGGTGATGGAATCGCCGGACCGGCAGATCCGCCTGATGGACGCGGTCGACGAGGCCGAGGGCGTGGACGTCGGCGACTACATCGAAGAGCAGATCGAGAATCCGGACTTCGGCCGCATCGCCGCGCAGGCCGCCAAGCAGGTGATCGTGCAGCGCGTGCGCGAGGCCGAGCGCCAGCAGGTGGTGGACGCGTGGAAGGATCGCGTCGGCGAACTGGTCACCGGCGTGGTCAAGCGCGCCGAGCGCGGCAACATCTACGTGGACCTGGGCGGCAACGCCGAGGCCTTCATTCCCAAGGACAAGGGCATCCCGCGCGACGTGCTGCGCGCCGGCGACCGCGTGCGCGGCTACCTGGCCGAGGTGCGTTCGGAGCCGCGCGGCCCGCAGCTGTTCATCAGCCGCGCCGCGCCGGAATTCATGATCGAGCTGTTCAAGCTGGAAGTGCCGGAAGTGGGCCAGGGCCTGGTCGAGATCAAGGCCTGTGCACGCGATCCGGGCGACCGCGCCAAGATCGCGGTGCTGGCGCACGACACCCGCACCGATCCGATCGGCGCCTGCATCGGCATGCGCGGTTCGCGCGTGCAGGCGGTGTCCAACGAGCTCAACGGCGAGCGCGTGGACATCGTGCTGTGGAACGACAACCCGGCCAATTTCGTCATCAACGCGATGGCGCCGGCCGAGGTGCAGTCGATCATCGTCGATGAAGAAAAGCATTCGATGGACCTGGCGGTGGCGGAAGACCGCCTGGCCCAGGCGATCGGCAAGGGCGGCCAGAACGTGCGCCTGGCCAGCCGCCTGACCGGCTGGCAGCTCAACGTGATGACCGCCGAGCAGGTCGCGGCCAAGTCCGAGGCCGAGCAGGCCGTGGCCCGCCAGCTGTTCATGGACAAGCTGGAAGTGGACGAGGAGATCGCCGCGATCCTGGTCGCCGAGGGCTTCAACTCGGTCGAGGAAATCGCCTACGTGCCGGTCGGCGAGTTGCTGGCGGTGGAAGGCTTCGACGAGGACATCGTCGAGGAACTGCGCGCGCGTGCCCGCGACGCGCTGCTCAACGAGGCGCTGGCCGCCGAGGAGAGCGACGACGACGGCGTGCCGGCGGCGGACCTGCTGTCGTTGCCGGGCATGGACGAAGCCACCGCCTACGCGCTGGCCGGCCATGGCGTACGTACCAGCGAGGACCTGTCGGATCTGGCTGCCGACGAAATCCTCGAGTTCGGCATCGAGGACCTGGACAAGGACCGCGCCGCGGCCCTGATCCTGGCCGCCCGCGCCGAGGAGATCGCCCGCCTGGAGCGCGGCGAATGAGTCAGCGATGAATGCCGCCCTGACCCGATCAGGGCTTAGAATCCGCGCTACCTTCGCACGCGGCGAGGGGGCGCCAACCAGATCATAGGATCCGAATGTCGCAGCAAACCACCATCCGCAAGCTGGCCGAACTGGTGAACACGCCGGTCGAGAAACTGCTGGTTCAACTGGCTGACGCCGGGATGAAGTTCAGCGGTCCCGACCAGGTCGTCACCAGCACCGAAAAGATGAAGCTGCTGGGCTTCCTGCGCCGTACCCACGGCAAGACCGACAAGCCGGTCGAGGAAGAGGCCCAGGCGGCGCCGAAGAAGATCACCCTGAACCGGCGCAAGCTGCAGGAAGTGACGGTCAGCGCCGGGCGCAGCAAGACCACGGTCAACGTCGAGGTCCGGCAGAAGCGCACCTACGTGAAGTCGGCCGAGGATCTGGCCGCCGAGCGTGCGGCGCCGTCCGCGGGCGGACGGGTGGACGACGAGCGCGCCGAGATCCTGCGCAAGCTGGAGGAATCCAAGCAGCGCAATCTGGCCGA
This sequence comes from Xanthomonas protegens, assembly GCF_038442435.1. Taxonomy (NCBI): domain Bacteria; kingdom Pseudomonadati; phylum Pseudomonadota; class Gammaproteobacteria; order Lysobacterales; family Lysobacteraceae; genus Xanthomonas; species Xanthomonas protegens. The sequence continues at coordinate 154,039 of NZ_JAQJCQ010000010.1, read as the reverse complement.
GCAGCAGAAGCTCGCCGAGCAGGACCGTGCGCGCGCCGAGGAAATCGAGCGCAAGCGCAAGGCCGAGCAGGAAGCGCGCGAGCGCGCCGAGGCCGAGCAGCGTGCGGCCCAGGCCGCGCTGGACGCCGAGTCGGCGCCGCCGGCTGCGGCGCCGTCCGCGCCTGCCGCCGACCGCAACGCCACCGCCGCCGCGCCCCGCGCGCCGCGTCCGCCGATGGCGCCGCGTCCGGCCGGTGCCGCGCATCCGGCCAAGCCGGCCGCGCCGCGCAGCGACGACCGCAACAATGCCAACAACAAGCACAAGACCCGCGGCTCGCACGTGATGGTCGCCGGGGTCGAGGACGACGACAGCACCAGCCGCTTCGCCGGCCAGCTGCATCTGTCCGCGGCCGACCGCGCGCGCCGTTCCAACGTGCGCGGCAAGCCGCGTGGCGGCAGCCACAGCGGTGGCCGTCGCCAGGCCGAACCGTCGCGCAGCGGCGGCGGCGCGCACGGCTTCGAACGTCCGACCGCACCGGTGGTGCGTGAAGTGGCGATCGGCGACACCATCACCGTGGCCGACCTGGCGCAGAAGCTCGCGCTGAAGGGCGGCGATGTGGTCAAGGCGCTGTTCAAGATGGGCGTGATGGCCACCATCACCCAGTCCATCGACCACGACACCGCGGCGCTGGTGACCGAGGAACTCGGCCACAAGCCGGTGCGTGCGGGCAGTGCCGACGCCGAGGACGCGCTGCTGGCGCACACCGAGGACGCGCAGGGCGAGAAGCTGCCGCGGCCGCCGGTGGTCACCATCATGGGCCACGTCGACCACGGCAAGACCTCGCTGCTGGACTACATCCGCCGCACCAAGGTCGCCTCGGGCGAAGCCGGCGGCATCACCCAGCACATCGGCGCGTACCACGTCGAGACCGACCGCGGCGTCATCAGCTTCCTGGACACCCCGGGCCATGCCGCGTTCACCTCGATGCGCGCACGCGGCGCCAAGCTCACCGACATCGTGGTGCTGGTGGTCGCGGCCGACGATGGCGTGATGCCGCAGACGGTCGAGGCGGTCAAGCATGCGAAGGCGGCCGGCGTGCCGCTGATCGTGGCGGTCAACAAGATCGACAAGTCCGGTGCCGATCCGCTGCGGGTCAAGAACGAGCTGCTGGCGCAGGACGTGGTCGCCGAAGAATTCGGTGGCGACACCCAGTTCGTCGAACTCTCGGCCAAGACCGGCCAGGGCATCGACGTGCTGCTGGACGCGATCTCGCTGCAGGCCGAAGTGCTGGAACTGCGGGCAGTGGCCGAAGGCCGCGCCAGCGGCGTGGTGATCGAGTCCTCGCTGGACAAGGGCCGCGGCCCGGTGGCGACGGTGCTGGTGCAGCAGGGCGCGCTGAAGAAGGGCGACTACCTGGTGTGCGGCATCCAGTACGGCCGCGTGCGTGCGCTGTTCGACGAGACCGGCAAGCAGCCGGATTCTGCCGGCCCGTCGATCCCGGTGCAGGTGCTCGGCCTGTCCGGCGTGCCGGATGCCGGCGACGACTTCGTGGTCGTCGACGACGAGCGCCTGGCCAAGGACGTGGCGCAGCAGCGCGAGACCAAGCGCCGCGAGTCGCGCCTGGTGTCCTCGGCGGGCAGCCGCATGGAAGACATCATGTCGCAGCTCGGCAAGGGCGAAGGCCAGCTGTCGCTGAACCTGGTGATCAAGGCCGACGTGCAGGGTTCGGTGGAAGCGCTGAAGCAGTCGCTGACCGCGCTGTCCAACGAGCAGATCCGCATCAACGTGATCCACTCCGGCGTGGGCGGCATCACCGAGTCCGACGCGAATTCGGCGCTGGCCTCCAAGGCCACGGTGATCGGCTTCAACGTGCGTGCCGACGCCTCGGCGCGGCGCATCATCGAGACCAACGGCATCGACCTGCGGTACTTCTCGATCATCTACGACGTGATCGACCAGGTGAAGCAGGTGGCGTCCGGCCTGCTGGGCGTGGAGATCCGCGAAGAGATCATCGGTATCGCCCAGGTGCGCGACGTGTTCCGCAGCTCCAAGTTCGGCGCCGTCGCCGGCTGCATGGTCGTGGAGGGCGTGGTCAAGCGCAACAAGCCGATCCGCGTGCTGCGCGACAACACCGTGGTGTTCGAGGGCGAGCTGGAATCGCTGCGTCGCTTCAAGGAGAACGTCGACGAAGTGCGCAACGGCACCGAGTGCGGTATCGGCGTGAAGGCCTACAACGACGTCAAGGCCGGCGACCAGATCGAGTGCTTCGAGCGCATCGAAGTGCAGCGTACGCTGTAAGAGCCGGGATTCGGGAATCGGGATTGGGGAATGGGAAGAGCGGGGCGCTGCAGGTGCGTCGCTCGTCCCAGACCCTTCCCGGTTTTTTTTATTCCGAACAGAGAGATTTTCGCTATGCCCACCAAATCCTTTCACCGTACCGATCGCGTGTCCGCGCAGATCCGTCGCGACCTCGGCACGATCGTGCATGCGGCCGTGCGCGATCACGGCCTGCCGTCGGTCAGCGTGTCCGACGTCGAAGTCACCCGCGATCTGGCCCATGCCAAGGTGTTCGTCACCGCACTGATGCAGGAGCGCTCGGCCGAGGCGGTCAAGGGCCTGAAGGAACTGGCGCCGCAGCTGCGCAGCGAACTGGCGCGGGCGATGAAGCTGCGCCATGTGCCCGAACTGCATTTCCACTACGACGATTCGGTCGATCGCGGCGAGCGCATCGACAATCTGCTGCGCGACATGCCGGAACTGCAGCAGGAGCAAGGCGACGACGGCCATGCCGCCGACGACGCCGAAACGGCGCCGCGCAAGGACTGAGTCCGCTGCCGACGCCGCGGCGTCGGCGTCGGCGTCCATTGTTTGAGTGCGGGCGCCGAACGCGAGCGTCCGTTTCGCAGTCGCGATCGCGGCGCTCTTTCATCCGTCTGGCGTCACGCTGTTCCATGCGTGCCGTTCGCCCGCGCCATGCCGGGGCCGGATCCGCCAATCCCGACTCTCCAATCCCCAATCCCGCCCGCTCCCCCCATGCCTGTCTTCGGCCCGCGCCTGCCCCGTATCGTCTTCCGTCGCCTCGACGGCATCGTGCTGCTCGACAAGCCGATCGGCATGAGTTCCAACGCGGCGCTGCAGGCGGCGCGGCGGCTGTTCCGTGCGGAGAAGGGCGGCCACACCGGCAGCCTGGATCCACTCGCCACCGGGCTGCTGCCGCTGTGCTTCGGCGAGGCGACCAAGCTGGCCGGGCTGCTGCTCGGCTCGGCCAAGGCCTACGAAGCGGAGGTCGTGCTCGGCGTCACCACCGACAGCGACGATGCGGAGGGCGCGGTGCTGCGGACCCGGCCGGTGCCGCCGTTGGACGCGGCCGCGTTGGAGGCGGCGCTGGCGCCGCTGCGCGGGCGCATCCGCCAGCGTGCGCCGATCTATTCCGCGCTCAAGCAGGGCGGCGAGCCGCTGTACGTCAAGGCGCGCCGCGGCGAGGCGATCGAGGCGCCGGAGCGCGAGGTCGAGGTGCATGCGATCGATGTGCTCGCCCACGCCGGCGACCGCCTGCGCCTGCACGTGGCCTGCGGGTCCGGCACCTATATCCGCAGCCTGGCCCGCGACCTGGGCGAGGCGCTGGGCTGCGGCGCGCATATCGCCGCGCTGCGGCGGCTGTGGGTGGAGCCGTTCCGGACGCCGCAGATGGTCACCCTGGAGCACCTGCAGCACCTGGCCGCGCAGGATCCGGCGGCGCTGGAGGCGCTGGTGCTGCCGCTGGCCTCCGGCCTGGCCGATTTCCCGCCGCTGCGCCTGGAGCATGCTGCGGCGCAGCGCTTCCGCATGGGCCAGCGCCTGCGCGATCCGGCCTGGGCGCCCGGCCTGGCCGCGGTGTTCGACGCCGACGGCGTCCCGCTGGGCCTGGGCCAGGTCGATGCGAGCGGGCTGCTGGCGCCGCAGCGCATGTTCAATCCGTGACCGTTCAGCGGTCGCGCGGGGTGTTACCTGACTGTCGTTCAGTCATGACGCCGTCTTAACGCCTTGTTCCTCCGGGCCGAGGCCGGTACAATTTCGCGGCCTTTCCGGCACGCTGCGCTCCGGCGCAATCCTTCGCAATCGGCGAGCCAGGCGGTGCGTCCTCTGCACGTTCCTGCCGGCCCCGCATCTCAGAGAAAAATCCCATGTCTATCGACACCCAGAAAGTCATCGAAGAAAACAAGCGCGGCGCTGCCGACACCGGTTCGCCGGAAGTCCAGGTCGCCCTGCTGACCGCCCGCATCGAACTGCTGACCGGCCACTTCAAGACCCACAAGAAGGATCACCACAGCCGCCGCGGCCTGCTGCAGATGGTCAACCGCCGCCGCAGCCTGCTCGACTATCTGAAGAAGAAGGATGGCGAGCGCTACAAGGCGCTGATCGAGAAGCTCGGCCTGCGTCGCTGAGTCAACGAACCCCACCGCGGCGCAGCGATGCGCCGCGGTTTTGTTTTGGGTAGTACCGTGGCCCGGGGATCGCTCCGCGCCACTGGCCGGATCCTCCCGGCCACCCGCCAGCGGCATGGGCCGTCAGCGGTCCATTTGCAGACAGCATCATCCAAGGAAACCCCGTGGCAAAAATCACCAAAACCTTCCAGTACGGCAAGCACACCGTCACCCTCGAAACCGGCGAGATCGCCCGCCAGGCTGGCGGTGCCGTCATCGTCAAGATGGACGACACCGTACTGCTGGTCACCGCCGTCGCCGCCAAGAGCGCGCGCGAAGGTCAGGACTTCTTCCCGCTGACGGTCGACTATCAGGAGAAGTTCTACGCCGGCGGCCGCATCCCCGGCGGCTTCTTCAAGCGCGAGGGCCGTGCGACCGAGAAGGAGACGCTGATTTCGCGTCTGATCGACCGTCCGATCCGTCCGCTGTTCCCGGAGGATTACAAGAACGAAGTGCAGATCATCGCCACGGTGATGTCGATGAACCCGGACATCGACGGCGACATCGCCGCGCTGATCGGCGCCTCGGCCGCCCTGTCGCTGGCCGGCACCCCGTTCAAGGGCCCGATCGGCGCCGCCAAGGTCGGCTACAAGAACGGCGAGTACATCCTCAACCCGACCGTGTCGGATCTGAAGGACTCGCAGCTGGAGCTGGTCGTCGCCGGTACCGCCAACGCCGTGCTGATGGTCGAATCCGAAGCCGCGCTGCTGTCGGAAGAAGTGATGCTGGGCGCGGTCACCTTCGGCCACCGCGAGATGCAGAAGGTCATCAACGCGATCAACGAGCTGACCGTCGAAGCCGGCACCAAGCCGTCCGACTGGGTTGCCCCGGCCAAGAACGAGGCCATGATCGCCGCGCTGAAGGAAGCCGTCGGCGAGCAGCTGGCCGCTGCGTTCCAGGTGCGCGACAAGCTGCAGCGCCGCGATGCGATCTCGGCGATCAAGAAGGACGTGCTGGCGCAGCTGGCGCCGCGCGCCGCCGCCGAGAACTGGGTCGCTGCCGACCTGGCCAAGGAATTCGGCGAGCTGGAATACCAGACCATGCGCGGTTCGGTGCTGAGCACCAAGGTGCGCATCGACGGCCGTGCGCTGGACACCGTGCGCCCGATCAGCGTGCAGGCCGGCGTGCTGCCGCGCACCCACGGCTCGGCGCTGTTCACCCGCGGCGAGACCCAGGCGATCGTGGTCACCACGCTGGGCACCGCCCGCGACGGCCAGGTGATCGACGCGGTCTCCGGCGAGTACAAGGAAAACTTCCTGTTCCATTACAACTTCCCCCCGTACTCGGTGGGCGAGTGCGGCCGCTTCGGCGCGCCCAAGCGTCGCGAGATCGGCCACGGCCGCCTCGCCAAGCGCGGCGTGCTGGCGGTGATGCCGACCATGGAAGAGTTCCCGTACACCATCCGCGTGGTCTCGGAAATCACCGAATCCAACGGTTCCTCGTCGATGGCCTCGGTCTGCGGTTCGTCGCTGGCGCTGATGGACGCCGGTGTGCCGGTGAAGGCGCCGGTGGCCGGTATCGCCATGGGCCTGGTGAAGGAAGGCAACGACTTCGTGGTGCTGTCGGACATCCTGGGCGATGAAGATCACCTCGGCGACATGGACTTCAAGGTCGCCGGTACCGCCGATGGCGTGTCCGCGCTGCAGATGGACATCAAGATCGAAGGCATCACCGAGGAGATCATGAAGCAGGCCCTGGCGCAGGCCAAGGCCGGCCGCCTGCACATCCTCGGCGAGATGGCCAGCGCGCTGACCACCCCGCGTGCGGAGCTGAGCGACTACGCGCCGCGCCTGCTGACGATCAAGATCCACCCGGACAAGATCCGCGAAGTGATCGGCAAGGGCGGTTCGACCATCCAGGCGATCACCAAGGAAACCGGCACCCAGATCGACATCCAGGACGACGGCACCATCGTCATCGCCTCGGTCAATGCGATCGCCGCGCAGGCCGCCAAGTCGCGCATCGAGCAGATCACCTCGGACGTCGAGCCGGGTCGCATCTACGAAGGCAAGGTCGCCAAGATCATGGACTTCGGCGCGTTCGTGACCATCCTGCCGGGCAAGGACGGCCTGGTGCACGTCTCGCAGATCTCCAGCGAGCGCGTGGAGAAGGTCGGCGACAAGCTGAAGGAAGGCGACGTGGTCAAGGTCAAGGTGCTGGAAGTCGACAAGCAGGGCCGCATCCGCCTGTCGATGAAGGCCGTGGAAGAAGGCGAGGGCGCGTCGGCCGAATAAGCCGCACGCTGTCAGCGTCGTCTCAGGAAAAAGCGGGCTTCGGCCCGCTTTTTTCTTGCCTGGCGTTTGCGCAGGCGCGACGGGGCGTCAACGGTGACGTCCCGTCGCGGCTGAAGCCGCTCCTGCACAGGATGATGGAGCGTTTGGCCGCGACGTAGCCGGGGCTGTCAGCGATCGCTGGAGAGCATCTGCAGGTGCGCTGACAGCGGCCCAGGGCCGGCGAGAGCGGTGTCGCGCGTCCGTAGCGCACGCTTCCGTCGCTTCCGTAGGAGCGGCTTCAGCCGAGACCAGGCCGGCATGGCGATCTATTTGGAATGCCTGGAGCGGTGATCCCGAACCAGGGACCAGCGCCGCGCCTGCGGTGGACGCACTCAGCCGTTGCCGCCGCCGTCGCCGATCGCCGGATAGCGCGCCAGATGCGCCGACAGCGGCCCGGGATGGGCCAGCTGGTAGCCCTGGCCATAGCGCGCGCCCAGCGCCTGCAACGTCGCCAGTTCGCTCTCGGTCTCGATGCCTTCGACGACCACGTCGGCGTTGGTTTCCGCGGCGAAGGAGAGGATCGCCATCGCCAGCCGCTGCCGGCGCGGTTCGGCGTCGATGCCGCGGGTCAAGGTCAGGTCCAGCTTGATGATGTCCGGCGCCAGGTGCAGCGGATGGCGCAGGCTGGCGAAGCCGGTACCGGCGTCGTCCAGGGCGATGCGCAGGCCCTGCCGCTGCAGCAGGCCGATGTGCTCGGACAGGCGTGGATAGTCCGGCGCCTGCAATTGTTCGGTGATTTCCAGCACGATCCGCGACAGGTCGTGGCCGTGCAGCAGCGCCTGCAGTTGCGGATGCAGCAGCGTGGGTGCGGACACGTTGATCGCCAGATACAGCGGCGCCGGCAAGTGCGCCAGCAACTCCAGCGCCTTGCGCGCGGCGGCCAGCTCCAGTTCCAGTCCCAGCCCGACCCGGCTGGCATCGTCGAACCAGCGCAGTGGCGGCAGCGCCGGATTGGCCGGAAAGCGCGACAGTGCCTCCACGCCGACGATGCGTTGCGATGCCAGTGCCAGCACTGGCTGGGTCACGATCTGCAGGCGCGTATCGGCGATGGTTTCGCGGATGCGGGTGGCGATCGCCGCCTTCTCGCGGAATGCGTGTTTCTCCATGTCCTGGCGGCGCGCGATGTCGGTCTGCAGTGCGGCGCGGTCCATCGCCAGCGCCAGCGTCGCGCCGACCAGGGTCGCCAGCAGTTCCAGCGTGCGCACGTCCTGCGCGCTGTAGGCGTTGGGTTGCGGCGCGAGGACCTTGAGCACGCCGATGCTGCGGTCGCCGTAGCGCAGCGGCACCACCAGCATCGAGCGCAAACCGATGCGCCGGCAGGCCGCGCGGTCGACCCTCGGATCGACTTCCGAATCGTCGCAGCGCAGGACCTCGCCGGTCCGCATGCACAGCCCCGACAGGCTGCCGTTGCTGGGCAGGCGCAGGCCGAGGTGGCGCTCGGCGACGCCGCTGGCCGACCAGTACAGCATGTCCTTGCCGTCGCACATCTCCACCACGGCGCCGTTGGAGCGGGTCAGCTCCTGCGCGCGGCGGGTGACCACGTCGACCACCTGCAGCGGATCGCCGCCGGCCGCGGCGATTTCGCCCTGCGCCAGGATGATGCGCGACAGCAGCGCCGCGTCGTCCTGGGTCGCGGCGGCGGCGTGCTGGATGAGGTCCGAAATGTCGGATGCCTTGGCCATGTCCGCATCATGTGGCAGTGCGTCGGAGGACGGCAATCGCGCGGCGCGCGCCTCGCCTAGGCAGCGTGCGGAACTGATCGCTCCATCACGCTGCGCGTGTGTGCGTGTGCGTGCTCAGTCGCCAGCGCCACCCTTGCGCGGCTTGCCGTACAGGCTGCGCAACTCGTCCTTGGCCTGCTCCAGGATCTGGCGGCGCTGCGCCGGCAACTGGTCGCCGGCGCGATTGATGTAGAAGGTCAGCATCGACATGGCCGAGCGATACGGACCGGTGCGGCGGCGGGCGTGCAGGTCGGCCGACTGCTTGAGCGCGCGCGCGATCGCGGCCGGGTCGTTGCCTTCGAACACGTTCGGCGCGACGCCGAGCGACTGTTGCGCGTCGCTGCCGCGGCGCTGGCTGAGGTCGGTGCTGGAGAGCGAAGGGCTGCTCTGTGCCATTGGTGATGCTCCTTGGCGATGGCGTGTGGAGAGGTACAACGCATGCGCAGTCCCACAGTGCAGGACCCGATGGCGGATGCCGCCGCCATCGCTGCCGCACGCCGCGAGGCGACGGCAGTTCGACGTCGATGGGAGACGAAGGCGGACGCTGCGCGAACGCGCGCCGCCGCGATCGCGTGCGCGGGGCGTGAAGCGTCCCGCGCGCGTGATGGGCGATGCCGTTGTTCGCTGGTGTTGCCGTGCCGCATTCCGTTCCCAGAGGCGAAGCTTGTGCGTGATGCGCAAACGCTAGGCCTGGATACGTGACGCCGTCGACAACATAACCGCGCTACGCGGAGCGAGTGGTAGACATTATCTCGTTCGATGAACGCTTAATGGAAAAACCCCTAAAAACAGGGCTCGCGCGAGGTTGCGCTTGATTGCCTGGATAACGTCACCATTTTCATTGCCGAGAAAATGGCGCGAGACATTCATCCGGACAATCCGCACAGGCGGCATCGTCGGCGCGCCCCATGTTCGTTGCGACGCTGACACCCGGAGATCGCATGTCGTTGGCGCAGGCGCGCTTCCATCCTGCCGTTGCACGCTGGTTCGAGCGGCGTTTCGCGGCGCCCACGCCGGCGCAGGCGGCGGCGTGGCCAGCGATCCAGGCCGGACGGCATACGCTGGTCGCCGCGCCGACCGGCTCTGGCAAGACCCTGACGGCATTTTTGGCTGCGCTGGATGCGCTGGTACGCGAAGGCCTGCGTGAAGGCGGCCTGCAGGACCGTACCCAGGTGCTGTACGTGTCGCCACTGAAAGCGCTTTCAAACGATATCCAGCTCAATCTCGAGGCGCCGCTGCAGGGCATTCGCGCCGAACTGGCGGCGCTGGGTTTGCCGGATGTGTCCATTCGCACCGCGGTGCGCACCGGCGACACCCCACAGCGCGAGCGCGCGCAGGCGCGGCGGCGCCCGCCGCATGTGCTGGTGACCACGCCGGAGTCGCTGTACGTGCTGCTCGGATCGGTGTCCGGGCGCGAGACGCTGCGCCATGTGCGCACGGTGATCGTCGACGAGATCCATGCCCTGGCGGCGAACAAGCGCGGCAGCCATCTGGCGCTGTCGCTGCAGCGCCTGCAGCATCTGTGCGAGGTGCCACCGCTGCGCATCGGCCTGTCGGCCACGCAGAAGCCGATCGAGGCGGTGGCGCGTTTCCTGGTCGGCAGCGCGGCGGTGCACGACGGCGAGGCGGACTGCGCCATCGTCGACATCGGCTACGCGCGCGCCCGCGACCTGGCACTGGAGGTGCCGCCGACGCCGCTCAGCGTGACCATGTCCGCCGACCAGTGGCAGCAGGCGTATACGCGCCTGGCCGAGCTGGTGCGCGCGCACCGCACGACCCTGGTGTTCGTCAATACCCGGCGCATGGCCGAGCGCACCGCACGGCACCTGGGCGAACTGCTCGGCACGCAGGCGGTGGCGGCGCATCACGGCAGCCTGGCGCGCGAGACCCGGCTGCTCGCCGAGCGCCGGCTCAAGGCCGGCGAGCTGCAGGTGCTGGTGGCCACCGCCTCGCTGGAACTGGGCCTGGACATCGGCGACGTCGACCTGGTCTGTCAGCTCGGCTCGCCGCGTTCGATCGCCGCGTTCCTGCAGCGCGCCGGCCGCTCCGGGCATGCGGTGGGCGGCACGCCGAAGGCGCGGTTGTTTCCGCAGTCGCGCGACGACCTGGTCGAGTGCGCGGCCTTGCTGGATTGCGTGCGCCGCGGCGAACTGGATGCGCTGCGCATGCTCGATGCGCCGCTGGACGTGCTCGCCCAGCAGCTCGTCGCCGAGGTGGCCTGCCAGGAGTGGGAGGAAGACGCGCTGTACGCACTGGTGCGTGGCGCCTGGCCGTATGCGGCGTTGCCGCGCGCGCAGTTCGACGCGGTGCTGCGCATGCTCAGCGAAGGCTTCAGCACGCGGCTGGGGCCGCGCGCCGGCTACCTGCATCGGGATGCGGTGCGTCGCCGCGTGCGCCAGCGCCGCGGTGCGCGGATGGCGGCACTCACCTCCGGCGGCACCATCCCCGAGACCGGCGACTACAGCGTGGTGCTGGAGCCGCAGGCGCAGACCATCGGCACGGTCAACGAGGATTTCGCGGTGGAGAGCCTGGGCGGCGACGTGTTCCAGCTCGGCAACGCCAGCTACCGCATCCTGCGCGTGGAAGCGGGGCGGGTGCGGGTGGAGGACGCGCGCGGCGCACCGCCCAACATCCCGTTCTGGATCGGCGAGGCGCCCGGGCGCAGCGACGCGCTGTCGCTCGGCGTGTCGCGGCTGCGGGCCGAGGTCGAACAGGCGCTGGAGCAGGGCGGGGCGGCGCAGGCGCTGCAGTGGCTGTGCGGCCCGCTGGCGCTGGACGCCGCTGCCGCGCAGCAGATCGTCGACTACCTGGGCCGCGCGCATGCGGCGCTGGGCGCCTTGCCGACCCAGCAATGCATCGTGCTGGAACGCTTCTTCGACGCCACCGGCGGCACCCAACTGGTGATCCACAGCGTCTACGGCAGCCGCATCAACCGCGCCTGGGGCCTGGCCCTGCGCAAGCGCTTCTGCCGCACCTTCAATTTCGAGCTGCAGGCGGCCGCGACCGAGGACGCGATCGTGCTGTCGCTGTCGACCCGGCACAGCTTCGCCCTGGACGAGGTGGCGCGTTACCTGCGTGCGGCGTCGGCGCTGGACGTGCTGGTGCAGGCGCTGCTGGACGCGCCGCTGTTCGGCGTGCGCTGGCGCTGGAATGCCACCAACGCGCTGGCGCTACCGCGCTTCACCGGCGGGCGCAAGGTCGCGCCGCAGCTGCAGCGTATGAAGTCCGAGGATCTGCTGGCCACGGTGTTTCCCGACCAGGTGGCCTGCGCGGAGAACCTGGTCGGCGAGCGCGAGATTCCCGAGCACCCGCTGGTGGCACAGACCTTGCGCGACTGCCTGGACGAGGCGATGGACAGCGATGGCTGGCTGCAGCTGCTGCGCGGCATCGAGGCCGGCGAGGTGCGCGTGCTGGCGCGCGAACTGACCGCGCCCTCGCCGCTGGCGGCCGAGGCGCTGGACGCGCGGCCCTATGCCTTTCTCGACGACGCCCCCCTGGAAGAGCGGCGGACCCAGGCAGTGCACAGTCGCCGCTATCAGGATCCAGACAGCGCCGACGATCTCGGCCAGTTGGACCCGCAGGCGATCGCCGCGGTGCGCGAGGAGGCCTGGCCGCAGCCGCGCAGCCGCGACGAGATGCACGAGGCGCTGCTCACGCTCGGGGTGGTGAGCGCGGCCGAGGCCGCCGCGCAGCCGCAGTGGCGGCAGTGGTTGGATGAACTGGCGGCCGACGCGCGCGCCACCTGCCTGCACGGCGTCGACGGCGCCGCTGCGGGGTTGTGGGTGACGGCCGAAGCGCAGGCGGCGGTGGCGCCGCTGTATCCGCAGGCCAGCGCGCAGCCGGCCATTGCCAGTCCCGAGGGCTACGCGGTGGCCGATTGGGAGCGCGACAGTGCGTTGCGCGAGGTGCTGCGCTGGCGGTTGGCAGGCCTGGGGCCGGTCACTGCGGCCGCGCTGGCCGCGCCGCTGCACCTGCCGCTGCGCGAGGTGCAGGCCGGGCTGCTGGCGCTGCAACAGGACGGCTATGTGCTGGCTGGCCGGTTCAGTGCCGACGCCGATGCCGAGGAGTGGTGCGAGCGGCACCTGCTGGCACGCATCCACCGCTACACCCTCGGCCGCCTGCGCCGCGAGATCGAGCCGGTGGCGCCGCGCGACTACGCGCGCTTCCTGTTCCGTTGGCAGCATCTGGACGCACAGGGCCAGGTGGAGGGCGCCGAAGCGCTGGCCGCGGTGCTGGCGCAACTGGAGGGCGTGGAGGCCGCGGCGCCGCTGTGGGAGGCGGAACTGTTGCCGGCGCGGGTGCGCGACTACCGCCCGGCCTGGCTGGACGAGGCCTGCAGCGCCGGACGCACGCTGTGGACGCGGTTGCGCCCCGGCGCGAGCGGCGCCGCGCCGACGCTGCGCAGCACGCCGATCCTGCTGCTGCCGCGGCGCAGCGCCGGGCAGTGGTCGCGGCTGTCGCCAGTGCCGGAAGCCGATGCGCTCGGTTCGCGGGCACGCAAGGTCGCCGACCATCTCGCGGCGCATGGCGCCTCGTTCTTCGACGAAATCGCCGCGGCCACCCGCCTGCTCTCCACCGAACTGGAGGCGGCGCTGGCCGAACTGGTCGCCGCCGGTCGGGTCCATTGCGACAGCTACGCCGGCCTGCGCGCCTTGCTGGTGCCGGCATCGAAGCGCCCGTCGGCGCTGTCGCGGCGGCGGCCGCGCATGGCGCTGTACGGCGGCATCCAGGATGCCGGGCGTTGGGCGCTGTTGCGGGCGGGCGCCGAGGCCGACGACCCGGCCGCGCGCAGCGAGGCGGTCGAGCACGTTGCGCTGACGCTGCTGCGCCGCTACGGCGTGGTCTGCTGGCGCCTGCTCGAGCGCGAGGCGGCATGGCTGCCGCCGTGGCGCGAACTGTTGCGGGTCTACCAGCGCCTGGAGGCGCGTGGCGAGATCCGCGGCGGGCGCTTCATCGATGGCCTGTCCGGCGAACAGTTCGCCCTGCCGGAGGCGATCGGTCTGCTGCGGCAACTGCGCCGCCAGCCTGGCGACGGCACCTGGGTGTGCGTGGCCGCCGCCGATCCGGCCAATCTGCTCGGCAGCGTGCTCCCGGGCACGCGGCTGCCACGCGTGGCGGGCGCGCGCGTGCTGTACCGCGACGGCGTGCCGATGGCGAGCTGGGTCGGCGAGCGTTTCGAGGCGCTGCAGGATCTGGATGCCGAGGAGCGCGTGCGCGCGCAGCGGTTGTTGCGCGGAGCCACCGCGGCGGAACGACGCACGGTCGCGGCGCTGCCGATGGTGTGAAGGCGCGGCGCCATGCACGCGCTCGCGCACTGCGAGGGCGGACATATCGGCGCCGCTTTCACATTCTGTCTACAAATTAAAGGGGTTGGTATCCCACTTCGCCTTCGGTGCAAAACCGGGGTCATCTGCCATTGCAGAACAACTGCGGCATCCGCGCCGCAGATGCCAAGACCGCTTCTTCACGCGCGTCGAGTGCTGCGCCGCAATGCCCGTTGCGCATTCATGCAACGCCGCCGCAGCGCTCGCGCTATGCGGAATTCCGCAGTTTTCACGCGATTTAAAGGCGCTGTCGATGGCGCCGATAGCCCTCACGCACAGACGTTGCGGCGCAGCGTCCTCGCTCTCCTCAGAGCGAGTGTGTCCACTCCGCGAGGCGCTGCGGAAGACGGCCGGAGGCGCTGACTGGCGCAACCGGACGCACACAAAGAATCGGGGTACACCATGTTGGGCAATATGAAAATCGGAGTCAGGCTGACGGCGGCGTTCCTGATCGTGGCGGCGATCGGCGCCTGCATCGGCTGGGTCGGCATCCGCAACTCGGGCCGGATCAACGACTACGCCACGGTGCTGTACGAGCGCGAGCTGCTCGGCCTGTCGCACCTGAAAGAGGCCAACATCAATCTGATCAACGCCGGCCGGTCGCGCGCCAACCTGCAACTGGCCAGTACGACGGAAGATCGCGCCAAGCACATCGCCAGTCTCGACAAGTACACCGCCAAGGTGGTCGAGCACATGGACAAGGCCAGGACCTCGTTCGACGACCCGGCCACGCTGGCCAAGCTGGCCCGCTTCGACCAGGTGTGGAAGACCTACCTGGAGCGGCGCGGCCAGTTCGTCGACTCGGTGATGCGCGAGCCGCTGCCGCAAGGCGATGCGCAGCTGGCGGACCTGTCGAAGGGCGTGCGCAGCAGCTCCGACGAACTGGATGCGCTGATGTCCGAACTCAGCGAAACCAAGGAAGCCAATGCGGCGCGTGCCAACGACGCCACCGACGAGATCTATGCCAGCAGCACCCGCACCATGCTGGCCATCGTGATCGGCGGCGTGCTGCTCGGCGTGGGCCTGGGCGTGTTCATCAGCCGCAGCGTGACCCGGCCGATCGGCAAGGCGGTCAGCGTGGCCAATGCGCTGTCCGAGGGCGACCTGAGCATGTCGATCGAGGTGCGCGGCCGCGACGAGACCGCGCAGCTGCTGCTGGCGATGCAGCGCATGGTCGAGAAGCTGCAGCAGGTGGTCGGCGAGGTCAACGCCAGTGCGCAGAGCCTGGCCGGCGCGTCGGAAGAAGTCAGCGCCACCGCGCAGTCGCTGAGCCAGGCCTCGACCGAACAGGCCGCCGGCGTGGAAGAGACCAGCGCCTCGCTGGAACAGATGACCGCTTCGATCGCGCAGAACACCGACAACGCCAAGATCACCGACGGCATGGCCGCGCAGGCGGCGCGGGAAACCCTGGAGGGCGGCGAGGCGGTGGTGGCCACGGTCGCGGCGATGAAGCAGATCGCGCACAAGATCGGCATCATCGACGACATCGCCTACCAGACCAACCTGCTGGCATTGAACGCGGCGATCGAGGCCGCGCGCGCCGGCGAGCACGGCAAGGGCTTTGCGGTGGTGGCGGCGGAAGTGCGCAAGCTGGCCGAGCGCAGCCAGGTGGCCGCGCAGGAGATCGGCGAGGTCGCCGGTTCCAGCGTGGAACTGGCGGAGAAGGCCGGTCAGCTGCTGGAGACCATCGTGCCCAGCATCAAGAAGACCTCGGACCTGGTGCAGGAGATCGCTGCCGCCTCGCAGGAACAGTCGTCCGGCGTCACCCAGATCAACGCGGCGGTGGTGCAGCTGAGCCAGATCACCCAGCAGAACGCGACCGCCTCCGAAGAGCTGGCGGCGACCGCCGAATCGATGAGCACGCAGGCCGTGCAGTTGCAGGACAGCATGGCGTTCTTCCAGTTGTCCGCCGGCACGCGCCGCGCCACGCACGCGCTGGACGACGGCGAGGCGGTGGCGCCGCTGCGTGCGGCTGGCTCGCGCTGGGCGCCGCGTGCGCCATCCGCCGCCGCGCGCCGTTCCGTTGCAGGTAATCGCGACCGCAGCGAAGCGCTGCTGGGCCGCGCCTGATCCATTCCCTGGCGGCGCCTGCCGCGCCGCCAGTTCCGTGTCGCTGTCGTTGTCACAACTGCCCATTGTCGGGAGAGTGCCGTGCTGAAGAATCTCAAAATCGCAACCAAGCTCTACGGCGGCTTCGCCGTGGTCCTGTGCATCCTGCTGGCCCTGGCCGGCGTGGCCTACTTCAACGTGTCCGCGTTGTCGCAGGCCAATTACTGGAACACTCACACCTACAAGGTGATCGCCGAAGTCGATGCCGCGCTCAGCAGCCTGATCAACATCGAGACCGGCACGCGCGGCTTCTCGTTGACCGGCGAGGATGCGTTCCTGCAGCCTTATCGCGACGGCGTCGCCAGCTTCGACAGCCACCTGCGCACGGCGCAGGAGCTGACCGCCGACAACCCCAAGCAGCAGGAGCGCCTGAACGCGCTGAAGCAGACCCAGGCGCAATGGCTCAGCCAGGCGGTGCATCCGCAGATCGCGCTGCGCAAGAACGTCAACGATGGCCAGGCGACGATGGAGGCGCTGACCGCTGCGGTGCGTGCCTCCAAGGGCAAGGCCTACATGGACGCGATGCGCGACCGCATGTCCGAGGTGCGTCGCGCCGAGAGCGAGTTGCTCGCTGCGCGCGCCTCCGAGGCCGAGCAGTTGCAGCAGCGCACCAACCTGACCCTGATCGTCGGCAGCCTGGTCGCGGCGCTGTGCGCGTCGCTGATCGGTTTCCTGATCGCACGGTCGCTGATGAGCGAACTCGGCGGCGAGCCGAGCACGGTGATGGAAGTCGCCTCGCGGATCGCGCGCGGCGATCTCACCGTGCAGGTGCCGACCCGTTCCAACGACAGCACCAGTGCGATGGTGGCGCTGCGGGCGATGGTGGAGCGACTGGCGGAGGTGGTGGGCGAGGTCAATGCCAGCGCGCAGTCGCTGGCCGGTTCGTCCGAGGAAGTCAGTGCCACCGCGCAGTCGCTGAGCCAGGCGGCCACCGAGCAGGCCGCCGGCGTGGAGGAGACCAGCGCCTCGCTGGAGCAGATGACCGCCTCGATCTCGCAGAACACCGACAACGCCAAGGTCACCGAGGGCATGTCGGCGCAGGCGGCCAAGGAAGCGGTGGAGGGCGGCGACGCGGTGCTGGCGTCCACCCAGGCGATGAAGCAGATCGCGCAGAAGATCGGCATCATCGACGACATCGCCTACCAGACCAACCTGTTGGCGCTGAACGCGGCGATCGAGGCCGCGCGCGCCGGCGAGCACGGCAAGGGCTTTGCGGTGGTGGCGGCGGAAGTGCGCAAGCTGGCCGAGCGCAGCCAGGTGGCGGCGCAGGAGATCGGCGAGGTCGCCGCCAGCAGCGTGGGCCTGGCCGATCGCGCCGGCAGCCTGCTCGGCACCATCGTGCCCAGCATCAAGAAGACCTCGGATCTGGTGCAGGAGATCGCCTCGGCCTCGCAGGAGCAGTCCTCCGGCGTCACCCAGATCAACCTGGCGGTGTCCCAGCTCAGCCAGGCCACGCAGCAGAACGCGGCGGCCTCCGAGCAACTGGCGGCGACCGCCGAACAGATGAGCACCCAGGCCGAATCGCTGCAGCAGGCGATGGGATTCTTCCGCCTCAGCCGCGAACAGGACCTGGCCGCACCGCGCCGTGCCGCGCCGGTGGCGCCCAGGCCGGCCGCCACCCGGCCGCTGCGCAACGCCGGCAAGGCCCTGCGCCCGCGTGCGCGCCCGGTGCCGGCCTACGCGCTGGCGGATGCGCCGGACGAAGGCCAGTTCGTCAACTTCTGAAGGGGAACACCATGCACAACGATCGCTACGAGAGCGCGGCCGAGCACGCGCCGCAGGGTGGCTGGCAGTTCCTGACCTTTCAGCTGGACCGCGAACTTTTCGGGCTCAACATCGCCGGCATCCACGAGATCATCGAGTACCGTCCGCCCACCCCGGTGCCGACCATGCCGGCCTGCGTGCGCGGGGTGATCAACCTGCGCGGCGCGGTGGTGCCGGTGGTGGACCTGCAGTCGCGGCTCGGCCGCGGGCCCAGCGAGGTCACCCGGCGCAGCTGCATCGTCATCGCCAGTGCCGCCACCGACGAGGGCGGTGGCGCGCAGTCCTTCGGCCTGCTGGTGGATGCGGTCAACGAGGTGCTGGAATTGCCGCCGCAGCAGATCGAGGCGCCGCCGGCCTTCGGCAGCAATATCCGCCGCGACCTGCTGCAGGGCATGGGCAAGCTGGAGGATCGGCTGGTGATCCTGCTGGACCGCGCGCGGCTGCTGCGCAGCGACGACATCGCCGAGGCCGGGGCGCCGGCGCTGGCGGCGTGACGCCGGGTACGCCGTGATCCATGCATCACGGCGGCCTCGTTAGGGTGGCGGCGAACGGGCATCCGCCCCAGCGAGGTGCAGACCATGGCAAAAGACGAGACCACCCAGTCCGGCAAGCAGCAGGGCATCCACGAGGGCCAGCAGGACCGTGCCCAGGACGACACCGCCAAGCAGCGGCCGGGGCTGGAAGACCAGAAGCTGCGCGAGGCGCACGAGCGCGGCCCGCGCTCCGGCCAGGGCGAGGCGGCGCAGGACGAGCAGCACGACTGAGCGATGCGGCGGGAAGGAGCGGAGTGCATCCGCTTCCCGTTCCGCCAGGACCACGGCCAAGGACTGCCTGGCGCGCCAGCGGATGGCGCACCCCGCGCGATCGAGCGCGGCCAGGCCCAGGATCGGCCAACAAAAAAGGCCAGAGAGCCTGCTGGCTGTCTGACCTCGTTTGCACCGTCGAAGACGGCAAGATGGTGGAGCGGAAGGGGATCGAACCCTCGACCTTCGCATTGCGAACGCGACGCTCTCCCAGCTGAGCTACCGCCCCACATCAGACGCGTAGTGTAACTGGGCACGGGGCCGCGTGCCAAGGGGGCAGTGCAACATCGGCGGCGCCGGGGCAGGGGGCCGCTCGTGCCGGGAAACGCGTTCGCCTTTTGTCTACAGCGCTCGCATGGAGTCGATATACTCGACGGCCGAAATCCCCCGCGGTGATTTCGTTCCGGACGAAATATACCGTCCGCTTCACACTTTTTACTAAAGACAGGTCTTTTACACATGACGGAAGTTCGCAACTTGCAACAGATCGCCGAAGCCAAGGCCAAGCTGCAGGAAGAAATGCGCAAGCTGGAAGAGCAGGAGCGGCAGGCGCGCGAGGGCGAAACCAATGCGGCGCATGCCAACGTGCTGTCGCTGCTGGAGCAGTTCGCCGAGTTCTTCAGCGCCAAGCAGCGCAACGAGATCGCCGCGTACGTGACCAGCGCAGCGCCCAAGCCGGCCAGCAGCAAGTCCGCCGGCGGCCGCAGCGAGGTCAAGCCGAAGTACCAGTTGCCGCACACCGGCGAAACCTGGTCCGGCCGCGGTCGTACGCCGAAGGCATTCGCCGCCTGGGAAGGCACCGCTGCCTACAACGAATGGAAGGCGCGCCATCCGGATCTGAAGTTCCCGCTCTTCAAGTATTGAGCGAACGAAAAAAGGCCAGGAATTCCTGGCCTTTTTTTATACCCGATCGTTGCCCCGATCGCGCTGCGCCGACGGGGCGGCGCGATCGGCCCGGCCGCGCCCGCTCAGCGCGTGGCCGCCAGCAGCGGCTGCAGCCGCGGTTCCAGCTCGCGCCGGCGCCAGCCCGCCAGCGGCGCCGGCCATTGCGCGCTTTCCAGCAGGGCTTCCAGATGCTTGCGCGAGGCGAGCAGGCCGTCGGGCAGGCCGAGTTCGGCGCTGCGCGCGGCCACCGCGTCCTGCAGCCGCTTCAGCGCGGCCTTGTTGTCGTCGTTGGCGGCCAGCGCCTGCGGGGCGTCGGTTTCGTCGGCCAGCGGGGTTATCAGCGCCTGCCAGACCGCATCGCTGAGCTTGCGCGGCGCCTTGGGGTGTTTATCGAACAGCGCCAGCATGGCCGGTTGGTCCTGCGGCGGGAAGCGCGCCAGGGTGGCGGCCAGTTCGTTGTCCAGGATCCAGCTGCGCGGTTTGTCGCTGTGCCGGGCCTGCGCGTCGCGCCAGCGCAACAGGCGCAGCAGGCGCAGTTGCGCTGGGCGGTCCATGAACTGCGCCGAGCGCATGCCCAGGTGGGGCCAGCGTTCGCCGTCGTCGTGCTCGACGGTGCCGAGCAGGCGTTCGCCGTCCTCGTGCAGCCAGTCGCCGCGCTCCAGCGTCTGCAACCGCGCCTGCAGGTTGTCGTGCAGCGCGAACAGATGGCGCACGTCGTCGGCGGCGTACTCCAGCTGCGCCGGCGACAGCGGGCGGCGCAGCCAGTCCGAGCGGGTCTCGCCCTTGGCCAGGTGCACGCCGGTGATCTCCAGCACCAGCTTCTGGTAGCCCATGCCGGCGCCGAGCCCGGCCAGGCCGGCGGCGATCTGGGTGTCGAACAGCGGCCGCGGCAGGGTGCCGCAGGCGCACTTGAAGGCGACCAGGTCTTCGCTGGCGCTGTGCATGATCTTGAGGATGCCCGGGTCGCTCAGCCACGGCGCCAGCGCCTGCGGCATGCCCGGGATCAGCGGGTCGATCAGCAGGATTTCGTCGCCCACCGCCATCTGCACCAGCGCCAGTTGCGGCCAGTAGGTCCGTTCGCGGACGAATTCGGTATCCAGGCCGATGCGGGCCGGCCGCTGCGCAAGCCGTTCGCTCAGCTCGGCGGGTTGCTTGATCCAATAAGGCACGTGATTTCCGTTGACTGCAGGGTTTGCTCAGGCAGGCGAGAATAGCCTAACGTCGCTCCGCCGGCCGCACGGCGCGCCGGACGGGATGGTGTCGCAAGGTCCATGGGTCGGAGGAAAAGTGCGCAGCAGCGGCGTTGTGATGGTCTGGAGCATGCTTGCGGCAGCGCTGGTCGGCTGTGCGCGGCAGCCGTCGGCGCCGGCCGCCGAGACCGCGCCTGCGACCGCCGCTGCCACCGCTACGGCGCAGTCGGCGCCGGCCAAGCCGGTGCAGGCGCCCAGCGTGACCATCGGCGGCGAGGATGCCGCCGAGACCGTGGCGCGCTGGCAGCCGCCGTTGCCGACCCTGACGCGCAGCGGCCTGCCGCAGGCGCGGCGCCAGGCGGCGCGCGCGCTCGCCGAGGATCGCCTGTTCGAGGATGCGCAGTCGGCGATTCCGCTGTACCTAGCGATCCGCAGCCTGGCGCCGAACGATCGCGTCGCCCAGGACGGCCTGCGCAAGGCGCGGCGGCGGTTGCTGCAGCTCGGCGCGCAGGCGCTGGGCGATCCGGAGCGCTCCGAACGCACGCTCGAGCAGGCCGCGCGCATCGCCATGGTGGCGCTGTGGCTGGATGCCGAGGACCCGGCGGTGCGGCGCCTGCAGCAGCGGGTGGAGACCGCGTCGCGGGTGCTGGCCTACAACCGCGCCGGCGAGGACGACCTGCGCGGCGGCCGCCTGGGCGAGGACGGCAACGGCGCCCTGGCCAATTTCCGCGAGGCGTTGCTGCTGGATGCGGACGATGCGCGCGCGCGGCAGGGCGTGGCGGCGGTGGAAAGCGCGCTGATCCGTCGCGCCGAGACGGCCGCGGCGGCCTCGGATTTCGCCGCCGCCGGCAGTTGGCTGGCGCGCGCGGCGCGGGTGCGCGAGGACGCGCCCACGGTGCACGACGCGCGCGAGCGCGTGGAGCAGGTTCGGGTGGCGCGCATCGCCGCCTTGCGCGATGCCGGCCTGCGCGATCTGTCCACCCCGGCCGGATTGAAGTCGGCGCGCGAGCGCCTGGGCGACGTGCTGCGCATCGCCGATCCCGGCGACCCGGTGGCGGCGATGCTGCGCGAACGCATCGACCTGGCCACCCACTACGGCAGCTTCCGCCCCGGCCAGGTGTTCACCGACGGCATGCACGACGGCGGGCGCGGCCCGCAGATGATCGTGGTGCCGCATGGCGGCTTCCGCATGGGCGCGGCCGAGACCGAACCCGGCGCCTCGCCGGCGGAAATGCCGCAGCATTACGTACGCTTCGACCGCGGTTTCGCCATGTCGATCACCGAGGTCACCGTGGCCGAGTTCCGCCGTTTCGTGGAGGCCACCAATGCGCGTCCGCGCGCCACCCGCCGCGGCCATTCGACTGTCTACGACGAACGCAGCGGCAACTTCGTGCGCCGCAACGGCGTGGACTGGCAGTCCGACTACCAGGGCGCGCGGGCGGCGCCGAACAGCCCGGTGATGCACGTCAGCGTGCGCGACGCCGAGGCCTATGCGGCCTGGCTGTCGCAGCAGACCGGGCGGCATTACCGGCTGCCCAGCGAGGCCGAGTTCGAATACGCCCTGCGCGCCGGCGGCCGCGGCCGCTATCCCTGGGGCAACGCCGGCACGCCGCCGCGCGGCAGCGGCAACTTCACCGGCGGCGGCGACGTCTCGCCCAGCGGGCGGCACTGGCGCAACGCCTTCGTCGGCTACACCGACGGCTTCTGGGGTCCGGCCCCGGTCGCCAGTTTCTCCGCCAACGCCTGGGGCCTGCACGACATGGCCGGCAACCTCAGCGAGTGGGTTGCAGACTGCTGGCACGCCAGCTATCGCCGCGCGCCGGCCGACGGCGCGGCCTGGTACAACCCGGGCTGCCGTTCGCGGGTGGTGCGCGGCGGCAACTGGGCCAATGCGCCGGAGCAGACCCGCGCGGCCTGGCGGCTGATGCAGGACTCGGACAGCACCAGCGCACGCGTCGGCTTCCGCCTGGTGCGCGGCATTTGACGCCGCCGCGCCGGTGCCGGCGCTAGATTGCCTCACCAGTCAGCGAGGGGGAGTGCGATGAACCAAGTCTTCGGCCGCCAGGGCGGCGAACCGGGCGGCGGCCGCCGTGGACCGCTGGGCGGGGTGCGCTGGCTGGTACTGCTGGGCTTTGCCGTGTATGCCGGGTTCTACTGGTTCTCCAACCGCAGCGAGGATCCGTACACCGGCGAACAGGTGCTGATCGACCGCTCGTTGAATGTGGAGGACGAGAAGGCGCTGGGTCTGCAGGCGTACCGGGAGATCCTGGCGCAGGAACATCCGGTCGATCCGCAGTCGCAGGTGGCGCAGCAGGTGCGTGCGATCGCGCAGCGGCTGATCGCCAAGGTCGACGTGGTCGAGGACGCGCTGGCCGCCGAGCACGGCATGCAGGCCAAGCATTACGCGCGCGGCTTCGACTGGGACGTCAACGTGATCGAGTCCGAACAGGCCAATGCGTTCTGCCTGCCCGGCGGCAAGATGGCGGTCTACACCGGGCTGCTGCCGGTGGCCAAGAACGCCGACGCGATGGCGGTGGTGATGGGCCACGAGATCGCGCATGCGCTGCTGCGGCATGGCGCGCAGCGCATGGCGCAGCAGAAGCTGACCCAGATCGGGCAGATGGCCGGCGCCGCCGGCGGCCTGGATCCGCAACAGCAGCAGATGGCGATGGCGGCGATGGGCTATGGCTACCTGCTGCCGTACGCGCGCAGCCACGAGACCCAGGCCGACGAAGTGGGCCTGATGCTGGCAGCGGCGGCCTGTTTCGACCCGCGCGAGGCGGTGCCGCTGTGGGAGCGGATGAGCGCCAGCAGCGGCGGCCAGGCGCCGCCGGAGTTCGCCTCCACCCATCCCAATCCGGGCACCCGCATCCAGAACCTGCAGGCGCTGATGCCCAAGGCGCTGGAGTACCGGCAGCGCTTCTGCGAGTCCGCGCGTGGTGCTTCGCAGTAAGCGCTGCCTTCGTCGCACTCGCTGGCTGCCTTGTCGCTGAACGCGGCGCGCGCATCCACGCTCGCGTGCACGGCGGCGGGCGCATGATGCGCTCCACACCATCAGGAGCACTGCCATGAAACGCCTGCTGCTGTCCTCGCTCCTCGCCACGGCCGTGCTGGCCGGCTGCGCCACCAACCGGCTCAGCGACGACGAGCGTCTGACCCTGTACCGCGCCCACGCCGGTGCGCCGGTGCGCGACTTCCAGTACTTCAACCGTCTCAGCGGCTGGACCGCACTCGGCGACAGCGCGCTGGCGGTGTGGACGCGCCCGAACCAGGCCTATCTGCTGGAATTCGCCGGCACCTGCCAGGACCTGGATTTCGCCCCCAGCATCGCCATCACCCATTTCGGCAGCCAGGTCTCGGCGAAGTTCGACGACGTGCTGGTGCTCGGCGGCGGACCCGCCGCGATTCGCCTGCCGTGCCGCATCGACAGCATCCGCCCGCTCGACGTCAAGGCGCTGCGCACCTCGGAGAAGGAATTGCGCGAGGCGAAGGTGCAGGAACGGGCGCAGCAGGTGCCGGGGAGCTGACGTAGTGCCGTGATTCGGGATTTGGGATTCGAGATTCGCGAGGCGGCGCGCGTGGTGGTGCGGCTAGTGTGATGTCGCACCGTCGATTGCTGGTGCAGCCTGTCGCGTTTGGTGCGGCCGCATGCGGTGTGCGGCAAGGCCAAATAGCCCCAGGGCGTACGCGTAGGAGCGGCTTCAGCCGCGACGGGTGTTACCGGTAAGGCCCTGTCGCGGCTGAAGCCGCTCCTACGAGATCGGGTGAGGCGCGACGAACGCAGGCGCTTGGCGGTGCTGAACGTCGCTGTGCGCCCGTGACGCAGCGACGCGGTGGTGCTCAGGAGGTCTGGTCGGGCGCCACGTAGCCGTCGGGCTTGTCGGCGCCGCCCTGGAACAGGAACTTCTCCAGTTCCGCTTCCAGGAACGCGCGGTGCTTGGGATCGCGCGGCGACAGCCGGTTCTCGTTGATCAGCATGGTCTGGTGCGCCAGCCAGGCCTGCCAGCCGGCCTTGCCGATGTGCGCGAACACGCGCTTGCCGAGCTCGCCGGGATAGGGCACGTAGTCGAGCCCTTCGGCGTCGCGTTGCTGGTACTGGCAGAAGACGGTGCGGGACATGGCAATTCCTGGCGGTGCGTGCGGCGGCGCGCGCTGGCGCGCTAGAGGCCGTCGAGCAGTTTGCGGATCGGTGCGGGCAGGCCCAGCGTCGACAGGTCGGCGCGCGCCACCCAGCGCAGGTCGCCATTGTCGCCCAGCGCATCGCCCATGGCGACCTTGCGCAGGCGCAGCGGCTGCAGATGCAGGCGGTAATGGCTGAAGGTGTGCACGATCGGCGGCAGCGCTTCGGCGTCGTCGTAGGCGCGCCCGCGCATCCTGCGCGCGTACCAGGCGCGCAGTTCGCTATCGGTGTCGGCCTGCGGCAGGGTCCACAGCGAGGCCCAGATGCCGGTCGGCGGACGCCGCTGCAGCAGCAGCTCGCCGTTGGCGTTCTCCAGCAGCAGCGCCAGCGCCTCGCGCTCGGGCAGGGTCTTGCCCGGCTTGGGCGTGGGCAGCGCCTCGACCAGGCCGTCGCGGCGTGCCACGCAGTCGTCCTGCAGCGGGCACAGCACGCAGGCCGGGTTGGCGCGGGTGCACAGCGTGGCGCCGAAATCCATCTGCGCCTGGGTGTAGTCGGCCATGCGCCCGTCGGGCACCGCGTCCACATGCGACTGCGCGAGCGTCCACAGCGGCTTTTCCACCGCCGGCAGGCCGGGGTAGCCGGCGATGCCGTGGTAGCGGGTCAGCACGCGCTTGACGTTGCCGTCGAGGATCGGGAAGCGGTCGTTCCAGGCCTGGCTGAGGATCGCGCCGGCAGTGCTGCGGCCGATGCCGGGCAGCGCATGCAGGGCATCGAAATCGCGCGGCAGGTCGCCGCCGTGCAGTTCCACGCAGCGCTTGGCGGCGGCGTGCAGGTTGCGCGCGCGGGCGTAGTAGCCGAGCCCGGCCCATTGCGCCATCACCGCGTCGTTGTCGGCGGCGGCCAGTGCCGGCAGGGTCGGGAAGTGCTGCAGGAAGCGCAGGAAGTAGGGGATGACCACCGCCACCTGGGTCTGTTGCAGCATGATTTCCGACAGCCACACCCGGTACGGACTGCGCGGATGCTGCCAGGGCAGGTCATGCCGCCCGTGGCGGTCGAACCAGGCGAGCAGGCGGGCGGGGAAGGTGTCAGAGGGCTGGCGCATGCTGGCAGGAAATCGTTCCTTCTCCCTCCGGGAGAAGGTGGCCCGAAGGGCCGGATGAGGGTACGGGCGAAGCCTAGTGCGGTTTGGGTAGCGCCAGTGCCGGCGTGGCGGGCTCCGCCATACCCTCACCCCAACCCCTCTCCCGGAGGGAGAGGGGCTTAGGCGTCACGCACCCAGCGCCTCTGGCAGCAACGCGTCGACGAAGGCCTCAGCGTCGAACACGCGCAGGTCTTCGGGGCGTTCGCCGATGCCGGCGAAGCGGATCGGGATGCCGAACTCGCGTGCCAGGGCGAACACCACGCCGCCCTTGGCGGTGCCGTCGAGCTTGGTCACCACCAGGCCGGTGACGCCGACCGCGGCGTGGAACTGGCGCAGCTGCGACAGCGCGTTCTGGCCGGTGGTGCCGTCGATGACCATCAGCACTTCGTGCGGGGCGCTGGGGTCGAGCTTGCCGAGCACGCGGCGGATCTTGCCCAGTTCGTTCATCAGTCCTGTCTGGGTGTGCAGGCGGCCAGCCGTGTCGGCGATCAGCACCTCGGTGCCGCGCGCCTTGCCGGCCTGCAGCGCGTCGAAGGCCACCGAGGCGGCGTCGGCGTTCTGGCCCTGCGCGATCACGCTCACGCCATTGCGCTCGCCCCAGGCCTGCAGCTGCGCCACCGCGGCGGCGCGGAAGGTGTCGCCGGCCGCCAGCATCAGGCTGTGGCCCTCGTCCTTGAAGCGCTTGGCCAGCTTGCCGATCGTGGTGGTCTTGCCGACGCCGTTGACGCCGACGGTCAGCACCACGAAGGGCTTGGCATTGCGGTCGATCTGCAGCGGCTTGGCCACCGGCTGCAGGATCGCCAGCAGGTCGGCGCGCAGCGCCTGCTGCAGCGCCCTGGCATCGGCGAACTCGCGCGCCTTCATGCGCTTGCGCAGGCTTTCGATCAGCGCGGTGGTGGCGGGGATGCCGACGTCGGCGGTGATCAGCGCGGTCTCGATTTCGTCGAGCAGGTCGTCGTCGAGCTTGGGGTTGCGCGAGAACAGGCTGCCGACGCTGCGCGCGAAGCTGCTGTTGCGCAGACGCTCGCGCCAGCCGGGCTTGCCGGCCGGCGCGGCGGGTAGCGCGTCGCTGCGGACCAGGTCGGCGTCGGTGGCAGGCACGGACACCGCGACGGGCGGCTGTGCAGGGGCGGGCGTCGGCTGCGGCACGCTTGGCGCCGGCGCGGCGGCCGGCGTCGGCACATAGGCCTGCGGCGGGGGCGTGGGCGCTGTGGGCGGCAGCGGCGCGGGTTGCGGCTGCGGGACCGCGACCGGGGCGGGCGCCTGCACGTTGCGTTCGGCGACCGGCGCGGGCGTCGGCTCCGGGGTGGCGGCGGGTGCGGGAGCGGCGGGCGCTGTCTCAGCGACGGGCGGCGCCGACGGCGCCGGTGCAGCGGGTTCGGCACTTGCCGGCTTGGGGAAGGCGGCGGCCAGTTCCTCGATGCTGTAGCGCTGCGTGCGGCTCTCGCCGGCGTTGTCCTGGGGCTTGTTGCGGCGGAATAGGCTGACCATGGATGACGCGTGGACCGGAAACGAAGAATGCTACCACTTGCGACCTGAGCGGCCGGTGCAGCAGGGGCGAGTTGGGATGGTTGGCGGGATGGGATTTGTGGGGCGTGAACGCGTGTGCGTAGATAGGCACGTTTCTTCAGTCGCGATCGGGCGCTCCCGGTGAGCCAGCCTCTCATCAAGGGCAAGCGCGGATTTGTCATGGTAGTTCGACGCAATGGCTGCGCCTTACCCTCACCCCAACCCCTCTCCCGGAGGGAGAGGGGCTCTTGCTTGCGCAGCGCAGCGATCTCAACGCCCGCATTCAGCCAAAAACGAATCCCCAATCCCGAATCCCCACTCCCGGCCCCTCACAGCTTGCCCTTCATCGACCGGTAGTCGCGCGGGGTCATGCCGACGGTGGCCTTGAACTGGCGGGCGAAGGCGCTCTGGTCGGCGAAGCCGCACAGCTGGCCGATGCTGGCGATGCTGTCGTCGCCGTGCAGCAGGCGCATCGCCGCTTCGATGCGCATCTTGGTCAGCAGTTGCTGCGGGGTCAGCTGGAACACGCGGCGGAAGTGCCGCTCCAGTTGCGCCACCGACAGCTCGGCCAGGTCGGCCAGGGTCTGCACGCGCAGGTTGTCGCCGTAGTGCGCCTGCATGTGCTCCATGGCGCGGCTGATGCGCTCGTAGGCGGAATGGCGGCTGTCCGGCTGGCCCAGGTCGCGGGAGATGCCGACCACGCCGATCACCTCCTCGCCCTCGCACAGCGGGCGCTTGAAGGTCAGGCACCAGCCCGGGGTGCGGTTCGGGAACAGGTGCACCTCCAACTGGTTCTCGATCACCTCGCCGCACAGCACGCGCCGGTCCTGCATCAGGTAGCTGCCACCCAGCGGCAGCGGGAACACGTCCGCGGCCGATTTGCCGATCAGGTCGGCGCGGTACTTCTTGCCCAGCCGCCGCACCAGGGTCAGGTTGACGTGGGTGTAGCGGCCGTCGCGGTCCTTCACGAAGAACACCACGTCCGGCAGGGCGTCGAACAGCGTCTGCAGTTCCAGTGCCGAAATCAGAGTGTCCATGGCGTTCACCTGCGGGAGTGGGCGGCGGTGCGGGCGCGCCGTCGCGCGTCCCCTGAATGCCGATGCTAGCCTAAGTCGACGCCCTGGGGCGTCGCCGGGTTGTGCGAACTTCCGCATTGGCGACAGGCAAACGCTGCTAGCCGGCGGCGGTGCCGAATGTGAGCATGGCCCCATGCATACACTCGATGTCATCGACTCGCACAGCGCCGGCGAACCGACCCGTGTCGTCGTCTCCGGCTTCCCCGATCTGGGAACCGGTTCCCTGGCCGAGCGCCGTGAGCTGTTCCGCACGCGCTTCGACCGCTGGCGCAGCGCCATCGCCTGCGAGCCGCGCGGCTCGGACACCATGGTCGGCGCGCTGCTGCTGCCGCCGGTGGCCGCCGATGCCTGCGCGGCGGTGATCTTCTTCAACAACGTCGGCTACCTGGGCATGTGCGGCCACGGCACCATCGGCCTGGTGCGCACGCTGGCCGAACTGGGCCGCCTGAGCGCAGGCACGCACCGCATCGAGACGCCGGTGGGCACGGTCGGCGTGGAACTGCACGCCGACGGCCGCGTCTCGGTCGACAACGTCGAAAGCTACCGCCATGCCACCGGCGTCGAAGTGCAGGTGCCCGAATACGGGCGGGTGCGCGGCGACGTCGCCTGGGGCGGCAACTGGTTCTTCATCACCGAACAGACCCCGTGCGCGCTGGAATTGCGCCACCAGCGCGCGCTGACCGCCTACACCGAGGCGGTGCGGCTGGCGCTGGAGGCGGCGGGCATCCGCGGTGCCGACGGCGGCGAGATCGACCACATCGAGATCAACGGGCCGGCGCCGGACGCCAGCGCCGATGCGCGCAACTTCGTGCTGTGCCCGGGCCTGGCCTACGACCGGTCGCCGTGCGGCACCGGCACCAGCGCCAAGCTGGCGTGCCTGGCCGCCGACGGCAAGCTGGCGGCGGGCCAGGTGTGGCGCCAGCAGGGCATCCTCGGCAGCGTGTTCGAGGGCAGCTATGCGGCCGGCACCCGCGGCGTGCTGCCGCGCATCACCGGGCAGGCCTACATCACTGCGCGCGCGCAGTTGTCGATCGATCCGCAGGATCCGTTCGCCTGGGGCATCGACGCCGCATGAGCGGTTTCGACCTGATCGTCGTCGGCGCCGGCATCGTCGGCGCGGCCTGCGCCGATGCGGCGGCGGCCGCCGGCCTGCGCGTGGCGATCGTCGAGTCGGGCAGCATCGGCGGCGGTTCCACCGCCGCGGCAATGGGTCACCTGGTGGCGATGGACGACGATCCGGCGGAACTGGCCTTGTCGGCGTACTCGCTGCGCCTGTGGGAGGAATTCGCGCCGCTGCCGGAGGCCGAGTTCAGCCGTTGCGGCACGCTGTGGGTGGCGCGCGAGGCGCGCGAACTGGAGGCGATTCCGGCCAAGATCCAGCGCCTGGCCGCGGCCGGCGTGCACGCCGAAGCGCTCGATGCACAGCGTTTGTACCAACTGGAGCCGGCGCTGGTGCCGGGCCTGGCCGGCGGCATGCGCGTGGCCGCCGAGGCGGTGGTGTATCCGCCGCGGATGGCGCGCTACCTGGTCGAGCGCGCCTGCGCCGCCGGTGCGCAGCTGTACGCCGGGCGCCGCGCCACTGCGCTGGCTGATAGCGGTGTGCGGCTGGACGATGGCAGCACGCTGCACGGTCCGGTGCTGGTCGCCACCGGCTGCGCGTTGCCGGAGCTGTTGCCGGAACTGCCGATGCGCGCGCGCAAGGGGCAGTTGGTGATCACCGACCGCTACCCGGGCTTCGTCGCCCATCAATTGCTGGAACTGGGCTATGCCGACAGCGCGCACGGCAGCGACGGCAGCAGCGTGGCGTTCAACGTGCAGCCGCGGCCGACCGGACAGATTCTGATCGGCTCCTCGCGCGAATTCGACGCGATCGACCGCACGGTGTCGATGCCGATGCTGCAGCGGATGCTGGAGCGCGCCTTCGCGTTCCTGCCGGGCCTGCGGCAATTGCAGGCGATCCGGGTGTGGACCGGCCTGCGTCCGGCCACGCCGGACGGGCGTCCGTACCTGGGCGCGGTGCCGGAGCGGCGCGACGTGTGGGTCGCGGCCGGCCACGAGGGCCTGGGCGTGACGACGGCGCTGGGCAGTGCACGCCTGCTGCTGGATCAGTTGCTGCAGCGGCCGGCGGCCATCGACCCGGCGCCGTACGCGCCGGCGCGGGTGCTGGCATGAGCGCGCGCATGCTGCGCCTGCAGGTCGATGGCCGCGATGTCGAAGTGCTCGACGGCAGCAGCGTGGCCGCGGCGGTGGCGCAGGTGGCCACGCATTTCCGCCGCTCGCGTAGCGGCCAGCCGCGCGCGCCGCTGTGCGGCATGGGCGTGTGCGCCGAGTGCCGGGTGCGCATCGACCGCGTCGGCCAGTTGCGCGCCTGCATCACCCCGGCGCGCGACGGCATGCAGGTGTGGACCGATGGCTGAGCCGCGCGCCCACTACGACGTGCTGGTGATCGGCGCCGGCCCGGCCGGGCTGGCGGCGGCGCTGGCCGCGGCCGGGCATGGCCGCCGCGTCGGCCTGGTCGATCTGCAGGCGCGTGCCGGCGGCCAGATCTGGCGCCACGACGTGGCCCAGGCGCCGCCGCGCCTGGCTGCGCGCGCGCTGGCGCAGCTGGCGGCCAGCGCGGTGACCTTCCTGCCGCAGACCCAGGTGCTGCTGGCGCAGGACCGGCAACTGCTCACCGATGGCCCCGATGGCCCGCGCTGGCTGGGCTACGACGCGCTGGTGCTGGCCACCGGCGCGCGCGAATTGCTGTTGCCGTTCCCGGGCTGGACCCTGCCCGGGGTGACCGGCGCCGGTGGCGCCCAGGCGCTGGCCAAGCAGGGCTGGCCGCTGACCGGTCGGCGCGTGCTGGTCGCCGGCAGCGGGCCGCTGCTGCTGGCCTCGGCGGCGACGCTGCAGCGCCACGGCGCACAGGTGCTGGGCATCGTCGAACAGGCGCCGTGGCGCGCGCTGGCCGCATTCGCCGCGCAGTTGCCGCTGCGCTGGCCGGACAAGGCGCTGCAGGCGCTGGCGCTGCGCACGCAACTGGCCGGGGTCGGCTACCACGCCGGCAGCGTGGTGCTGGCCGCGTATGGCGAGGGTCGCGTGCAGGAGGTGGAACTCGACGGCCCGCGCGGCCGCCGCCGTCTCGCCTGCGATCAGCTGGCAGTGGGCTACGGCCTGGTGCCGAACGTGGAACTGGCGCAACTGCTCGGCTGCCGCCTGGGCGGCAGCGGCGCGCATCCGTGCGTGGCGGTGGATGCGCAACTGCGCACCAACGTCGACGGCGTCTACGCCGCCGGAGAAGCGCTGGGCATCGGCGGGCGCGATTGCGCGCGCGTCGAAGGCGCGATCGCCGGCCATCTGGCCGCCGGCCAGGACGCCGATGCGCAGGCGCTGCAACCGCAGCGACGCCGCGCGCGCGCCTTCGCTGAACTGCTGCAGCGCCAGTTCGCGCTGGACCCGCGCCTCCACGCGTTGGCCGCGCCGGACACGCTGGTGTGCCGCTGCGAGGACGTGCCGCTGTCCGCGCTGCAGGGCCATACCGACCTGCGCGACGCCAAGCTGGCCTCGCGCTGCGGCATGGGCGCCTGCCAGGGCCGCATCTGCGGCAGCGCGCTCACCGAATTGGGCCTGGCCGCGCGCGCCGCCGATTTCTCCGACGACGGCCGCCGGCCGCCGCTGTTCCCGGCGCGGCTGGATGCGCTGGCCCATCCCTGTCCGGACCCCGGTCCGGACACCGCTTGCGCCGCGCCGTCGCGCGCGGCATCCCTTCGCAACTCTCCACAAGGTGTACATCCATGAGCAAGGCTTCCTTCTGGTACGGCGTGCTGCCGGCCATCACCACCCCGTTCAACGCCGACGGCAGCATCGACCACGCGTTCCTGGCCAAGCATGCGAAGCTCATGATCGACGCCGGCTGCACCGCGATCGTGCCGCTGGGTTCGCTGGGCGAAGCGGCCACGCTGAGCTTCGACGACAAGCTGGCGATCCTGAAGACCCTGGTGCAGGCGGTCGACGGCCGCATCCCGGTGGTGCCGGGCATCGCCGCGCTGTCCACCGACGAGGCCGTGCGCCTGGCGCAGGCGGCCAAGCAGGTCGGCTGCGGTGGCCTCATGGTGCTGCCGCCGTACGTGTATTCCACCGACTGGCGCGAGATGGGTGCGCACATGCGCGCGGTGATCGCCGCCACCGACCTGCCGGCGATCCTGTACAACAACCCGATCGCCTACAAGACCGATTTCAGCCCGGCGCAGATCGCCGAGTTGGCCGCCGAATTCCCGAACCTGCAGGCGGTCAAGGAATCTTCCGGCGACGTGCGCCGCTTCGCCGCGCTGGGCGAGCTGCTCGGTGACCGCCTGGTGCTGCTGGTGGGCATGGACGATGCGATCGTCGAAGGTCTGAGCATGGGCGCCAAGGGCTGGATCGCCGGCCTGGTCAACGCCTACCCGAAGGAGTCGGTGAAGCTGTTCGAGCTGGCCCGCGACGGCGGCTACCCGGCGGCCAAGGCGCTGTACGACTGGTTCCTGCCGCTGCTGCGCCTGGACACCGTGCCCAAGTTCGTGCAGCTGATCAAGCTGGTGCAGGAGAAGGTCGGCCTGGGCAGCGAGCGCGTGCGCGCGCCGCGGCTGGTGCTGGAAGGCGCCGAGCGCGAGGCCGCGCTGAAGGTCATCGACCACGCCATCGCCACCCATCCCGGGCACTGAGATGAGCACGCAACCGCTGTTGCTGGCCGGCCATTGGCAGGCCTCGCTGGAGGAGCGCGGCAGCTTCCGCGCCGAGGACCCGCGCGACGGGAGCGAGTTCGGTCCGTCGTTCCCGATCAGCGGCGCCGCCGACCTGGAAGCGGCGCTGAGCGCGGCGGCGCTGAGTGCCGACGCGCTGGCCGCGGCCGCTCCGGAACGCATCGCCGCGTTCCTGGATGCGTATGCGGACGCGATCGACGCCGACGTCGAGCGTCTGGTGGCGCTGGCCCACGCGGAAACCGGCCTGCCGGTAGAGCCGCGCCTGGCCAAGGTGGAACTGCCGCGCGCCAGCGGGCAGTTGCGCCAGGCCGCGCAGGCGGCGCGCAGCCACAGCTGGGCGCAGCCGGTGATCGACACCGCGGCCGGCCTGCGCGCGCAGCTGGGGCCGCTGCACAAGCCGGTGCTGGTGTTCGGCCCGAACAATTTCCCGTTCGCGTTCAACGCGGTGGCCGGCAGCGATTTCGCCTCGGCCATCGTCGCGCGCAATCCGGTCATCGCCAAGGCGCATCCTTCGCATCCGGCCACCAGCCAGCGCCTGGCCCAGCTCGCGCACCAGGCGCTGCTGGCCAACGACCTGCCGGCGGCGACGGTGCAGTTGCTGTATCACTTCGACACCACGCTGGGCCTGGAACTGGCCGGCGATCCGCGGCTGGGGGCGATCGGCTTCACCGGCAGCCGTGCCGGCGGGCTGGCGCTGAAGGCCGCCGCCGACCGTGCCGGGGTGCCGGCCTACGTCGAGCTGTCCAGCGTCAATCCGGTGTTCCTGCTGCCGGGTGTGCTGGCCGAACGCGGCGCGGCGCTGGCGCAGGAGTTCTTCGCCTCCTGCACCATGGGCAGCGGCCAGTTCTGCACCAATCCGGGCATCGTGGTGGTGCCCGAGGGCGAGGCGGGCGATGCCTTCGTCGCCGCGGCCACCGCGCATTTCGCCGCGGCTGCGCCGGCGCTGCTGTTCTCGCGCGGCGTGCTGGAGCACCTGCAGCGCAGCGTGGGCACGCTGCGCGATGCCGGCGCCGCGGTGCTGGCCGGCGGCGAGGCCGATGCCGGCCCCGGCTACCGGCATGCGCCGACCCTGCTGGAAGTGTCGGCCGAGGCGTTCCTGCAGCAGCCCGAGGCGCTGCAGACCGAGGCGTTCGGCCCGGTCAGCCTGATCGTGCGCGGCGGCGGGCTGGGGCAGTTGACCGCCCTGGCGCGCAGCTTCGAAGGCAATCTCACCGGCACCCTGTATCGCGCCGCCGACGGCAGCGACGATCTGGCCTTCGCCGCGCTGGCCGCGGCGCTGCGCCCGCGGGTCGGCCGCCTGATCTGCAACAAGATGCCGACCGGCGTGGCGGTGAGCCCGGCGATGAACCATGGCGGCCCGTATCCGAGCACCGGCCATCCGGGCTTCACTGCCGTCGGCATGCCCGCGGCGATCCGCCGCTTCGCCGCGCTGCACAGCTACGACGGCGTGCCCGACGCGTTGCTGCCGCCGTTGCTGCGCGACCGCAATCCTGGCGGCGTGCAGCGCTTGATCGACGGCTGCTGGAGTACCGCCGACGTGGAGCGCAGCGCATGAGCGAGCAGTCCCAGATCGGCGGGCTGACCCTGGAGCAGGCGCACGCGCAACTGGCGCCGTGGCCGCACCGCGCGCCGGCGATCCAGGAGCAGGAGTACCGGCAGCGCCTGGCCAACGCGCGCGCGCTGATGCGCGCGCACGGCGCCGACGCGTTGCTGATCGGTGCTGGCGCTTCGTTGCGCTACTTCACCGGCGTGCCGTGGGGCGCCAGCGAGCGCCTGGTGGCGATGCTGCTGACCGCCGAAGGCGATCCGCTGCTGATCTGCCCGGCGTTCGAGGAAGGCTCGCTGGACGCGGTGCTGGCGGTGCCGGTGCGCAAGCGCCTGTGGCAGGAGCACGAGGATCCGCACGCGCTGGCCGCCGAGGCCTTGCTGGAACTGGACGCGCAGAGCCTGGCGCTGGACCCGGGTGTGGCCTTTGCGGTGCACACCGGGCTGACGGCGGTGCTGGGGCGGATCGCGATCCGCGATGCGGCGGCCATCGTCGACGGCTGCCGCATGCGCAAGTCGCCGGCGGAACTGGCGCTGATGCAGCAGGCCTGCGACATGACCCTGCACGTGCAGCGGCTGGCCGCCGGGCTGATCCACGAAGGCATCACCACCGCGGAACTGACCCGCTTCATCGACCAGGCACACCGCGCGCTCGGCGCCGACAACGGCTCGACCTTCTGCATCGTGCAGTTCGGCCACGCCACCGCGTATCCGCACGGCATTCCCGGCGTGCAGGCGCTGCGCCCGGGCGAACTGGTGCTGATCGACACCGGCTGCACGGTGCAGGGCTACCACTCCGACATCACCCGCACCTACATCTTCGGCGAGCCCAGCGAGAAGCAGCGGCGCATCTGGCAACTGGAGCACGACGCACAGGCGGCGGCCTTCGCCGTGGTGCGGCCGGGCGTGGCTTGCGCGGTGGTGGACGAGGCGGCGCGCAAGGTGCTGCAGCGTGCCGGGCTCGGCCCGGACTACCAGTTGCCGGGGCTGCCGCACCGCACCGGCCACGGCTGCGGCATGAGCATCCACGAGGCGCCGTACCTGGTGCGCGGCAATGCGCTGGCGCTGGCTCCGGGCATGTGCTGCAGCAACGAGCCGATGATCGTGGTGCCGGGCGAGTTCGGCGTGCGCCTGGAGGATCATTT
Source organism: Xanthomonas protegens (assembly GCF_038442435.1). Lineage (NCBI taxonomy): Bacteria > Pseudomonadati > Pseudomonadota > Gammaproteobacteria > Lysobacterales > Lysobacteraceae > Xanthomonas > Xanthomonas protegens. Next base: position 118,270 of record NZ_JAQJCQ010000010.1, on the reverse strand, counting down.
CTACGTCACCGAAGACGGCGCGCAGTGGTTCACGCCGCCGTCGCCGGCGATCGACCGGCCGTTCGCCTGATGCGCAGGGCGGCCGCCTCCAACGTCTGCGCGGCGGCCGCCGCTGTGTGTCACGGGCGCGTGCCGCCCTGTGGGGTGCCACGATGAAACACATGCGTCTGCCCGTCGTCAGCATGCTGGCGCTGGTCCTGCTGAGCGCTTGTCAGCGGTCTGCACCGTCGGCGCCTTCCACGCCGGCGGCAACAGCGCCGGGCAAGGCTGCCGCCTCGCCATCGCAGGCCTTCGCCGCGCTGCTCGACGCGCAGTGGCAGTACCAGCTCGAACACCATCCGGAGTTCGCCAGCATCATCGGCGACAGCCGCTACAACGATCGCTGGAGCGATTATTCGCTCGCCGCGCTGGAGGCCGAACGCCAGGCCACCATCGCGTTCCTGGCGCGTTTCGATGCGGTCGATGCCAAGGCGCTGTCGGCGCAGGAGCGGTTGAGCCTGCAGATGATGCAGCGGCAGTTGCGCGACCGGCTGGAGGCGATCGCGCTGAAGAACGACGAGATGCCGCTGGAGCCGGTCGGCGGCATCCAGGTGGCGTTGCCGGGCTACGCGCAGGCGTTCCCGTTCGCCAGCGTCAAGGACTACGAGGACTACATCAAGCGCCTGCAGGCGATCCCGGCGCTGCTGGACCAGGTGGTGGCGCTGTCGCGCGCCGGCGCCAGGGACGGGTTGGTGCAGCCGAAGTACCTGCTCGAGCGCATTCCCGCGCAGGTGCGCGAGATCGCCGCGCCGGCCGGGGCCGACAGTCCGTTCGCCGCGCCGCTGCAGCAATTCCCCGCGGCCGTGCCCGATGCGGAGCGGCCGCGCCTGCGCGCGGCGATGATCGCGGCGATCGACCAGCAGGTGCGCCCGGCCTATCGCAAGCTCGCCGACTTCGTCGCCGACGAATACGCGCCGCAGGGCCGTGCCCACGAAGGCCTTTGGTCGCTGCCCGATGGTGCGCGCCGCTACCGCTTCGCGATCCACACCCAGACCACCACCGATCAGTCGCCCGAGCAGATCCATCAGACCGGCCTGGCCGAGGTCGCGCGCATCGAAGGCGAGATGGGCGCCATCGCCAAGCAGCTCGGCTATGCCGACCTGGCTGCGCTACGCAAGGCGGTGGCCCATGACCGCAGGTTCTTCGCCACCTCGCCCGAGCAGATCCTGCAGCGCTACCGCGACGACATCGCGCAGATGCAGCCGAAGCTGCCGACGTTGTTCGGCACGCTGCCGAAGACGCCGCTGGAGGTGCGCGCGATGCCCGCGTTCCGCGCCACCGCCCCCGGTGCCGAGTACTGGCAGAGCGATGCGCAGGGCAGCAAGCCGGGGCTGGTGATGGTCAACACCAGCGACTACGCGCACCGCACCCTGGTCAACATCGAGGCCACCGCGTATCACGAGGGCGTGCCCGGCCATCACCTGCAGATCTCGTTGGCGCAGACCCTGCCGCTGCCGCCGTTCCGCCAGCAGTCGAGCTACAACGCCTACGTGGAAGGCTGGGCGCTGTACGCCGAGCGGCTGGGCAAGGAGGTGGGCTTCTACCGCGATCCGTATAGCGACTACGGCCGACTGGCCGGCGAACTGCTGCGCGCCAACCGGCTGGTGCTGGATACCGGCGTGCACTACAAGCGCTGGACGCGGCAACAGATGATCGATTTCTTCCACGCGCATCCGTCCGACGACGAACCCAGCATCCAGTCCGAGACCGACCGCTACATCGTCTGGCCGGGCCAGGCGTTGGGCTACAAGCTCGGCGAACTGGACATCCTGGCGTTGCGCGAGAAGGCCAGGCGCGTGCTGGGCGACCGCTTCGATATCCGCGCCTTCCACGATGTCATCCTCGGCGGCGGCGCGATGCCGCTGGACCTGCTGAACGCGCGCATCGACGCCTGGATCGCCCAGGTCCAGGCCGGCACCCCCGCCACTTCGGAGACTTCGCGATGACCTCCCGTTCCCGACTGCGCACGGCGCTGGCCCTGGCCATCGCCTGCACCCTGGCCTGGCAGGGCGCTGCCGCCGCCGCGCCGGCAAAGACCGCCGCGCCGGCCTCCGCTGCCCCCGCGGGCGATGCCGGCGCGCGCTTCAAGGCGCTGTACCAGCGCGAGTGGAAATGGCGCCAGGAACAGTTTGCCGGCGCCGACGACGAGGACGCGCAGGGACAGGCCGCCGATCACCTGCCCAAGGTCGATCCGGCCACCCAGGCGCAGCGCACCGCCTACTGGCAGCAGACGCTGCATGACCTGGATGCGATCGACCCGGCGCAGTTGTCGGCGCAGGACCAGGTGAACTACCAGGTCTATCGCCAGCAACTGCAGGTGCTGCTCGACCAGCAGCGGTTCCGCGCCTGGGAAATGCCGTTCAACAGCGACACCGCGTTCTGGAGCGACCTGGGGTTCACCGCGCGCGCCACCCTGCGCAACCGCGAGGACTACCAGCGCTATCTCGGACAGCTCGCCGACATCCCGCGCTACTTCGACGAGCAGATCGCCAACATGCGCGCCGGCCTGGCGCGCGGTTTCGCTCAGCCGACGGTGACCCTGCAGGGCCGCGACCAGTCGATCGCCGAGGTCGCGCAAGCGCCGGGCGAGAGCAATCTGTTCTACACCCCGTTCAAGCAGATGCCGGCGACGATCCCGGCGCCGCTGCAGGCGCAGTTGCGCGCGCAGGCGCGCACTGCGATCGCCCAACAGGTGGTGCCGGCCTACGCCAAGCTGCTGCGTTTCATGCGCGAGGAATACCTGCCCAAGGCGCGCCCGGCGCTGGCCGCCGAATCGTTGCCCGACGGCGCCGCGTATTACCGCGCGCAGATCCGCGAATACACCACGCTTGATCTCAGCCCCGAGCAGATTCATGCGGTGGGCCTGAAGGAAGTGGCGCGGCTGCGCAAGGAGATGGACCAGGCGATCGCCGACAGCGGCTTCAAGACCCCGCCCGGGCAGCAGACCTTCCCGGCGTTCCTGCACTACCTGCGCACCGATCCGAAGTTCTACGCCAAGACCCCGGAAGAACTGCTCAAGGACGCGGCGTGGATCGCCAAGCGCGTGGACGGCAAGATCGGCGACTACATCGGCCGGCTGCCGCGGCAGCGCTTCGCGATCGAGCCGGTGCCGGCGGACCTGGCGCCGTTCTACACCGGCGGCCGCGGTGGCCCGGGTATCTACCTGGTCAACACCTACGACCTGCCGTCGCGGCCGCTGTACAACCTCGCTGCGCTGACCCTGCACGAGTCCTCGCCCGGTCATGCGCTGCAGATGCCGCTGGCGGCCGAGCAGGACAACCTGCCGGATTTCCGCCGCTACACCTTCATTTCCGCGTATGGCGAGGGCTGGGCGGTGTACTCGGAATACCTGGGGCAGGAGATGGGGATGTACGACACCCCGTACGACCGCTTCGGCTACCTGACCTACCAGATGTGGCGTGCGTGCCGGCTGGTGATCGACACCGGCATCCACCACGACGGCTGGACGCGGGAGCAGGCGCAGGCGTTCCTGCGCGACAACACCGCGCTCAGCGAGCACGAGGTGACCACCGAGGTCGACCGCTACATCGCCTGGCCCGGACAGGCGCTGTCGTACTACCTGGGCGAGCTGAAGATCCTGGAGCTGCGGCGCAAGGCGGAACAGGCGCTGGGCGAGAAGTTCGACCTGCGCGCCTTCCATGATGCGGTGCTGGAAACCGGCTCGGTGCCGTTGCCGGTGCTGGAGCAGCGCATTGATCGGTTCATTGCCGAGGGTGGGAAGTCGCCTTGGTCGAAGGAGGCGGCGAAGCAGTAAGCCCCTCTCCCTTCGGGGCGAAAGGGCACGGTTTGCGCGCCACTGGCGCGCGTGCCCTTGAGCGCCCGCGCCGCAAGCGCGGGCCGGGGCGCGGAGCGGGGGGTTGGGGTGAGGGTCGGGCGCGAAGCGCATGCGGTGTTTCAGCTGCACGAGGCTTCGCCCGGACCCTCATCCGCCCCTTCGGGGCACCTTCTCCCGGTGGGAGAAGGGAAGAGCCGGCTTCGGCTGGTTGCTTTAGCCCCTCTCCCCTCGGGAGAGGGGTTGGGGTGAGGGTAGGGAACGCCGCAGATCATCGAATCGCCAGTGACACCAATCCAGCGGGAGACGCCATGGCCGCACAAGGCAAGTTCCACAAGCGCTTGAGCCTGACCGATCTGACCTTCATCGGGTTGGGCTCGATCTTCGGGTCCGGTTGGCTGTTCTCGGCCAGCCACGTCTCGGCGATTGCCGGGCCGGCCGGCATCGTCTCGTGGATCGCCGGCGGCGTGGCGGTGCTGCTGCTGGGCCTGGTGTACTGCGAACTCGGCGCGGCGCTGCCGCGCGCCGGCGGTGTGGTGCGCTACCCGGAGTACTCGCACGGCGTACTGCTGGGCTGGCTGATGGGCTTCATCACCCTGATCGCTTTCTCCAGCCTGATCGCGATCGAAGTGGAAGCGGCACGGCAATACGCCGCGGCGTGGTTCCCCTGGCTCAACCAGGCCGGCAGCACCCATCCCAGCGTCGCCGGCTGGCTGCTGCAATTGGCGCTGCTGGTCGCGTTCTTCCTGCTCAACTACTACAGCGTCAAGACCTTTGCTACCGCCAACAACATCGTCAGCGTGTTCAAGTTTCTGGTGCCGGTGCTGGTGATCGTGCTGCTGATGGCGCACTTCGATGCGCGCAACCTGCACGTGCAGGGCTTCGCGCCGTTCGGTGCGGCCGGAGTGGAAGCGGCGATCTCCGCCGGCGGCATCATCTTCGCCTACCTCGGGTTGACCCCGATCGTGTCGGTGGCCAGCGAGGTGCGCGATCCGCAGCGCAACATCCCGATCGCGCTGATCCTGTCGGTGGCGCTGTCCACGGTGATCTATGTGCTGCTGCAGCTCGCCTTCCTCGGCGGGGTGCCGGCGCAACATCTGGCCAACGGCTGGGGCGGTATCGACAAGGCATTCTCGCTGCCCTACCACGATATCGCCCTGGCGCTGGGCATGGGCTGGCTGGCGGCGCTGGTGATCTGCGACGCGATGATCTCGCCCAGCGGCACCGGCAACATCTACATGAACGCCACGCCGCGGGTGGTCTACGGCTGGGCGCGCAGCGGCGGCTTCCTGCCGGTGCTGACCAAGGTGGACGCCGCCTCCGGCATCCCGCGCCCGGCGCTGTGGCTGAGCCTGGGCCTGTCGGTGTTCTGGACCCTGCCGTTCCCTTCGTGGGAGGCGCTGATCAACGTGGTGTCGGCGGCGCTGGTGCTGAGCTATGCGGTGGCGCCGGTGACCGTGGCCGCGCTGCGGCGCAGTGCGCCGGAGCTGCCGCGGCCGTTCCGGCTGCGCGGCATGGCGCTGCTCGGGCCGCTGTCGTTCATCGTTGCGGGCCTGATCGTGTACTGGTCGACCTGGAACACGCTGTCGTGGCTGCTCGGCCTGCAGATCGCCATGTTCGCGCTGTACGTGCTGTACCGCCTGCCCAACGCCGCCGGCCGTGCGCGACTGTGGCGGCAGGTGCGCGGCGTGCTGTGGCTGATCGTGTTCTTCGCGCTGGTGCTGGTTGTGTCGCGCCTGGGCACCTTCGGCGGCAGCGGCTGGATCGCGCATCCCTGGGACACGCTGTGCGTGGCGGCGATCGCGCTCGGTTGCTATCACTGGGGTTCGCGCAGCGGCCTGCACCCTGAGGAACTGGCGCTGGAAGAGGATGACGGGGAGTAGTCCGTCGCCTGTATGGATGTGTACGTAGGAGCCGCTCTTGTCCCTTTTTTGGGATTAGCTGCGATGGGCTCTCCTGGTAACGCCCGGTCGCGGCTGAAGCCGCTCCTACGAGGAACAAGCGTGCCATCGAAACTCTCGGAAACAGCATGAACAAGTTCGTTGCATCGATCGTCGTTGCCCTGGCCTGCTGCGCCGGCGCCGCCCAGGCAGCGCCCAGCGTCGCCGACTATCAGCGCTCGCTGGGCCTGCGCGAGGCCTGGATCGGCCTGACCGAGAACGTGACCTGGCCGGCGCAGTGGCGCGACGACGACGCGTTCTACTACCGCAAGACCGTGCCGGGCGGTTTCGCCTTCGTGGTCGAGGACGTGGCCAGCCAGCGCAAGCAGCCGGCGTTCGACCAGCAGCAGTTGGCGCGCGCGTTGAGTGCGGCGACCGGCACCACCTATCCGGCGCTGCGGCTGCCGTTCACGCGCTTCGCCTACGTCGCCGAGGGCGGCCAGCCGCAGGCGGCGATCGCCTTCGAGCTCGATGAGACGCCGTGGCGCTGCACCCTCACCACCTACGTCTGCGCGCGCGCCGACAGCGGTCCGCAGCCGCGACCGCGCGGCTTCGGCGTGGTGCGCGATCTCAGCGTACCGGCCGACGCCACCCCGCGGCGCTCGCCGGACGGACGTTGGGAGGCCTATGTCGACGGCAATGCGCTGATGCTGCGCGCGGTGGCGGACGGGCACGTGCTGCGCCTGGCCGACGACGGCCGCAGCGACGATTTCTACGATCCGGAAACGATTGTCTGGTCGCCAGATTCGCAGCGGCTGGCGCTATACCGGGTGAAGCCCGGTTTTCCCCGCCGCGTCACCCGCGTCGAGGCGGCGCCGCCCGGCGGCGGCCAGCCGGTGGTGCGCACCCAGTTGTATCCCAAGCCCGGCGATGCGGTGGACATCGAGCGGCCGGTGCTGTTCGACCTTGGCGCGCTGGCGCGCGGCGGTGCGCCCAAGCGCCTGGCCATCGACGATGCCTTGTTCGCCAACCCCTACCAGCTCTCGCCGATCCAGTGGCGCCGCGACAGCGCCAGCTTCGTGTTCGACTACGTGCAGCGCGGCTTCCAGCGCATGCGCGCCATCGCGGTGGACGCGGCCACGGGCAAGGCGCACGTGGCGGTGGGCGAGGACGCCAAGACCTTCGTGTATGCCGACCGCAGCTACCACCACGATGTCGATGGCCTGGGCCAGGAGATCCTGTGGATCTCCGAGCGCGATGGTTGGCGCCACCTCTACCTGTTCGATGGTGTCAGCGGCCGGATCAAGGCGCAGATCACTAAAGGCGACTGGATCGTGCGCGACGTGCTGCGCGTGGACGATGCGCAGCGGCGCATCTGGTTCACCGCCAGCGGCATGGACGCGGGCAAGGATCCCTACTACCGGCAGCTGTTCGCGGTGGATTTCGACGGCGGCCACCTGACCCGGCTGACCGAGGTCGATGCCGATCACGACGTGGCCATCGCCGACGACGGGCGCCATTACGTGGACGTGTATTCGCGTCCGGACATGGCCCCGGTGATGGAACTGCATGCCATCGACGGGCGCCTGCTGCAGGTGGTGGAGCGCGGCGACATCCGCAAGCTGCAGGCCGCCGGCTGGCGCGCGCCGCAGACCTTCGTCGCCAAGGGGCGCGACGGCAAGACCGACATCTGGGGCATGGTGGTACGCCCGCGCGACTACGACCCGCACAAGAAATACCCGGTGATCGAGAACATCTACGCCGGCCCCCACGATTCGTTCGTGCCCAAGACCTTCTGGCCGTTCGGCTACCACTCCGGCGGCGACAAGCAGATCGGCATGCAGGCGCAGGCCGACCTGGGCTTCATCGTGGTGATGATCGACGGCATGGGCACCGCCAACCGCTCCAAGGCCTTCCACGACGTGGCCTGGAAGAACCTCGGCGATTCCGGCTTCCCCGACCGCATCGCCTGGCACAAGGCGCTGGCGGCGCAGGATCCGTCCTACGACATCGACCGTGTCGGCATCTACGGCGCCTCGGCCGGCGGGCAGAGCACGCTGGGCGCGCTGGAGCGACACCCGGACTTCTACAAGGTTGGTGTGGCCTATGCCGGGTGCTACGACAACCGCATGGACAAGATCAGCTGGAACGAGCAGTGGATGGGCTGGCCGGTAGACGCCAGCTACGCACGTGCCTCCGGCGTGGACAATGCGGCCAAGCTGCGTGGCGACCTGCTGCTGATCGTCGGCGAGCAGGACAGCAACGTCGACCCGGCCTCGACCGGGCAGGTGGTGGATGCGCTGATCAAGGCCAACAAGGACTTCGACCTGCTGGTCGTGCCCGGCGGCGAACATACCGTCGGTCGCTCCACCGGTCCCATCGATTACGTGCAACGGCGCCAGTACGACTTCTTCGTGCGGCATCTGTTGGGGGAGCCGACGCCGGCGTGGAATCGGCTGTAGTTGGGGCCGGGATTTGGGATTGGGGATTGGGGATTCGTAAAGGCGCGGAGATTCCTGGTCCTGCGGAGCCGGGCTTTTCCCTTCTCCCCTCGGGAGAAGGTGCCCCGCAGGGGCGGATGAGGGTACGAGTGGTGCATTGGCGTTTCGGAGGCATCGCGGCGTCCGGACCCTCACCCCAACCTCTCTCCCGGCGGGAGAGGGGCTAGGCTTTTCCCTTCTCCCCTCGGGAGAAGGTGCCCCGCAGGGGCGGATGAGGGTACGGGGGGGGCACTGGCGTTTCGGAGGCATCGCGGCGCCCGGCCCTCACCCCAACCCCTCTCCCGGTGGGAGAGGGGCTAGGCTTTTCCCTTCTCCCCTCGGGAGAAGGTGCCCCGTAGGGGCGGATGAGGGTGCGGGGAGATCCACCAGGTTTTGGGGCATCGCGCGGCCTCCGTGCCCTCACCCCAACCCCTCTCCCGAGGGGAGAGGGGCTTTGGCTACTGGCGCCGGCGCATCCGCTCTTGCCAATCGCCGCTCCCCACTCCCAAATCCCAAACTAAAGCCCCCGCCAAACCAGCCGATAACCCGGCAAGTCTCCCTGCGTCCCAGGCCCGTCATGACCGCCATCGCCCCCAGTTCCTCGATCGCGCTGTCCGGCATGCGCGCGGCGACGTCCGGATTGCAGGTGCGCGCCAACAACATCGCCAATCTCGCCACCGACGGGTTCCAGCGCTCTGTGCCGGTGAACCAGGCGAGTGCCGGCGGTGGCGTAGTCGGGCAGGTGCAGCAGGCCGGTGGGCCGGGCAGCGATCTGGTCGACGACATGGTCGGCACGCTGACAGAACGCACGGCGTTCCAGGCGAATGCGCGGGTCTTGCGCGCGGGCGACGACAGCATCGGCAGCCTGCTCGACGTGCTCGCCTAAGCCGCTCCGGTCCATCGCGCTGCCGCAGCGCAGCACCGCCGCGACCACGCGGCTATGCGATTTTCCGCACCGATCCTCGGCACAGCGCACAAGACGCTGCGGCGCGCGCGGCGCACGATGCGACGATCGCATTGCATCGGGGACGGTAGATGGATCGGAGAGATTTCCTGCGTCAGGGCCTGGCGGTCGGTGCGGTCGCCGGCATGGACGTGCTGGCCGGGCGTGCCGCCGCGGCACCGACAGCGGCCAGCGCCGCGCGTGCGCCGGCACCGCCACAACTGCAGCCGTTGGCGGCCGATGCGCTGGCCGGGCACACCCTGCAATGCCGTTTCGTCGAAGCGGGCGCGACCTGGGAGGTGTACGAAGACCTGCGCCAGCCCGACGGCGACCTGACCCTGCGCGGGCCGAGTGGGGCGCTGGTGCTGGGCAAGCGCACCGAAGTGGTGTACCCGGCCGCGCAGGCGCCGTATTTCGGCATGGCACTGGCCGAAGTGGCGATGGCCGATGCCGATCTGCTCGCCGATCGGCTGTTGCGCGACGGCGACCCGCGCGCCGATGAGGTGCGCGATGTCGCGCCGCCGCCGGCCTCGCAACTGGATCCCAAGGACTACAACGGGCGCCTGCCGTGGACCACCTTCGTCGGCACCCGCGAATGTGCCGACACCATGCCGGTGTACCCGGACGGGCGCACCCGCTGCTATCGCGCCATCCAGGCGTTCCCGGAGCTGGGCAAGGACGAGCTGGTGCGGCGCCGCAGTGAAGGCCTGCTCGGCGGTTGGATGCCGGCGGTGCGCAAGGTGGTGCCGGCCGGCGAGGGCCGCTACTACGACATCCTGCTGTTCGCCGACGTGCTGGCCGAGGACCGCTTCGTGGTGCAGACCTGGCACCGCAGTGCGCTGGTCGAGCACGGCAAGGTCAGCAAGGTGGTGTACGGCTACAGCTATCCCGACTACCCGCCGCGGCGCGGCCCGCGCAGTGCCGAGGATTTCTACCGCGGCCTGCTCGCCTTCGCCGGCTACTGGCAGGCGCAGCTCGCCGACACCGTGCAGGCGCAGACGCCGGACCCGAGCTGGCGCGACATGGCGCGCTTCGCCTTCGCCCGCGAACTGGTGGTGCGTCCGGGCGGCACCTATCCCAAGTACGGCGCGGTGGATCGCGACTACTACGGCAACGAGTACGACGGCTTCCAGGACACCTTCACCAGTTCGCTGTACGCCAACCTGGAGTGGGGCCGCTTCGCGCAGGCCGCAGCGGTGCTGGACGGCTATTTCAGCGACTTCGTGCAGGCCGACGGCATGGTCAACATGCGCGGCCCGGAGACCGGCCAGTTCGGCCTGACCCTGTCGCTGCTGGCGCGCTACCTGCGCTACACCGGCGATGCCGCGCTGCTGCGCAAGCACCGCGACAAGATCGCCGCCACCGCGCAGGTGTTGGCCGAACTGCACGACGCCAGCCTGCGCCTGCCTGCGTCGGCGCCGGGGCACGGCCTGATTCACGGCTGGAACGAATCCGATGCCTGCCTGTTCCCCGATCCGCAGGTGTGGTGGAAGCCGTACTACGCCAACAGCGCGCTGGCCGTGCGCGGGTGGCAGGACCTGGCCGCGGTGTGGAGCGGCATCGCCGGGCCGGGCGGGCAGGCCGCCGCGGCGCAGTGGCAGCGCCGCGCGCAGCAGCTGTCCGCGCAATTGCTGCGCACGTTGCGCGGCAATGTCCGCCGCGACCTGAAGCCGCCCTACATCGGCCCGCTGCCCGGGGCGAAGCTCACCTTCCGCCAGTCCTTGCAGCAGGAACATCCCAGCGAGCAGGGCTGGCCGCACCGCGCCTATGCCGAACTGCTGCAGGCCGACGTGCTGCCCGACGACCTGGCGCACCTGGTCATCGATTGCGTGCGTGGCCACGGCGGCACCAGCCTCGGTGTGGTCGGCAACATCACCGCGCCGACGCCGGAAGCGCGCGACCTGCTCGGTTTCATCTCCTACGGCTACGCGCAGCAGTTGCTGCGCCTGGACCGCATCGAGGAATACCTGCTGTTCCTGTACGCGCACCGCTACCACGTGCATACCCGGGGCAGCTGGACGGCGGGCGAGGTCACCGGCATCACCGGCGGCATGCCGCTGTTCTGCATCCCCGCACAGCTGACCATTCCGCTGCTGCTGCGCTGGATGCTGGTGTTCGAGGACAGCGCCGGCGAAGAGCTGTTCCTGGCGCGGGCAGTGCCGCGCGACTGGTTGGGCAGCGGCGAGGCGATCGCGATCGAGGCGGCGCCGACGCGCTGGGGTAGGGTGTCGCTGGCGCTGCACGCGGATCCGGCGCGCAAGCGCATCGACGGTAGCGTGACGCTGCCGGCACAGCGGCCGGCACGCACCTGGCTGACCCTGCGCGTGCCGGCCGGCACCCGCCTGCAGGAAGTGCGCCTGGACGGGCAGCCGGCGGCGCTGTCCGGGCCGCGCAACGAGCGTGTGCTGATACCGGCCGGCAGTACGGCGACGGTGGCGATTTCCGCCGTCTACGGCTGAGTGGCGAAAAAGTCGGAAACGTCCCGCCGGCCTGCGGGGCAGTGCGGTATTCCGCACGTTTTCCCGATAAATACGACAAGACGCCGCGTGCGTCCTACGCGCACATTGTGACCGTGCAGTGAATGTCCAGGGGGAGATTCGTTGCACGTCACCGGGGACGCAGCGCATGGGTCGTGCGCGTCGCCGTGCAGGCGGCGTCGGGATCGTCCCATCCGGCGGCGCATGCGTGGACACGTCCGTTTTCGTATCCGCCACACGCGCTGGCGACGGGGCGGCCGCCTGGGGAAGGGCGGCGTTCCGGCGATCGCCAGGCTGCCGCTCAGGAGATTTCCGATGCCGTCTTTGCTCGAACGCGTTGCGCCGCTGCTCCCGTGTTCCTGGCGCGCCGCGCCGCAGCCCGGTCCGCTGGCCGCGGCGATCTGCACCGCGCTGGCCCTGCTTGCGCCGGCGGCGCAGGCGCAGGATGCACAGACCCAGGACACCCAGGCGACCACGCTGGAACGCATCAGCGTCACCGGCAGCCATCTGCGCCGGGTCGATGCGGAAACCGCCAGCCCGGTCATCACCATCGACCGCCAGCGCATCGAGGACAGCGGCCAGGACACCCTCGGCCAATTGCTGCAGCAACTGCCGGCGATGGCCGGCAACATGCCCAACGTCGCGCTCAACTCCGGCTTCAGCCACGGCCGCGCGCTGGTGTCGCTGCGCAACCTCGGCCCCGAGCGCACCCTGGTGCTGGTCAACGGCCATCGCATGGCCGGGCCGGCCAGCAGCGTCGCCGCCGCGCCCGGCGTGGACGTCAACGCGATTCCGGCGGCGATGGTCGAGCGCATCGAGGTGCTCACCGATGGTGCCTCGTCGGTGTACGGCTCCGACGCCATCGCCGGCGTGGTCAACATCATCCTCAAGGACAAGTACGACGGCTTCGCCGCCACCGCCGACTACGGCCTGAGCACCCACGGCGACGGCAACCGGCGCTCGCTCGGCCTGGAGTGGGGCAAGACCTGGGACCGTGGCGGGCTGATCCTGGGCGTGAGCCGCAGCTCGATGAATGCGCTGTACGACAGCGACCGCGACTACGCGCGCACCGCGCAGAACTATCTCAACGGCCAGGTGGTGGAGCGCCGCGGCAACGGCACCCGCGCCTTCCTGCGCAATGGCAGCGTGCTGACGCCCAACGCCAACCTGGCGCCGGGCCAGGTCACCGCGGGCGACTTCCACACCTACAGCCAGGCGGTGGAAGGCTACAACTCCTACACCGGGCAGTACCTGATCACCCCGGTGCAGCGCACCAACGCCTCTGCGCACGCCACGTTCGACTTCACCCCGAACGTGCAGGGCTACCTGGACATGTTCTGGACCCGCAGCGAGACCACCTCGCAGCTCACCGCTTACGGCCTGGAACTGCCCAACGCCGCGCAGAACTACTACAACCCCTTCGGCGCCCAGCTCAGCCGCTACCTGCTGCGTTCGGTGCCGGCCAACACCCGCGTCTACACCTCGACGATGTACCAGACCAACATCGTCGCCGGCTTGCGCGGCAAGTTCGGCGACAGCAGCTGGCAGTGGGATGCGGCGGCCGGCTACGCGCACTACAAGGACACCCTGGTGCGCAACGGCTTCTCCATCACCTCGGCGCTGAACAACGCGGTCGGGGCCTCGTTCCGCGACACCGACGGCACCATCAAGTGCGGCACGCCCGGCAACGTGATCGCCGGCTGTACCCCGATCAACGTGTTCAACCCGGACGATCCGGCCACCATCGCCGGCATCAAGGCCACCCAGAGCGCGGTCGACCTGATCGACGAGAGCACGATGAAGTTCGCCGAGGCTAGCGTCAACGGCGACCTGTTCGCGATGCCGGCCGGCGCGGTGCAGGCCGCGTTCGGCCTGTCGTTCCGCAAGAACGGCTTCTCGCAGGGCACCAGCAATCCGGTGGCGGCGGCCGATGCGGAGGGCAACTGCGATTACAACGACGGCTGCATCATGAACCAGGGCCACGACGAGACCGTCAAGGAGGCCTATGCCGAAGTGCTGGTGCCGCTGCTCAAGGGCGTGACCGGCGCGCAGGCGCTGAACCTCAACCTGGGCACGCGCTACTCGCGCTACGACTACTGGGGCAGCACCACCAACAGCAAGGTCGCGCTGGAATGGCGGCCGATCGACAACCTGCTGATCCGCGCCACCGGCTCGCAGGTGTTCCGCGCGCCGGCGCTGGGCGATCTGTACGGCTCGCCGTTCAACGGCGTGGTCGACGACGCCGGCACCTATACCGATCCGTGCAACGGCTACACCGGTGGCGGCAATCCCGCGGCCTGCGCCAACGTGCCGACCAACGGCAGCTTCGTCAACAGCTCGTCCTTCACCGTGCTCACCACCGGCTCGGCCAACGCCGGCTTCGCGATCAAGCCCGAGCAGGGCCGCTCCTACAACATCGGCGCGGTGTACGACCCGGGCTGGGCCGAGGGCCTGTCGTTGAACCTGGACAGCTGGCGCGTCACCCTGGACGACATGATCAACGGCACCGGCCTGGATCAGGTGCTGCAGAACTGCTACGACGGCCAGAGCGCCTACTGTCCGCTGATCAAGCGCGGCCCCACCGGGCAACTGGTCAGCGTGACCGTGCCGTTCGCGATCAACAGCGGCAAGGTCGACATCCGCGGCGACGACCTCGGCATCAAGTACGCCCTGCCGGAGACGGCGTGGGGCCGCTTCCGCGCCGGTGTCGATGCCACCTACCTGTCCAGCTACAAGTTCAGCGGCGATCCGCACAACTACGTGGGCGAGCAATCCAGCTACGGCAACCTGCCGCGCTGGCGCGCCAACTTCACCCTCGACTGGGAGAACGGCCCCTGGCACGCGAGCTGGAACACGCGCCTGATCGGGCGCACCACCGTCGGCAGCGCCTACGAGGACTTCTGCGTCAACACCGCCGCCGACGGCAGTTGCGTGTACTTCCCGGTCGGCACGGTGACCTATCACGATGCCAGCGTGAGCCGGAAGTTCGAGAGCCTGCATACCACCCTGGCGCTGGGCGTGAACAACCTCGGCAACCGCACGCCGCCGCGCTACTACGGCTACGCCAGTGCGGCCAACACCGACGCGTTCACCTACGACACGCTGGGACGCTACTTCTGGGCACGGATCAGGACCGAGTTTTGAGTCGCACGTCTGCACCCGGTGGCGCCGCATCGCGTGTGCGGCGCGGCGCCATCGTGCTCCTGGTTGGCCTGTCGTTCGCTGCGACTGCGGCGTCAGCCGCCGTCAGCGACCTCGACCGCGACGGCGAAGGCCTGCAGCCCAGCAATGCTGCGATCGGCATGCCGCACTTCAAGGGCGATGCGCATCCTTTGCCGGATAGCGGCGTGGCGTTCGCCCCGGGACAGGGCCAGTTGCAGCGGATGTTCGCCGCCGACCTGGCGGCGGGTGCCGGCAGCGCGCCCGGCCGCGATTTCTGGATCGACCGCCTGCTGGCGCGGCAGGGCACCGGCGGCGGTTTCGGCGACAGCAACAACTGGCTGTTCAGCCGTGGCCGTGCGGCCTACCTGTACACGCACAAGCCGGAAGAGCCCGGCTTCGTCGGCGACGTGGCTTACGTGCACAAGACCGGCCATGACGCGCTGTTCCGCCTGCAACTGGAGCGCGACGGCGTGCCGATAGCGCTGGTCGAGGACAGTGCGCAGCGGCGGCAGACGCCGAGCTATTTCAGCAGCGTGTATGCCGGCGAAGGCGTGCGCCTGCAACTGGTCAAGTTCATCAGCGAGCAGAACGTGGCGGTGGCCGAAGCCACGGTGTCCAGTATCGACGGCGTCGCGCATAGCCTGACTTTGCGCGCGGTTTCGCCGATGGCCACGCATGCGCAAGGCGCCGAATTGACCGGCGCCTTCGTCACCCACAACGCCATCACCACCTTGTTCCCGCGCCTGTCCGGCGATGGTTTCGTGGTCGATGGCGCGAGCATCGCGCGGCCATTGGCTGTACCGGCACACGGCACCGCGCCGACGCTGAAGGTGCAACTGGGGCTGGTCACGCGCGAACTGCCGGCCTCGCTGCAGGAATACTGGCGCATCGCCGCGCAGTCGCCGCAGCAGGCCTATCGCGACCATGTCGTCGCCTACAACCGCTGGTGGGCCGACAACCTGCCGTACCTGGACACGCCCGAGGACAATCTCGACAAGACCCTGTTCTACCGCTGGTGGTTGCTGCGCTTCAATTTCCTCGACGCGGCGGTGCCCGGCAACGACTACCAGTTCCCGGTGGCGATCGAGGGCGTGCTCGGCTACGACAACGCCATCGTGCTCACCACAGGCATGTTCATCGACGACCTCAAGTACCTGCGCGATCCGCTCTACGCCTACGGCTCCTGGCTCGGCGCGGGCGAGACCGCGGGCGGCGGCAAGTACGTGGACAACCCCGGTGCGCCGGAGAACTGGTCCAACTCCTACGCCCAGTACCTAAGCGCCGCCGCCTGGCGCGCCTACCAGGTGCATGGCGGTCCGCCGGCGATCGCCGGGCAACTGGCGCGCTACGCCAGCGACGACGTGGACGCGTTGTTGCGCGCCTACGACCGCAACGGCAACGGCCTGATCGAATACGACTGGGCGGCGATGACCGGCAACGACGCCGACGCGGTGTCCTTCGACTGGGCCAAACACCATGGCGCAGCACGCATGGATCGCAGCGAGAGTGCGTACGTGTACGCCAACGCGCTGGCCGCCGCACAGGCGGCGCAGGTGGCCGGCGACGCCGCTACCGCGGTGCGCATGCAGGCGCTGGCGGCGAAGATCCGCCGCGCCGTGCTGGAGGTGCTGTGGCAGGACCGCAGCGCGCAGGCCGATGGCATGGGCCTGCATGGCGACCTGCTCAAGCAGCGCCAGGCCGATGGGCCACGGCTGCCGGTGGACTGGAAGGAAACCAACAACTACTACCCTTTCAGCGTCGGGCTGATGCCCAGGCACGGCGATGCCGACGACGACCCCAAGTACGTGCGCGCGCTGCGCCTGTTCGCCGACGCCCGGCAATTTCCGCTGTTCCCGTTCTACACCGCCAACCAGGCCGATGCGCAGGCGCGCGGGGAGGGCGGCAGCAACAATTTCTCGGTGATCAACTCCACCGTGGCGTTCCGCCTGCTCGGCAGCGTGTTGCGCAATTACCCGAGCCCGTACCTCGATGCGTCCAGCTACCGCAAGCTGCTGTACTGGAACGCGTGGGCGCACTACATCGACGGCGACAACCGCTACCCGGACCAGAACGAATTCTGGGCGCAGGGCAGCGCCGCCGACGGCGGCCGCATCGGCTACCGCTCGTGGATCCACCACACCCAGCTCGGCGCCACCAACTTCACCGTGATCGAGGATGCAATGGGCCTGCGCCCGCGCAGCGACGCCCTGATCGAGCTGTATCCGATCGACATCGGCTGGGACCATTTCGCCGCCGACCGCCTGCGCTACCGCGACCGCGACCTGAGCATCGTCTGGGACCGCGACGGCCACCGCTACGGTGGAGCCGCGCCACAGGGCTATTCGCTGTACCTGGACGGCCACCTGGCCTTCACCGTCGATCGCCTGGCGCACGTGCTGTACGACCCGGCCAGCGGCCGCGTGCAGGCGGTGCCGGATGCGGTCAATGCAGATGCGGCGTCGCTGCGCGTGCTGGCCGCGCATCGGCTGGCGCTGCAGGCGCCGCAACAGGTGCGGTTTCCCGGTACGGCGCGGATCGGTGCGGTCCTCGCCGACGCGGGGCTCGACATCGCGCTGCCGCCCGGCGCGCGCAATCTGGCGCAGGGTGCGGCGGTCAGCGCCAGCCATGCGGCAGACGGATTCCCGGCCACGGCCGCGGTCGACGGCAGCACCGCCAACGAGCCGTTCTGGGGCACGGCCGGTTCGCCCGCTGCCAGCGATTGGCTGGAACTGGATCTGGGCCAGCCGCAGACCCTGGACGAAGTGCGCGTGTACTTCTATCGCAGCTCCTCGCCGCCGGGCGAACAGCATGGTTTCCCGTCGGGCACGCGCGCCGGCTACGCGCCGCCGTGGCTGTACGTGCTGCAGTACTTCGACGCCGGCGTGTGGAAGACCGTGCCCGGCCAGGTACGCGAGACGCCGATCGCACAGGGCAACCGCAACCGCATCCGTTTCCCGCCGCTGCGCGCGCAGCGCTGGCGTTTGCAGGTCACGCATGCCGGCGCACTGCGCACCGGCATCAAGGAACTCCAGGCCTATGCCAGCGGCGCCGCCGTGCCGGTGGCGCACGGCAACCAGGCGCCGCAGGTCGAGGCCTGGCAGGAAGACGGCAGCGCGGCGGGCGGCGTGATGCGCCTGGTCGGCCGGGTCGGCGACGACGCGTTGCCGAACGGCACGCTGGCGCTGCACTGGCGCACGCTGCAGTCACCGCCCGGCGGCGCGGCGCTGTTCGAGCAGCCGCAGGCGGCCACCACCGAGGTGCGCTTCACCGCGCCCGGCGCCTACACCCTGCAACTGCAGGCCGACGATGGCGCCTTGCAGGGGCACGCCGAGGTCGCGGTGATCGCCGCGCCGACGCCGGCCGGGCAGACGCTGCAGGTACAGGGCGAGGCCACGCCGAGCGCGCAGTTCACCGCCGGTCATCACCGCCTGCAGGCGCTCAACGATGGGCTGCTGCCGGCGCCGGACCAGGTCCCGTCCGCCGACCGCCGTTGGGGCAGCTGGGGACGCGCGCAGCCCGCCTCGGTGTGGGTGCAGTATCAGTGGTCGCAAGCGCAGCGGCTGAGCGCGGCGGCGCTGTATTTCTGGGACGACCAGCCGCAGGGCGGGGTGGCGTTGCCGCGCGCGTGGACGCTGCAATACCTCGACGGCACGCAATGGCGCGAGATCGCCGTGCGTGGCGGCTATCCGGTGCACGGCGATGGCGCGCCGAGCCGGGTCGCGTTCGCGCCGGTGGTCACCACCGCCTTGCGCGCGGTGCTGCAGACCGCCGTGCAGGGCGAGGGCCACTACGCCGTGGGCTTGGACGAATGGCAGGTGTTCGCCGAGCGCGCGGTGGCGACCGAAGCGGTAGACGTGCGCATCGCGCCCGGTCAGGCGCCGACGCTGCCGGCACGCATCGCCGGCTACTTCGCCGATGGCAGCTGGGCCTGGCTGGGCGTGCGCTGGTCGCAAGTCGATGTGGGTGCGCTGGCTGGCGAGGGTCGCGTGCAGGTGCAGGGCCTGGCCGATGGCGACGTGCCGGTGACTGCCAGCATCTGGGTCCGCGCGACCGCGCCTGGCCAGCTCACCACCGTGCAGGCGCCACCGCCGCTGCACGTGCGCGTCGCGCAGGCGCCGGCGCTGCCGGAGCGGGTCTCCGTGCAGTACAACGACGGCTCGCGCGAGCGCGTGCCGGTGCAGTGGCCGCCGCTGGCGCCGGCTTCCTATGCGAAGCCGGGTCGCACGAGCGTGGTCGGGCAGGCGCAGGGCCGCGATGGCACCGGGACGCTGCCCGTGCGGCTGGACCTGGTGATCGAGGCGGAGACGACGCCATGAACCGCCATCCCGTGCGCAGTGCCGTCGCCTGTCTGCTGGTGGCCTGTGCTGCCTACATCGGCGTTGCCGCGGCCATCGCCGCCACACCGGCGGTGCCGTGGTCGCGGCAGGTGCACGCGCAGGGCAATCCGATCCTGGCCGATGGCCGCGCCTATTCGGCCGACCCCGCGCCGCTGGTCGCCGACGGCAAGCTCTACATCATCGCCGGCCGCGACGAGGCGGCGCCGGAGGTTAACGACTTCGTGATCGACCGTTGGCAACTGCTGGTCACCGATGATGTCGGTCGTGGCGACTGGACCCATTACCCGACGCTGCTGCGTCCGCAGCAGGTATTCGCCTGGGCGGCGCCCGGCCACGCCTATGCCGCGCAGATCGTGCAGGGCCCGGATAAACGCTACTACCTGTATGCGCCGGTGCAGGAAGCGCAATCGCGCAATACCGATCCGTTCGCGATCGGCGTGGCGGTGGCCGACACTCCGCTGGGGCCGTGGCGCGACGCGCATCCGCAGGGACCGATCCTGTCGCAATCGCTGCCGGTGCCCAACGCGATCCAGAACATCGACCCGACCGTGCTGGTCGACGACGACGGTCGCGTGTATCTGTACTGGGGCACCTTCGGCAAGCTGTTCGGCATCGAACTGGAACGCGACATGGTCACGCCGAAGGGGCAGGCGGTGGCGGTGACCACGCTGGACGGCTACTTCGAGGCGCCGTGGCTGTTCAAGCGCAACGGCACCTACTACATGGCCTACGCCGGCAACCATGCCGGGCCGGAGTCGGAGTGCACGCCCACGCTGTACCACGCGTGCATCGCCTACGGCAGCGCGCCGTCGCCGCTGGGGCCATGGACCTATCGCGCGGTACTGCTGCCGCCGGTGTCCTCGACCACTTCGCATCCGGGCATCGTGCAATTCAAGGGCCAGTGGTACCTGGTCTACCACACCGCCGATGCCAAGGGCGGCGGGCATTTCCGCCGCAGCGTGGCGATCGACCGGCTGCAGTGGGACGACACCCGGCAGCCGGCGCGGATCCTGCCGGTGGTGCCCACGCGGCGGCCGCAGCCGCCGTTGCCGCCGCGTCGCAACCTCGCCCGCTATGCGCAGGCCAGTGCCTCCAACGGCCCGGACATCCCGCACCAGTACTGGATCGCCGCGCTCAACGACGGGCAGGTCAAGCGCAATCCCCTGCCGCCGCAGTTGTGGGGCAGCTGGACTGCGCACAACCCGCCGCAGCAGTGGCTGCAATACAGCTGGGCGCAACCGGTGACGCTGCAGCGCAGCCGCATCCTGTTCTGGGCCGATCATCCGCCTGGCGCCGACACCGGCGTGGCGCCACCGGCACGCTGGCGGCTGGAATACCGCCGCGATGGGCGCTGGTGGCCGCTGGCGCAGAGCACGCGCGCCCCTGCTGCCGGCCGTTGGCAGACGCTGCGCTTTGCGCCGGTGACCACGCGCTGCATGCGCGCGGTGCTGGATGCCGCCGGCGGCGGCGAGCGCTACGCCGCGCTGGCGGTACAGGAGTGGGAGATGCTGGCGCCGCATGCGCAGCGCCTGCCGCAGGCGACCGCTGCGGATGTGCAGCGCTGCGACATGCCTTGAGGCGAGGCGTGCATGCCGATCGAGCCGACCTCATAGACCTTCGCGGGCGCATCAGTTGCAGCACCTGCCGCTGATGTCGGCGGCAGGTGCCGGCCGCATCATGTTCCTGCCGTGACGTCGGTTTGATTTTCGGACTCTGTGCGGAATTATCCCAATTCCATGAGGATAACCGTCGGGTGCATTGCGTTTGAGTGGACTAGTCTGGCGACGCGTTGCCGATGCGCGAGTGGCTGCCGCGCTGCGTTTTCGTGGCGTTTCGCCGGAGGCGAACCTGGATCCGCTTGCCATTGGGTGGTGGCGGATGCCTCAATCACTCAGGCGGGTGCGTCGGAACGCGCGTCGATCGTCCTATTTATCCAATGTCGTCGGACAAGAGGAGTGTAGCGCCGTGAGAATTGCTGCTTCTCGATTCATGCGTCTTATCTTCATGGTCTGCCTGTCGGCCGTTCTGGTCCTGGCTGCGCAGCATGCGCATGCGGCGGTCTGCACTGCCGGCCAATGGATCGCCAATCCCGGCGATACCGACATGCCGGCCGTTCGCTACGAAACGCAACACTTCGCGTTCCGCTGGAAGGATGGACAAGCCGTTTCGCAGGATGACGTCGCCTCGGCAGCCAAGGAACTGGAGTTGATCTGGGCTGCCTACATGGAGCGCGTCGGGTTTCCCGAGCCTTACTGCAATATGGGAACGAAGTACAAGGTCAGCGTCTACCTGGACCACAGCTTCGGCCTGAACGGCGGTACCTCCGCCAGCGGCGGCATGGGCATGTGGATCAACCCGGACCAGTTGGGATACCACTGGGGCCTGGCGCATGAATTGACCCATGGTTTGCAGGGCAGCACCGGCGGCTTGCGTGATTCGCCGTACGTCGGCTGGATCTGGGAATCGCATGCCAACTGGATGGCGCATCAGTATTTCCACGACGATGTGCAGTGCTCGGAGATGTTGGTGAACTACCCGCATCTCTATCTTGGCTCGACCCGCGATCGCTACTGCAACTGGCAGTTCATGGAGTACCTCAAGGATCGCTTCGGTTACGCGATCATCAACGATCTGTGGGCCAAGGCGCCCAAGCCCGGCGATTCCCGCCAGGCCGATGCCGATCCGTTCTCGATCATTCGCGACAACATGGGCTGGAGCCAGTCGCAGCTCAACGACGTGCTCGGCGACTGGGCCATGCACAACGTGCAGTGGGACTACATCGACCCGGACGGTCGCGACCATGGCGCCGTGATGCGCCAGCAATACGGCAGCAATACTGCGTTCGATCCGGAAAACCTGTCCGATGAGACCAATCGCGATCGTGCCCTGCGCCTGACCCAGCTGGATCCGGTGCAGGGCCAGACCGGCGGCTACCAGGTGCCGTTCGGCTGGGCGCCGCAGCGGTGGGGCTACAACCTTGTCAGGCTGATTCCCGCGGCGGGTGCGAATGCGGTCGTGGTGAAGTTCCATGGCAACGTGCAGCAGAAGTCGGCGGTCGACACGTTGCCGGGTCTGGCCAACGATCCCGAGACGATCGGCACGCCGGACTCGGACTGGCGCTGGGGCCTGGTCGCGATCGAGGCGAGCGGCAAGCCGCGCTACAGCGCGTTGCAGAAGGGCGCCGATGCCGCGCTGTCGTTCCAGGTGCGCAGCGATGACAGCGACCTGTATCTGGTGGTGATGGGCGCGCCGAGCAAGATGCAGAAGATCAAGTGGGATCAGTCGTACTACTCGGTCTACCGCTACCCCTGGAGCGTCACGCTGGAGAACGCCTATCCGTCGGGCCAGCAGCCCGGTGCGCCGACGCCGACGCGCGTCGGCAGCCGCCATCCCAACGGCGGTGGCTGGGTCGCGCAGAACGCGTATGTCGCCTCAACCGCCTATGTCGGCCCACAGGCGCGGGTGCTCGGGGGCAAGGTGCTGGGCGATGCGCGGATCGAGGACCACGCGACGATCCTGGGCGGGCAGGTGCAGGACGGCGCCGTGGTCGGCGGGTTGAGCCTGCTGCAGGACGGGGTGACGATCAAGGATCGCGCCCAGCTGCATACGGTGTTCAAGCCGGCAGGCGCGTTCGGTGGGTTCACGCTGTCCGGTTCCGCGCAGATGCGCGGCGACCTCGAGCAGCGCGGTGCGTCGGCCAGCAAGGGCGTGTTCTACGGATACGTCGATGCGGACACGGTGACCAATCCCGACGATGGCGCCGACTTGACCGACGCGGTGCCGGAGGTCACGGCGAAGCCACGCTGATCGACCGGCAGTGACTGGCAGGCGGTGTCGCGGCGGATGCACAGTGCGTTCGCTGGACACCGCCACGGTGTCGCGATGCCGGCATGACGCAACGCGTCGTGCAGGTGGCGCATGAGCCGAAGGGCATCGGCGTGTCGGCCGCGTCGCCTGCGCTGTCCGCAGGGCTAGGTCGCCGGCGCCAGGCCGGCGCGGCGATTCGGCGGAAATCCGCATCTGCACGCATCAGTGGGGACAAGACGCGCTGTCACCCGGATGACACAGTGACCATGGATCCGCTGGTCATTGCCCCGCGGAGTCGGTGTCCCGACATCTCACACAGGAGCAGTCCATGCCTCGATGCGTTTCTTTCCCGCATGCCGCCTTGCACGCGGGAGGCCGGCGATGAGCGGGCAGGGCATGCATCGGCATGGCGCCGCCTGCGCGCACGCATCTTCCGACGCGGCTGGGGCCGCGCTGGATCCCTCGCGACGCCGCTTCCTGCAATGGAGCGCGCTGGCGGTGGCGGCCGGGCTGCTGCGCTTCCCGCTGGACGCCGCCGCGTCCACCCCGGGCCGGGTGCAGGCGTTGCCCTTGCAGCAGGTCACGCTGAAGCCGTCGCTGTTTTTGGATTCGCTGCAGACCAACCGCCGCTACCTGCTGGAACTGGAGCCGGACCGTCTGCTGCACAACTTCCTGCAGTACGCCGGCCTGCCGCCGAAGGGGGCGGTGTACGGCGGTTGGGAGGGCGACACCATCGCCGGCCATACGCTGGGCCACTACCTCAGCGCATTGGCGAAGATGCACGCGCAGACCCGCGATCCCGCACTGCGCGAGCGCATCGACTACATCGTCGCCGAACTGGCGCGCGCGCAGGCGAAGGACCCGGATGGCTACGTCGGCGGGCTCACCCGCAAGAACGACAACGGCGCCATCGACAGCGGCAAGCTGGTGTTCGAGGAAGTGCGCCGCGGCGTCATCAAGGGCAGCAAGTTCAATCTCAACGGCAGTTGGTCGCCGCTGTACACGGTGCACAAACTGTTCGCCGGCTTGCTCGACGCGCAAGAACTGGCCGGCAACGCACAAGCGCTGCAGGTGCTGTTGCCGCTGGCCGGCTATCTTGCCGGTGTGTTCGACGCGCTCGACCACGCGCAGATGCAGACCCTGCTGGACACCGAGTTCGGCGGCCTCAACGAGTCCTACATCGAACTGGGCGCGCGCACCGGCGATGCGCGCTGGGTCGCCATCGGCAAGCGCCTGCGCCACGAGAAGGTGATCGACCCGGCCGCGGCCGGGCGCGACGAACTGCCGCACATCCACGCCAACACCCAGGTGCCCAAGTTCATCGGCGAGGCGCGCCAGTTCGAAGTCGCCGGCGATGCCGATGCGGCCGCGGCGGCGCGTTTCTTCTGGGAGACGGTGACCGCGCACTACAGCTATGTGATCGGCGGCAATGCCGACCGCGAGTATTTCCAGGAGCCGGACACCATCGCCGCCTTCCTGACCGAGCAGACCTGCGAGCATTGCAACAGCTACAACATGCTCAAGCTGACCCGGCACCTGTACCAGTGGACGCCGCAGGCGCGCTACTTCGACTACTACGAGCGCACCCTGCACAACCACACCATGGCCGCGCAGCATCCGGCCACCGGCATGTTCACCTACATGACGCCGATGATCAGCGGCAGCGAGCGCGGCTTCTCCGACAAGTTCGATTCGTTCTGGTGCTGCGTCGGCAGCGGCATGGAAGCGCATGCGCAGTTCGGCGATGCGATCTACTGGCAGGACGACGCATCGCTGTACGTGAATCTCTATATCCCCTCGCGGCTGGACTGGAGCGAGCGCGATCTGGCGCTGGAACTGGACAGTGGCGTGCCCGACAACGGCAAGGTGCGCCTGCAGGTGACGCGCGCCGGCGCACGCGCGCCGCGCCGGCTGCTGTTGCGGGTGCCGGCCTGGTGCGAGGGACGCTATACCCTGCATGTGAACGGCAAGCCCGCGCGCGCGGTATTGACCGATGGCTATCTGGCGCTGGAGCGCGACTGGCGCGCCGGCGACGTCATCGACCTGAACTTGGCCACGCCGCTGCGGCTGGAGCACGCCGCCGGCGATGCGGACACGGTGGTGGTGATGCGCGGGCCGCTGGCGCTGGCCGCCGACCTGGGGCCGGTCAGCACGCCGTACGACGCGCCGGATCCGGCGCTGGTGGCCGCGGCCGATCCGCTGCGCGGCTTCGCCGAGTTGCCGCAGTCCGGCCATTTCCTGGCCAGCAGCACGCAGCCGCCGGGCCTGACCTTCGTGCCGTTCTACGCGCAGTACGAACGCCGCAGCGCGCTGTATTTCAAGCGCATGGATCCTGCGCAGTGGGCGCAGGAAGCGCAGCGGCGCGCGCGGCGCCAGGCCGAGCAGGACGAGCTGCGTGCGATCGCGGTGGACATGATCCAGTTCGGCGACGAGGCCTCCGAGCAGGCGCACCAGCTGCGCAGCGACACCTCCTTCGGCGGCGCCTACCGCCGCCAGCAGTGCCGCGACGTGCGCGGCAAGGGTTTCGTCGAGTTCCGCATGCGCGGCAGCGCGCAGCCGCTGGCGTTGCGCCTGCGCTTCTGGGGCAGCGACAAGGGCCGCTTCAATATCCTGGTCAATGGAAAGCTGGCTGTGGAAGTGGCGGTGGAGCGCGGCCAGGTGATCGATTTCGTCGACCGCGATTACCCGCTACCGCCGGCGCTCACCCGGGATGCGCAGCCGCTGATCGTGCGCATCGAGCCGCAGCACGGCGACACCGCCGGCCCGCTGTTCGGCGGTTGGTTGATCCCGGCGTGACGCGCCATGGCGCGAATCGTTGTCATCGTCGCGCACGGCCGATTGCAGCGTGTGCCTGTCGCGGTCGTGTTCGCGCGACACCGCGCCATGCCGCGGCACGTTGCCACGTGCAGGCGCAGAGCCGCACATGACCATGCATGATTCCGCATGCGAAACCGCGAATCGCGACAAGACGTGGCCGTGCATCCACGGCACAGTGTGACCGCGTGATGAAAATCTGATCGCATCGTCGTACCGGCCGTGGCGCCGGCGCGCGCCACCGGAGCGCCGCCGTCGTCATCGGACGTCATCGCAGTAGCGGGGGAGCCGCGCACCGGCCGTGCGCGCAGGATATCGGCCTCCCCGCGGTGCGCCAGGCCGTCATGGCCCGGCGCAGGCAGGCCACCGCAGGCGCCGCGCAGGCGCCACCGTCTTGCAGGTCCGTCCGTCGGCACAGCGCCGGCGTGGCAGCGTTCGGCCTGCGTTTCTGCACCGTTCCCGTCTCGCCACCGTCCAGGAGTTCGCCCATGTCGTTTTCGCAGCCACGCCCTTCCTTCCGCCATGCCGCGACGCCGCTGGCGCTGGCGGTCGCCACCGCCTTGTCGCTGGGCAGCGCGGCGGCGCAGGCGCAGGAGGCGAGCGCCGACAGCGCCACCCAGACCCTGGACAGCATCGTGGTCACCGGCTCGCGCCTGCGCCGCGTCGACACCGAAACCGCCAACCCGGTGGTGACCATCAGCCGCGCGCAGATCGAAGCCACCGGCAAGGCGACGCTCGGCGATCTGGTGCAGGAACTGCCGTCGATCGCCGGCAACGCCACCAACCCCAACACCAACAACGGCGGCGGCACCGGCGCCTCGGTGATCTCGCTGCGCGGCCTCGGCGACAAGCGCACCCTGGTCCTGGTCAACGGCACGCGCCTGGCCAGCAACGACGTCAACGCGATCCCGGCGACCATGATCGAGCGGGTGGAGGTGCTCAGCGACGGTGCCTCGGCGGTGTACGGCTCGGACGCGATCGGCGGCGTGGTCAACTTCATCCTGCGCAAGGGCTTCGACGGCATCGAGGCCAGCGCCGACTTCGGCACCAGCTCGCGCAGCGACGGCAACCGCCGCAACTTCGCGCTGACCGCCGGCAAGACCGGCGAGCGCGGCAGCATCGTCGCCGGCCTGTCCTACCACGACATCGACCCGGTCTCGGCTGGCGCACGCGCCTACTCCAAGGACGCGCTGTCGCTGATCGACGGCGTCGGGGTGAAGCAGGGCTCCTCGGCCACGCCCACCGGCAGCATCAGCTTCAATGACGGCTCGGCCGCGGCCAAGGCGCTGGCGGCGAGCAACGGCTGTTCGCGGGTCACCTTCAATGGCGGCAGCAGCAGCCCGACCAACGCCAGCCAGTACCACTGCTACGTCGCCTCCACCGATTCCTACAACTACCAGCCGTACAACCTGCTGCAGACCCCGCAGGAGCGCACCAATGCGTTCGTGCTCGGCAGCTATCGCTTCAACGATCACCTGGAAGGCTACGTCAACACCTATTTCAGCAAGACCACTTCGTCCTCGATCATCGCGCCGATCCCGATCTTCGCCAACGGCGATAACTTCCTGGTCTCCTCCGCCAGCTACTACAACCCGTTCGGGGTCAACTTCGGCACTGATCGCAGCACCGGCACCTCGTACAACAACTTCAACACCCGCGCCACGGTGCTGGGCAATCGCCGCTACGAGTACAACACCTACAATTTCCAGATCAATCCCGGCCTGCGCGGCAGCTTCGGCGACAGTTCCTGGCAGTGGGACGCCAGCCTCAACTACGGCAAGGTCAAGCAGAAGTCGATCAACTACGGCTTCCTCGACTACGCCGGCTTCAACGCCGCGGTCGGGCCGTCGTTCCTCGCCGCCGACGGCACGGTCAAGTGCGGCAGCGCCGGCGCGCCGATCGCCGGCTGTACCCCGATCGACGTGTTCAACCTCAACGCCGCCAGCAACAAGGCGGCGCTGGAAGCGCTGGTGGTCAATCCGATCGTCACCAACGTCTATACGGTCAAGCAATTCGAGGCCAACGCCAACGGCGAACTGTTCGCGCTGCCGGCCGGCACCGCGAGCCTGGCCGTGGGTGTCTCCTATCGCAAGGAAAGCACCAGCACCGCCGCCGATCCGTTGTGGACCGGCGACGAGAACGGCATGTGTGGCGTGCTCGAGTACTGCGCCTCGGTGCTCGGCGGCAGCTTCAGCGTCAAGGAAGCCTATGCGGAAGCGCTGTTCCCGCTGCTGGCCGGCCTGCCTGGCGTGCACTCGCTCAACCTGACCGTGGGCAGCCGCTTCTCCGACTACGACACCGTCGGCAGCAAGACCAACAGCAAGATCTCGCTGGAGTACCGCCCGATCGAGAACCTGCTGCTGCGCGGCACCGCCTCGCAGGTGTTCCGCGCGCCCAACATCAGCGAACTGTATGCCGGCGTGGCTGGCGACTCGCCGTCGGTCACCGATCCGTGCAACGGCTACACCGGCGGCCATGCCGCGGCCTGCGCCAACGTGCCGACCGACGGCAGCTACCAGCAGGCCGACAACCAGGTCGGCGCAAAGGCCTCCGGCGCAGCGGTGGCCGGCTACCAGCTCAAGCCGGAGACCGGCATGTCCTACGACTTCGGCGTGGTCTACGACCCGGGCTGGGTCGAAGGCCTGTCGATGAGCGCGGACCTGTGGAAGATCAACCTCAAGGACACCATCACCCAGGTCTCGGCGCAGACCGTGCTCAACCAGTGCTACGCCAACGACGCCAGCGCGTTCTGCGCGCTGATCCACCGCAACGACAACGGCACCGTCAACTACATCGCCGAGCCCACCGTGAACCTGGGCAAGCTGTGGGCCAGCGGCGCGGACTTCAGCCTCAACTACCGCCTGCCGGACACCGCCTGGGGCAGCTTCAGCGCCGGCCTCAACGGCACCTACGTGATCCGCTACGACATCAACCCCGACACGACTGACGCCAGCACGGTCACCATCCACAACGCCGGCAAGTACACCTACGCCTACGGCAACTTCCCGCGTTGGCGCGCACTGGGCACGCTGAACTGGAACCTGGGCGACTGGAGCGCGTCGTGGCGTGTCCGCTACATCGGCCGCACCGAGATCGGCAGCGCCGATACCCGCCAGAGCCTATCGGCCGATGCCGACCAGCCCGCCGTGGTCCGCGACATCGGCGCCTACGTCTACCACAGCGTGCAGGTGGGTTATCAGGTCAAGCCGTGGAACACGCGCTTCGAAGTGGGCGTGGACAACCTGGCCGACCGCCAGCCGCCGCTGTACTACGCCAACAACGTCACCAACGCCAACACCGACGTGGCCACCTACGATCTGCTCGGCCGCTACTACTGGGCGCGGGCGACGGTGAAGTTCTGAGTGGGGGCCTGCTTGCGTGGGCGACCAGGTGACAGTGCCGTGGCGGATGGAGCCCGCCGCGGTATGTTCGGTCAGGCGCGATTCCACCTGCTAGCAGATTCCACGTCGGCGGTAATGCCGTTCCTGCCCGCGTATCGCGCGGGCGGGGCGCTTGCTCACCCGCATCTGGCGCGCGCATCACACGAGTACACGACGCGCGGGAAGCCCACTCGTAGGAGCGGCTTCAGCCGCGACACGGCATTACCGATGATGCCTGTCGCGGCTGAAGCCGCTCCTACGCGACAACGGCATGCCCCGCTGAGCCGCGTTGAAGCGCGCTACCAATAGTCTCCTTCAGTCGAGCAAGGCCAGCAGATCCCGATGCAGGGCCTGCGGAATCCGCACGCCTTCGCTACGGCTGCGTTCCCGCGCCTGGTAACGGCGTTGCGACGGCAGGCGTGCCCCGGTGGCCTCGTAGGCCGCAAAGAAGGCTTCCGCGCGCGCCAGATGCGTGTCCCGGTCGGTGCCAAGAAAGCGCGCCGGATCCAGGGCCAGAATCAGTTCGCCGTGGTAGGGCGAAGCGCCGGCGCCGGCGTCGTGCGCCAGCGATTCGGCGCTGGTCAGGTCGCCGATCAACGGCCCGGCGATCAGTTCGATCATCGCCGACAGCGCCGACCCCTTGTGCCCGCCGAAGGTCAGCATCGCGCCGCCGTCGGCAACCGCGGCCGGATCGGTGGTCGGCGCGCCCGCCGCGTCCACGCCCCAGCCTTCGGGAATCCGCTGGCCGGCGCGGCGACGCAGCTCGATCTCGCCGCGCGCCACCGCGCTGGTGGCGAAATCGAACACGAACGGCGGCGCATCCACGCGCGGCCAGCCGAACGCCAGCGGGTTGGTGCCCAGCAGCGGCGTGCGCCCGCCGGCCGGCGTCACCCAGGCATGGCTGGGATTGCAGATCAGCGCGACCAGCCCGGCATCGGTGATGCGCTCGACTTCCGGCCACAGCGCAGAGAAATGCACGCAATGATTGATCGCGAGCGCGGCCAAGCCATTGGCCCGGGTCTTCTCGATCAACAACGGCAGCCCACGCTCGAACGCCAGCAGCGAGAATCCGCCGCGTGCATCGACCCGCACGATGCCCGGCGCATGGTCGTGCACGACAGGCTCGGCATCGCCCACTACCTTGCCATTGCGCAGCGTCGCCACGCAGCCGAGCGTCCGGTACAGCCCGTGCGAGGCGCAGCCGTCGCGTTCGCCGGCGACGATGGTGTGGGTGAGAGCCTGCACGTGCGCCGGGCTGAAGCCGGCGTGGGTCAGGATGCGCTCGACCAGGGCGGTGGCTTGGTCCAGGGACAGGGTGATGGTGTCGCTGGGGTTCATTGAAATGGGCAC
Source organism: Xanthomonas protegens (assembly GCF_038442435.1). Classification (NCBI taxonomy): domain Bacteria; kingdom Pseudomonadati; phylum Pseudomonadota; class Gammaproteobacteria; order Lysobacterales; family Lysobacteraceae; genus Xanthomonas; species Xanthomonas protegens. The sequence continues at coordinate 87,808 of NZ_JAQJCQ010000010.1, read as the reverse complement.
GGGGTGGGGGTGCCGGATTCTCGCCCGCGCGAAGGTCAGTGAGAAGCCTCAAGGTAAGTCCGAATTGGACGGATTGATCCGGTCGCAGCGGGGGTGCGTTGATTCGTGGCCGTCCTAGCCATGTCGGATTCGGAGACAGCAGCGCCTGCGGAGCGTCGAAAAATTTTCTTGACAGATATCCCTAAATGGGCTCGATAATCTGGCACGGCCATCGCTTTGGCCCGCAGGGGATTTTTGATCGACCGCTTGCCTCGCGCTTGGCGCGATGGGTTTGTGCTGTTGCGATTTTGGTTATCGCGATATTCGCTGGAGTCTCGCGATCGTTCAGGGAGTTCGGCCCGCAACGGGCTGAAAGGGAAGAGGCAAGCGATGTTCAAGGCGAGGCTGGTGATCGGCATGGTGTTGCTGTGCCTGTGCGCGCGCGTTTACGCGGCGGACGACGTGGCGCCCTACGAGGAATACGAAAAGAAGATCAAGGCATCGCAGGTGGTTGGTCCGCTGAAGGGCGACATCTTCGGCGAAAACATCAGCCTGTACGACCGAAGCGTCAGCTTCCGCGCGACCGATGTCAGCGTGCCTGGCAACAACGCATTGCCAGTCGCGCTCGGACGCGAGTTCAAGGTCATGAACCGTCGCCAGGAGTACGTGGCCAAAGGATTCGGCGACTGGGAAATCGATCTGCCGCGCGTCTACGGCGAGTTCCTGGCCGAGAAGGGCTGGGTGACGACCAGCGGCTCTCCGGCCGCGCGTTGTTCGTTGCCGGGTCGGCCGGATGCGGCGATGACGGTCAACGGCATCACCTATCCTGGTACCGCCGATGACGTCTGGCATGGTTACTACCTGCATGTTCCTGGAGCAGGCGAGCAGGAGTTGCTGGTCGACAATCAGACCAAGACGCCGCGCCCCACCGACGGCGTCAGCCGTCCCTGGATCACCAAGGATGGCTGGCGCCTGGGCTGCCTGGCCAGCGTCAGCAACTATGCGGGTGAAGGGTTTTTGGCGATCTCGCCGAGCGGCGTCAAATATTACTTCGACTACGCGGCCGTAATTACGATCAAGAGCTACAAGCTTCCGATGGCGAGCGTGGCGGCGGGCTTTGTTTACGCGCCTCGCGCGCGCATCGCGCTGATGGCCAGCCGCATCGAGGATCGCTTCGGCAATTGGGTGACGTACAGCTACACCGGCGACAAGCTATCCTCGATCCAATCCAGCGACGGTCGTGCCATCGCGCTGAACTACAACGGCGATCTGATCAGCAGCGTCCAGACCAACGGCCAGACCTGGACCTATGGCTACGAACTCAGTACGGCGTACCCGACGCCGCAGGGCGCCTATCGCCTGAAGACCGTCACCCAGCCCGATGGGTCGCAGTGGATCTACAGCATCGCCAGCGGCAACATGCTGCCAACGCGCGAGCCGCCGGCCGGCGGCGGCGCCAGCAACTGCGCATCCGAGCCAGACCCGATGAATGGCGCGGTATCGTTGCAGGTCACGCATCCGTCGGGCGCTGTCGGCGTTTTTGCCTTCGATTACGAGCGCCAATACCGCAATCACACACCCATCATCCGTTGCGCAGTGCCTGCCGGGCAGCAACCCCCCGTTCCTTATGTGCCTGGCTATTTCGACAACTACGTCCTGACGTCAAAGACGGTGACGGGGCCGGGCCTGGCACAGCAGACCTGGAACTATGCTGCCGATACGCCTGCCACGAAGTTCTACACCTCGGGTCAAGCTACCGACCCCTGTCCGACGTGTGTACCGAGCAAGACGGTCAAAGTCACCAATCCCGACGGTACAGCCACGGCTTACGAGTTCGGCTTCATGTACGGGCTGAACGACGGACGCCTGCTGAGCACCACGGCACTGGATGCCAGCGGCAATACGCTGTCCAAGACCAGCAACAGTTATTTCGCCGATGGCGATGTGGCCGCGCAGCCGTTCCCGGCCGAGATGGGCCAATCCCTGCTCGGCATTCCCAATCCGCTGACCAATGTGCTGCGGCCGCTGCGTATCAGGACCATCGTACAGGACGGTGTCTCCTACAGCTGGACCGCGAATGGCTTCGATGCGTTCGCGCGTACGCTCAGCGTCACTCGCGCCAGCCCATGGCATTCGCGGACGGATGCGGCCGAGTACTACGACGACCTGGGCAAGTGGATCGTCGGCCAGAGCGCCAAGAGCACCAACAGCGATACGGGACTGGTGGAATCGCAGACCAGCTATGACACCAATGCAATGCCGTCTCAACGCTGGTCGTTCGGCAAGTTGCGCCTGAGCCTGAGCTACAACAGCGACGGTACGCTGGCGACGGCGAAGGATGGCAGCGCCAACACCACCACGCTGTCCAACTGGAAGCGCGGCGTTCCGCAGTCGATCCGCTATGCCGACGGCACAACCGAATCGGCCACGGTCAACGACAGCGGCTGGATCACCTCGACCACGGACGAGAACGGCTACACCACCAGCTATGGCTACGACACCATGGGCCGGTTGTCGAGCATTGCCTATCCGGCCAACGACACCGTTTCCTGGAACGCCACCACGCAGTCGTTCGAGCAGGTCGGCGGCAGCGAGTATGGGCTTGCTGCCGGCCATTGGCGGCAGACTGTGGCTACCGGCAACGCGCGCAAGCTGACCTATTTCGATGCGCTATGGCGCCCGGTGCTGACCCGCGAGTTCGATGCCGGCAACGAAGCCGCGACGCAGCGTTTCCAGAAGTTCGCCTACGACTACGACGGTCGCAACACCTTCAGTTCCTATCCCGGCAGCAGCGATACGCTCAGTACGGGGGCCTGGACCGAGTACGACGCCCTGGGCCGTACCACGTCGGTGTCGCAGGACAGCGAATTGGGCCTCTTGACGACACGGACCGAATACTTGAGTGGTATCCGGACCCTGGTGACCAATCCTCGTGGCCAACAGACCACCACAGGCTTCCAGGTGTTCGACCAACCGGACTACAGCAAGCCGGTGTGGATCATGCATCCGGAAGGCGCCGTTACCGAGATTCCGCATGATGTGTTCGGCAAGACGTTGGCGATCCATCGCCGCAATGGCGACAGTTCGCTGGCGGTGACCCGAAACTACGTCTACGACGACTCCCAGCAACTGTGCAAGACCGTCGAACCGGAAACCGGCGCGACGGTGATGGACTACGATGCCGCCGGCAACCTGGCCTGGTCGGCCAGCGGGCAGGGCTACACCTCGACGTCCTCGTGCAATCGCACCGACGTCGCCACCAGCGCCAAGGTCGGCAGAAGCTACGACGCGCGTAACCGCCTGGCCACGCTGGCGTTCCCCGACGGTGTCGGCAACCAGTCCTTCGTCTACACCGCCGATGGCCTGCTGGCACAGGTCACCACCAACAACAGCAACGGCGGCAACGCCGTGGTTAACACGTATACCTACAACAAGCGCCGCCTGCTGCTGAGCGAGAGCATGACGCAACCAGGTTCCAGCGGCTTGAGCCTCGTTTATGCCTATACGGCCGATGGCCATCCGGCCGGGGTCACCTATCCATCGGGACTGGCGTTGAACTATGCGCCCAATGCCCTGGGCCAGGCGACCCAGGCCAATGGCTATGCGCTGGGCGTGAGCTACTACCCCAACGGGGCGATCAAGCAGTTCACCTACGGCAACGGCATCGTGCACACGATGGCGCAGAACGCACGCCAGTTGCCGTCTCGCAGCAGCGACAGCGGCGGCGGCAATCCGCTCGACCTGGGCTATACCTATGACGCCAACGGCAACGTCGGCGCCATCACGGATTACGCGCGTGGGCGGCAAACGCGCAGCATGGGCTACGACGGCCTGGACCGCTTGACCAGCACGCAATCGGCGATGTTCGGTGGCGATAACCTGGCGCGCTACAGCTACAACGTGCTCGACGACCTGACGGCGGTCAAGGTGGGTGGCAGCCGCGACTACAGCTATTTCTACAACGCCAACCGGCAACTGCTGAGCGTGAACAACAGTTCCGACAATTCGGCGGTGATCGGCCTGAGCTACGACGCGCAGGGCAACCTGTCCAACAAGAACGGCGTCAACTACGTGTTCGACAAGGGCAACCGTCTGCGCGAAGTCACCGGCGTGGAAACCTACCGCTACGACGCGCAAGGCCGCCGCGTGCTGGCGAGCAGCCCAAGCCTGGGCGACATCGTCTCGCTGTACGGGCAAGACGGCGTGCTGCGCTATCAGCGCGACGAGCGCGTCGGCAAGATTTCCGAGTACGTCTACCTGGGCGGCAGCCTGCTGGCCAAGGTCAGCAACCTGCCGACGCTGGCATCGCCCAGCGCGACGGTTCCCGGCTATAGCAGCTCCGGCAGCTACACCGTGCAATGGTCCACGGTGGCCTCGGCCAACCGCTACGAATTGCAGGAGCAGGCCAACGGCGGCAGCTGGACGGCGCTTTACTCCGGCGTCGCGACCAGCCAGGCGGTCTCCGGCAAGGCCGCGGGCAGCTATGCCTATCGCGCGCGCGCCTGCCTGGGCAGCTACTGTGGCGCGTGGAGCGCGACCGCAACGGCCGTGGTGCAGTTCGCGCCCAGCGACGCGCCCAGCATCAGCGTGCCCGCCACCGGCGTGGTCGGCAACTACACCATCAGTTGGGGCACGGTCACCGGCGCGGCTACTTACTCCCTGGAGGAAAGCGCCAACGGCGGCAACTGGAGCGTGTCCTACAGCGGCAGCGCGCAGAGCAACGCCTACAGCGGCAAGGCCGCCGGCAGCTACGCCTACCGCGTGCGCGGCTGCAATCCCGCCGGCTGCGGCCCGTATTCGGGGACCGGCACGGTGCAGGCGGTCTATGCGCCGGGCTCGGCGCCGTCGTTGAGTGCGCCAGCGACCAACACCACCGGCAGCTACACGCTCAGCTGGAGCACGGTCGCCACCACGGTCAGCTACAACCTGGAAGAGAGCAGCGACGGCGGCAGCACCTGGAGCGGGATCGCCTCGGTGGGCGGGACCAGCGCAGGCGTCAGCGGTCGCGGCGCCGGCACCTACCTGTACCGGATCAAGGCGTGCAACGCGGCCGGCTGTGGGCCGTACTCGGGCAACGCCTCCACGCAGGTCATCTTCGCCCCTTCCGGCGCCCCCAGCCTGAGCGCTCCGGCCAGTGCCGGCGTCAACGGCTACACGGTGAGCTGGAGCGGCGTGGGCACCGCCAGCAGCTACACGCTGGAAGAAAGCGCCAATGGCGGTGGCTGGACGGCCACGCAGAACGCCAACGCCACCAGCCAGGCCTTCTCCGGCAAGGGCAACGGCAGCTATGCCTACCGGGCCAAGGCCTGCAACGTGGCCGGCTGCGGACCGTACTCCAACACCCAGACCACGGTGGTGAATACCTCGCCCCCGGCGACCCCATCGTTCAACAGCGGCTACCGCTACCTCAATACGTCGCCGGTGAGGTTCGAACTCGACTGGACCGCCAGTGCGCGCGCAACGCGTTACGAGATCACGGGCGCTGTCAGCTATTCCGGCCCCAACACCAACGTGACATTGAACAAGACCGGGTCGGTCAACACCGTGCAGGTACGCGCCTGCAACGACAACGGCTGTTCGGCGTGGTCGGCGGCTTTCACGCCGACGGCTGAAGGGGGGAAGGGCAAGTGAGCATCCGATACAAGAAAGCAGGAAGCGTCATGTCGTGGATCGGATTGCTCTGGGTGCTGGTGCTTGCGCTCCCGGTGCAAGCGCTGGCCGAAACGGTGGAGTACTTCCACACCGATGCGCTTGGCACGCCGATCGCGGTGACCGACACCAGCGGCACCCTGATCGAGACCAGCGAGTACGAGCCTTACGGCAAACTACTCAATCGGCCTGTGACCGATGGGCCTGGATTCACCGGGCACGTGCAGGATGCGGCCACCGGGCTGACATACATGCAGCAGCGGTACTATGATCCGGTGATCGGGCGGTTTTTGTCGGTTGATCCGGTGACTCCATATAAGAGTCCTTCGGTGCAGTTTAATAGATATGGGTATGCTCGAAATAGTCCTTACCGATTTTATGACCCTGATGGGCGTTGTACTGGATCAAGAATTGAGAATGCCGATGGAACTTGTAGGGTTAATGGCGCAAATACAACAGAAGTAATTTCCTTGCATTCTAGTGAGGCGAAACAAGCTTCTGGAGGAGGAGCTTATGGTCGAGAATTACAGAAGACAGATCCATCTTGGACTAGGGATCGCAACGTCCGGAGTCAAATGGAGCAAGCTTGGGATGAGTCAAATCCAAACTCTCGACCGGTACCGCAAAATTCCCAAGGTTCTACGAAGCAAGAGCAAGGTGGGTGGGTTGTTCAGTTTGCAAATGAAGATCATCCGGACTTGGTGCGTCTAGAGCCAGGTACGCGAGATCATATGGGAAAGGACTCCCTGCACAAGCCGTCGGAATTTGAATGTGCTTGTAAAGTGCTCGGTTTTTTCCACGCTCATCCAAATACTAGAGAGGAGGGATATATGCCGCGAGCAAATGGATTTGACTATCAGTTCCAATTGTATATGGGTGTTCCAGGAATGGTCCGAAGCCATGAAGGTTATGAATTTATCTGGATTCCGGAGCAGAAGCAATGAAATTTTATGTTCGAAAAGCTTTCTTGGTGTTGTTCTGTGTTACTTTTTCTTCTTGTTGTAACGCCAATCATCAAGTGGATGGACTGAAAAAGCCCGGTGATTCACGTTCTGATGCTGAGTCGATATGTTTGGCGCAGATCCATAGATACGTGGAGAAGACGCGGAAATGGGGTATAAAAGATTATTCGATTATTCAAGAAAACTCTTCTCCTGGCTTGCGGGGGTTTTCTGTTTTGCATAAAGACGATGTTGGTGCTCTGCTTGCGGACAAGCGAGTCAAGTCATTTCATGTCGATCTTGATGAGAAATGCAAAAAGGTAGTTGAGGAGTTGGCTTATCAATAGTTTCTAGGTTATGTTGCGCTGCTTTTTTGCTAAATTTTAAAATTTCACGAAACTGTAGGGAATCTGCAGTGACGTGTCATGACTTGATTAATCTCTATCAAGTGTGGCGCTTCGAATAATTCATTCAAACAACTTGGCCGGTGTGGGCCGTACTCCAACACCCAGACCACGGTGGTGAATACCTCGCCCCCGGCGACGCCATCGTTCAACAGCGGCTACCGCTACCTCAATACGTCGCCGGTGAGGTTCGAACTCGACTGGACCGCCAGCGCGCGCGCAACGCGTTACGAGATCACGGGTGCTGTCAGCTATTCCGGCCCCAACACCAACGTCACCTTGAACAAGACCGGGTCGGTCAACACCGTGCAGGTGCGCGCCTGCAACGACAACGGCTGTTCGGCGTGGTCGGCGGCTTTCACGCCGACGGCGGAAGGGGGGAAGGGCAAGTGAGCATCCGACACAAGAAAGCAGGAAGCGTCATGTCGTGGATCGGGTTGCTCTGGGTGCTGGTGCTTGCGCTCCCGGTACAAGCGCTGGTCGAAACGGTGGAGTACTTCCACACCGATGCGCTGGGCACGCCGATCGCGGTGACAGACGCCAGCGGCAAACTCATTGAGACAAGCGAGTACGAACCTTACGGCAAGTTGCTCAATCGGCCTGTGACTGATGGGCCTGGATTCACTGGGCATGTACAGGATGCGGCGACCGGGCTGACGTACATGCAGCAGCGGTACTATGATCCCGTGATTGGGCGGTTTTTGTCAGTTGATCCGGTGGCCGCGATACGGGACTTTGTTGCTTTATTTAATAGGTATAAATATTCCAACGATAATCCCTATCGTTTCTCTGATCCAAATGGAATGTGTACTGGTACACACGTATGTAATGAAGACGGTACTGCAGTAAGTACTTCTGAGTACACAACTATGGCAGGGACAGCGCTAATGCCTAAAACGATCACTTCGTCAATGGTTAGTTCTGTTGGGCCTGAACAGGCGTCAAAAAAACAGATTGACACTGCGGTTAAGGACGCAAATTCTGTCGGGAGGACAGCCAAGGCCGCTGGCGACTCGCGCGCTGTTAGGGCGTTTAATAAACTTGATGGAATTGAAATAGACAGCAGTAACTGGGATGTTTCAACTGCACAGGGTGGGACAGTTGAGCAAACAAGTGTCGCATACGTGAATTTTAATTCAAAAAGTGATCGAGGTTCGATTGTGCTCAGCGCTGCAAGATATTTTGATGGCCGATCAACTTTCTATAGGGTGTTTCGCTTTATGCATGAAGTTTTTCATTTTGACACTGAATTTGATAACCAAAAAATTACCCAACTGGCAGCGGGGTGTGTGGGGTGGAACTGCCAGTTTGAAAGGAATGTCGAGGCGGCAGCACGTAAAACAATGAATGCGGGTTGGGATAATAATAGTAAGGAGAATTGATTGTGAGAATTTCATTGGCGCTATTTTTTGGATTGATCGCTTTTCCTTTTTTTTCTTATGGGTCATCGCCTTCAAATAGATCAATAGAAAAGTTATTCAAAAAATCGACTGCAGTGATCGCTGGAGAGGTTGTAGCGATCAATGGCTCGTGTCCTGAGACTGGATATTGCAATAGAATATATGTGGTATCACTTGAGAGAGGAACTGTTTTGGCATTTAAATCGCCTGAAACCTCTTTGGTTAGCTATGACAAATTTTGCTCCAATGTTCAATTGGAGGTTGGTGAGAAATATACATTGTTCTTGGAGGCCGCCAGCCGTTTCAATACCGGTGATTCAAGTAAGTGTCCTCTCGTTGTCGGTATAGATGGCGCTTTTGAAAGAATTGGGTCTGACGTATATAGGGTTGGATCTCCAGAAGGTCAGATAATTGTCAATTTCGATGGCAATAAATATTTGACTAATGCGATTTTGGAGCCTGACTTCGATAATTTAATTAAATCTCTATCGAGCACAAAGGCTTCAAAGTAATTCGTTAGATCATTGGTTTAAGTTTTTATTGGGATTTTTAATGAAGGTTATCGCAATGAGCTCTAGGTGCCCGTGTGTCCCAGGGCTAGTCTAGAGGTTTTCAAGTCTTCGCGGCAATATTCAAATTTTGACGTGTTCGGAATATCGCATGACCGATAAGTAGCGAAATGCATGAATCTTGCTGAGTTCCACTCGAAGTTCCAAGAGGAAGGTAAGTGGGATGAATATATTTTAATGAAAAAGAAGCAGGAGAAAGAGCGCCAAGAGGCTTTTGAATGAGCAAAGAAGTGCTTCTGCTCCTGCGGTGGTTGCGCCAAAAAATAGTGGGTGCTGCAGTTGACTCCATTGGGACTTGCGTGGATATGGGATGAGGTTTGCTCAAGCCGTGCATGTTTTTCTTGACCATTTAAATAATGAGTGCCGAACTCGACTGGACCGCCAGCGCACGCGCAACGCGTTACGAGATCACGGGGGCTGTCAGCTATTCCGGCCCCAACACCAACGTCACCTTGAACAAGACCGGGTCGGTCAACACCGTGCAGGTCCGCGCCTGCAACGACAACGGCTGTTCGGCGTGGTCGGCGGCCTTTACGCCGACGGCTGAAGGGGGGAAGGGCAAGTGAGCATCCGACACCATAAGGCAGGAAGCGTCATGTCGTGGATCGGGTTGCTCTGGGTGCTGCTGCTTGCGCTCCCGCTGCAAGCGCTGGCCGAAACGGTGGAGTACTTCCACACCGATGCGCTGGGCACGCCGATCGCCGTGACCGACGCCAGCGGCAACCTCATTGAGACCAGCGAGTACGAACCTTACGGCAAGCTGCTCAATCGGCCTGTGACTGATGGGCCTGGATTCACTGGGCATGTACAGGATGCGGCGACCGGGCTGACGTACATGCAGCAGCGGTACTATGATCCGGTGATTGGACGGTTTTTGTCGGTTGATCCGGTGACAGTAAACTTAAAATCTGGCAGCGGTTTCAATCGTTATTTTTATGGAAATAATAACCCGTACAGATTTTTTGATCCGGATGGGAGATGCGTAGGATCTCATATTTCAGATCGCGATGGCAGATGTCCCGGCTCGGACAGCTATACAACAACACCTAGGGCTGAGTCAAAAATTTCTAGCTCTCAACAAAAAATTTCAGTCATGGGAAATTGGCAGCAGCCAGCCAGATGGGAGGATTGGTATGGTCGTCCACTGACATTTGGTGAAAAGGAGGCGGCGAAAGATGAGTTTCCAAATATCAATGTTGATCTAATTAAAATTGATTATAATGCGGTAATTGGAGGTTTTACTCCTCGCAATACAATACATTTTCCATCTAACATGGAGTCGTGCAGGGATTTTATTTTGTGCGACGGGGGAAGGCACATCGGTTGGTTCATTCATGAGCTAACTCATGCCTGGCAATATCAAAATGGTGTGAGTCCATTTTGGGGGCATATATTCAGTAAGGACGCCCTTAATTTTGGGGGGTATTTGGGCTTCAAGGGGTATTTGAATACTCGCGACCCTAGTGGTTTGGGTACAGAAAAACAGGCGGACTGGCATATGTATAACTACTTGTGTAGAAATGGATTAATGGCGGGGTGTTGAGATGCTCAAGAGAATATTTTTTTTGTCCGTTACAGCTTTCTTGGTTGCAGGATGTTCGTATGGTGATAAATTATGTAGAGACGTTGAAGTTGAGAGTGTTGGCATTGTTAAGATAAGCAGTAATTTAACTTCATCGCCCATAGATGGGGGGCATGGGCCGAATTCGCCAGCAATTGGAATTTTGCTCGACATTGAAGATGTTTCGCCTGATTTGGCTAGGGACGTTGTTAGGTTGTCTCTATGGCCAAAACATGGTGAAAGTGAGTCTGCAAGTTGCAAAGATAAATTTTTATTAAAAACAAGAGTTATTTCTTGCACTCAAAATCTTGCTAATAAAGAAATGGTTTTGTTGGTGCAGTATAAATTTCCTGATGTTGCCGTAAATTATAATAACTATGAATTATCCTCGCGAAGGGTGGCTGAGATGGTTGATTCATACATGAGTAGTTGTGCAAGGTAGTTTGAGGATTTTATTCCGATTAAATGATAATTCAGGCATGGAATTTTATAATTAAATTATCGGGGAGATTTTTAAAATATTCTGCATTTTTGCAATTTAATGGGCGCGATTGCACTGAATTGAGGGTTGCGTGAATCCGTGGCCACATTTTTCTGCTCGCATTGCCGAGGCTCATCGCGATGTTGTAAACGTGACTGGGCGTAACGGGGTAATATCGAGGATTTTTGTGGTCCTTTCGAAGGTTTTTTGGCTTGATTGTATGAGCAGCCGCAAGCAATGCACGCCGAAACTCTGCGGAGACATTAAGTGCAGGATGCTTCCGATTAGCGTCCGCATGCGCTTAAGGCTACGAGATTGAAGGGTGAGTGGCGCTGCGTTGGGCGGCCAGTGTTTTCACGTTTGAACCACGCCGGTACATTGTTGCCACTGCCATAGCGGCTCTGCGATTAAGAATGCTCTGGCCCGTTCGATAAGCTGCCTGCCGTCCCAGGAAACAACGAAGCCGGCAGGTTGCCCGGCTTCGTTGCTACATGCGCGATGTCTATTGCGGCTTACGCAGACAACTCCAACAACAACTTGTTGAGCCGCCGCACATACGCCGCCGGATCCTTCAGGCTATCGCCCGCCGCCAACGCCGCCTGATCGAACAGCACCTTCGCCAGGTCGCCGAAACGCTCGCCATCGGCTTCTGCGTCCAGCTTCTCGATCAGCGGGTGCGCGGGGTTGAACTCGAACACCGGCTTGCTCTCCGGCAGCTTTTGGCCGCTGGCTTCCAGGATCTGCCGCATCTGCAGGCCGAGGTCGCCCTGGCCGATGGCTAGGATCGCCGGGGAGTCGGTCAGGCGGTGCGAGACGCGCACTTCGGACACCTCGTCCTTGAGCACATTCTGGATGCGCTCGACCAGGCCCTGCTTGGCCTTGGCGGCTTCTTCCTTGGCCTGCTTCTCTTCCTCGCTGTCGAGCTTGCCCAGGTCCAGGTCGCCGCGGGCCACGTCGACGAAGGACTTGCCGTCGAACTCGGTGAGGTAGCTCATCAGCCACTCGTCGATGCGGTCGGTGAGCAGCAGCACTTCGATGCCCTTCTTGCGGAACACCTCCAGGTGCGGGCTGTCCTTGATCTGCGCGTAGCTCTCGCCGGTCAGGTAGTACAGCTTGTCCTGGCCGTCCTGCATCCGCGCCACGTAGTCGGCCAGCGACACGGTCTGCGCGCCGTCGCTGCCATGGGTGGAGGCGAAGCGCAGCAGGCCGGCGATCTTCTCGCGGTTGCCGAAGTCCTCGGCCGGGCCTTCCTTCAGCACCTGGCCGAAGTTCTTCCACACGCCCTGGTAGCGCTCGGCGTCGTCCTTGGCCAGCTTCTCCAGCATGTCCAGGGCGCGCTTGGTCAGCGCCGACTTCATCGAGTCGATCACCGGGCCGGACTGCAGGATTTCGCGCGAGACGTTCAGCGGCAGGTCGCTGGAATCGACGATGCCCTTGATGAAGCGCAGGTACAGCGGCAGGAACTGCTCGGCCTGGTCCATGATGAAGACGCGCTGCACGTACAGCTTGAGCCCGCGCGAGGCATCGCGCTGGTACAGGTCGAACGGCGCGCGGCCGGGCACGTACAGCAGCGAGGTGTACTCCAGCTTGCCCTCGACCTTGTTGTGGCTCCACGCCACCGGGTTCTCGTGGTCGTGGGCGATGTGCTTGTACAGCTCCTGGTATTCCTCGTCCTTGATCTCGGTGCGCGGACGCGTCCACAGCGCGCTGGCGCGGTTGACCGTCTCCCATTCCGGGGTTTCCGGCTTGTCCTTGTCCTCGCCGTAGTGTTCCTTGGGCAGTTCGATCGGCAGGGCGATGTGGTCGGAATACTTGCGCACGATGCCGCGCAGCTTCCAGCCGTCGGCGAAGTCCTTCTCCTCGTCCTTCAGGTGCAGCACGATGCGGGTGCCGCGCTCGGCCTTCTCGACCGTGGCGACCTCGAACTCGCCTTCGCCGCGCGAAGACCAGTGCACGCCTTCGCTGGCCGGCAGCCCGGCGCGGCGGCTGTACACGTCGACCTGGTCGGCGACGATGAAGGCGCTGTAGAAGCCCACGCCGAACTGGCCGATCAGGTGCGAATCCTTCTTCTGGTCGCCGGACAGGTGCTTGAGGAACTCGGACGTGCCGGACTTGGCGATGGTGCCCAGGTGCGCCACGATCTCCTCGCGGCTCATGCCGATGCCGTTGTCGTCGATGGTGACGGTGCCGGCGTCCTTGTCGAAGCCGATGCGGATGCGCAGCTGCGCATCACCGTCCAGCAGCTCCGGCTTGACCAGCGCCTCGAAGCGCAGCTTGTCGGCGGCGTCGGAGGCATTGGAGATCAGTTCGCGCAGGAAGATCTCCTTGTTGGAATACAGCGAATGGATCATCAGCTGCAGCAGCTGCTTGACCTCGGTCTGAAAGCCCAGGGTTTCTTTTTGGGTTTCCACGCTCATCGGTAGGTGCTCCATGAAGGATGGGCGGCCGCGCGGAGGAGGGCGCGGCTCTGCCGGCCGACATGGTGGCGGCCACGGCCGGCTTCAAGCGCCGCGCCGCGCATACGCGCGACACCGCGCTGGTCTATGATCCGGACCCCGTTTCCGCGCCCACCGCCCATGCCGTTCCTGCGTTCCCCGTCTAGCCTGTCCCGGCCCCTGCGAGGCCGCCGATGAGCCGTCCCGGCGGCGGCCAGGTGCGGATCATCGGCGGACGCTGGCGCAATACGCGGCTGCCGGTGCCGGACCTGGCCGGGCTGCGCCCGACCTCCGACCGGGTGCGCGAGACCCTGTTCAACTGGCTGCAGCCGGTGCTGCCCGGGGCGCGTGTGCTGGATTTGTTCGCCGGCAGCGGCGCCCTGGGGCTGGAGGCGGTGTCGCGCGGCGCGGCTGGCGCGGTGCTGGTCGAACGCGATCCGGGCCAAGCGGCGCAGTTGCGCGCCACGGTCGCGCGGCTGCAGGCCCAGGACCAGGTGCAGGTGGTGCAGGGCGATGCGCTGCGCTGGCTGGCCGAGCCATCGGCCTATGCCCCGGCCGACATCGCCTTCGTCGACCCGCCGTTCGCCGCCGGGCTGTGGGACGCGGTGCTGCAACGCCTGCCGGCGCGGCTGGCGGCCGACGCCTGGCTGTACCTGGAGTCGCCGGCCGGGCAGGGGCCGGCACCGCCCGCGCCCTGGGCGCTGTACCGCGAGGGCGGCAGCCGCGAGGTGCGTGCTGCCCTGTACCGGCGCACCGCTGCTACACTTCCCGGCGACCTTCACGCGGTACCCGACGCATGACCGTGGCCCATAGCCGCATCGCCGTCTATCCCGGCACCTTCGATCCGATCACCAACGGCCATATCGATCTGGTCAACCGTGCCGCGCCGCTGTTCGAGCAGGTGATCGTGGGCGTGGCGCAGAGCCCGTCCAAGGGGCCGACCCTGCCGCTGGAACTGCGCGTGTCGCTGGCCCGCGAGGCGCTGGCCGGGCACCGCAACGTGGAAGTGCTGGGCTTCGATACCCTGCTGGCGCATTTCGTGCGTTCGGTCGGCGGCGGCGTGCTGCTGCGCGGCCTGCGCGCGGTGTCGGATTTCGAATACGAGTTCCAGATGGCGAGCATGAACCGGCATCTGATCCCGGAGGTGGAGACGCTGTTCCTCACCCCGGCCGAGCAACACAGCTTCATTTCGTCCTCGTTGGTGCGCGAGATCGCGCGCCTGGGCGGGGACGTCTCCGGCTTCGTGCCGCCGTCGGTGGTGCAGGCGCTGGTCCAGGCCCGCCAGGCCGCCGCGCAGCGCTGAGCCGTCCACCATTCACTGACGACACAGAGGGAGCCGTTCCATGAACACCACCGCACGCGCGTTGCTGATCGCTTCGCTGGCCCTGGGCTTCACCGCCTGCAAGAAGGAAGAAGCCGCCAAGCCGGCCGCCGACGCGCAGCCCGCGCTGACCGCCCCGGCCAAGGACGACGACGCCGGCTGGAAGAAGTACCTGCAGGAAGTGGCGATCCAGAACATGGGCAACGTCACCAACAGCCCGTTCCTGTACTACCTCCCGCCGGAATCGGATCCGGAGTTCCAGGCCAAGTACGAGCGCCAGGTCGAAAGCGCCACCACCGCCATCGGCCGCGGTATCCAGCCGGGCAACATGCTGGCGTTCGGCTCCTCGGCCTCGGCCAAGATGGCCGACCTGATCGCCGCGGCCTTCGCCAAGGTCGAGCCGAACACCATGAAGGGCGTGCGCGTGGTCTACATCGGCGCCCCGGCCGACAACGCCCGCGTCGAAGCCGTGGTCAAGCCGACCGGCGCCGACTACATCTTCGTCGAAGCCAAGTAAGCCCTGCGCGGGCCGGCGCGCCGATGCGCGCCGGTCCTGCCACCCGCGCCGCCCGCAACGGGCGGTTGCGTCGCGCGGACGTGCCGGGGGCCGTCGCGCAGTTTCCGCAGTTCCAGGCAAGGCACAGGCGATGCGGATCTTCATCACCGGCCCCACCGGCGCCGGCAAGACCACCCTGGCGCGCCGGCTCGGCCGCCGTCACCGCATTGCCTGCCACGCGCTGGACGATCTGCATTGGGTCCGCCGTCCCGAAGGCGACGTCCGCCGTCCACTCGAGGAGAAGCTGCCGCTGCTGCAGCGCATCGTCGAGGGCGAGCACTGGATCGTCGAAGGCGTGCAGTTCAAATGGGCCGACGCGGCGCTCGCGCGCGCCGACCACATCGTGGTGATCGATGCGGCACCCTGGCGCACCACCGCGCAGATCGTGCTGCGGCTGGGCCGGCAATGGCTGGGCCTGGAGGCCGCCGCCTACCGGCCGACCCTGGCGCGGTTGCCGCGGATGCTGGCCTGGAGTCGCGACTACCACGGCGAAGAGCGTGTGCTGCTGCTGGCCAAGCTCGCTCCGTTTCGCGCCAAGACCCTCTTGATCCACCACAGCCGCGCGCGGTTGCCGCCGCCGCTGAGCTAGCCGGCGGGCAGGCCGCCCGCTGCCGGGGACGGTGCCAGGAAGGCCTGCCGATGCGCGGCGATCCAGGCGTCGATCGAGCCGGGTTGGAACATCTCCAGTCCAGGCTGTGCCTGCAGCGGCGCGGCCAGCAGTGCATCGGCCTGCTGCGGATGCATGGCGAAGAAGCGGAACTTCGACGCCACCACGCGGCCTTGGCCGGCGCCCAGCGCCGCATCGACATCGCGCTCGAACGCGTCCAGCGGCTGCGCGCGATAGCGCACCGGGCGGCCGAGTCCGGCCGTGAGCCGCTGCACCAGTTCCGCGCCGGTCAGACTCTCGGTGCCGGCGATGCGGTAGCTGCCGCCGTGCGCGCCGTGCCGCAGTAGCGCCAGCGCGGCCTCGGCGCAGGCGTCGGCCGAGGTCCAGGCGATGCGTTGCGTGGCGGCGATCGGCGGTGCGAACACGCCGTGCGCGACGAGGTCGGCGCGCGCCGAGGGCTTCAGCAGGTTGTCCAGGTACAGCGTCGGCCACAGGACCGCGCAGGGTAGGCCGGCGCCATGTGCCAGCGCCGCGAGCGCAGCGTTGCTGCGCAGGCTGGGTTCGGGGCACGGCGCCGGCAGCGGCGCGCTGCTCAGCTTCAGCGCCAGCGAATGCAGTCGCGCCGCGCGCGCGGCGTCCAGGGCGATCCTGGCCCGGGTCAGCGTCGTTTCGCCGGGACCGGCGGGAAACTGCAGCACCGCGTGAGCGACGCCGCGGCTGGCCGCGTGCATGGCGGCGGGGTCGTCCAGGTCGGCTTCCACCACCTCCGCGCCGAGCGCACGCAGCGCCGCGGTGGCGGCGCCTTCGCGGACCAGGGCGCGGACGGCGAGGCCATGCCGGCGCGCGGCACGGACCACGGCGCCGCCCTGCACGCCGTTGCCGAGCAAGACGAGGAGGGGACCAGAAAGGGAAATCGGGGACATGCGTTGGCTCCTGCTGGAGGGATCCGCCGCAGCAAGCCCGGTCGAAGGCGGCCCACGGACAGACCCCGGGACGATGGACACGGGGACTGTCGGGGAATCGCGCGGCACGGCGCGAACAGAGCCTCTCCGCCAGCGCGGAGAAGGGCCTGGGCCTACCGAGACCAGGCCAGCCATTTTCGACGCGGCGACTCTAGGCGCAGCCAATGCTGTCGTCAATCGCCACGGGCGGTTCGCCGCGCTGCTCCGGGCGCGGCGGCGATACAGCGTTCCGCGCCGTGGCGCCGCCTTCGCAGGGCCGTCCCGCCCCGATCCGGTAAACTGCCCCGGTCAGTGCCGAAGTGCGCCACATGTCCCTCAAGATCAACGAGCTCTGCGTCAACTGCGACGTCTGCGAGCCGGCCTGCCCGAACCAGGCCATCGCCATGGGCGAGACGATCTACGTGATCGACCCCGCCCGCTGTACCGAATGCGTCGGCCATTTCGACGAGCCGCAGTGCGTGGTGGTGTGCCCGGTGGAGTGCATCGACCCGGACCCGGCCATCCCGGAGACCCACGCGCAATTGCTGGCCAAGCTGCAGCGTCTGCAGCGCGACCACCCCGAGTTGTACCCACAGGAGCCCCCCGCCGCATGAGAAGCCTCGTCCGCCGTGTCCTGCTGCTCGCCCTGGTCCTGACGCCGTCGGCGTGGGCCGAGGCGCCGGTCGCCGAGGCGACCGCCACCGCTCCGGCCGCGCATCCGCCTGGCGCCGCGATCGCCAGCGGCCACCGCCTGGCCACCGAGGCCGGCCTGCAGATCCTGCGCGAGGGCGGCAATGCCTTCGACGCCGCGGTGGCGGTGTCCTCGACGCTGTCGGTGGTCGAGCCGATCAGTTCCGGCCTCGGCGGTGGCGGCTTCTTCCTGCTGCACGACGCCAGGACCGGCAAGGACGTGATGCTGGATGCGCGCGAGACCGCGCCGGAATCGGCGACGCCGGCTGCGTTCCTGGACGCCAAGGGCGAGCTGGACCGCGACCGCTCGATCAACGGCCCGTGGTCGGCCGGCATCCCCGGGCTGCCGGCGGCGCTGGTGGAACTGGCGACCAAGCATGGCCGGCTGCCGCTGCGGCAATCGCTGGCGCCGGCGATCCACATCGCCCGCGACGGCTTCCCGGTGTATGCGCGCATGGCCGAGGGCTATCAGTCGCGGCGCAAGGTGATGGAGCGCTATCCCGGCACCCGCGAGGTCTACCTGCGCAACGGCCGGCCGATCGCCGTGGGCGACGTGTTCAAGCAGCCGGAACTGGCCAATACGCTGCAGCTGCTGGCCGACAAGGGCTTCGACGGGTTCTACCGCGGCGCCACCGCCAAGAAGCTGCTGGCCGGGGTCAAGCAGGCCGGCGGGCGCTGGACCGCCGAGGAACTGGCCGGCTACACGGTCAAGGAACGCACGCCGATCCGCTTCGACTACAAGGGCTGGACCATCACCACCGCGCCGCCGCCGTCCTCCGGCGGCATCGCCCTGGCCAGCATGCTGCAGATCCTGGAGGGCTACGACCTCAAGACCATGGACCCGGTGCACCGCGTGCACCTGACCGTCGAAGCGATGCGCCGCGCCTACCGCGACCGCACCTTCTTCCTCGGCGATCCGGACTTCACCCACGTGCCGCAGCGCATCCTGCTCAGCAAGGACTATGCGGTGGGCCTGCGCTCGACCATCAATCCGGACAAGGCCACGCCCAGCGACCTGCTGTCGGGCCAGCCGACTCCGCTGGAAGACGACGAGACCACGCATTTCTCGATCATCGATGGCGAAGGCAACCGCGTTGGCGCCACGCAGACGGTCAACCTGCTGTACGGCTCCGGGCTGATTCCGAAGGGCACCGGCGTGCTGCTCAACAACGAGATGGACGATTTCGCGCTGCGTCCGGGCACGCCCAACGCGTTCGGGGTGATGGGCTACGCGGCCAACGCGCCCAAACCGGGCAAGCGCCCGCTCAGCTCGATGTCGCCCACCTTCATGGAGAACGCGGACAAGGCGATCGTGCTCGGCACCCCGGGCGGCAGCCGCATCATCACCATGGTGCTGCTCGGCATCCTCGGCTACGACGACGGCCTCAGCGCGCAGCAGGTCGCCGCGCTGCCGCGCTACCACCACCAGTGGCTGCCGGACGTGATCGAAGCCGAGACCGGCACCTTCGACGCGGCTACCGCGAAGGGCCTGGAAGCGATGGGGCATACGCTCAAGCTGCCCGGCGACAGCGCCGAGGACGGCCACGGCTCCAGCCACGTCTGGGGCAACCTGCAGACGGTGGAATGGGACAAGCGCCGCAACGTGCTCAGCGGCGGCAGCGACCCGCGCAACGAAGTCGGCAGCGCCGAAGTGCTGCAGACCGCGCCGGCGCCCTGACGCGCGTTTTGCGAATCCCCAATCCCGACTCCCGAATCCCCGCCCATGAAACTCTGGTCCATCCAAGGCAACTCGCAGAAACTCGACGGCGGCGCGATGTTCGGCAACGCGCCCAAGGCGATGTGGCAGCAGTGGGCCGCGCCCGACGACGGCAACCGCATCGCGCTGGCCTGCCGCGCGCTGCTGGCCAGCCCGCTGGCCGGCAAGACGGTGCTGTTCGAGACCGGCATCGGCGCGTTCTTCCCGCCGGCGCTGCGCGAGCGCTACGGCGTGCAGGAGGCGCGGCACGTGCTGCTGGATTCGTTGCAGGATGCCGGCTTCGCGCATACCGACATCGACGTGGTGGTGTTGAGCCATCTGCACTTCGATCACGCCGGCGGCCTGCTGGCTGCCTATCGCGAGGGCGCCGCGCCGGAACTGCTGTTCCCCAACGCGCAGTTCCTGGTCGGCGCGGCGCATTGGCAACGCGCGCTGCACCCGCATCCGCGCGACCGCGCCAGCTTCATCCCGGAGCTGCCCGGCCTGCTCGAGGCCAGCGGCCGCCTGGAGCTGGTCGAGGGCGACTACTCGCGCGCGCTCGGCAAGGCGGTGCGGTTCCGTTTCAGCGACGGCCACACGCCGGGGCTGATGCTGGCCGAGATCGTCGGCCCCGTCCACGGCGAGGACGGCCAGGCGCACGGCGGGGTGGCGTTCTGCGCCGACCTGATCCCGGGCCGCTCGTGGGTGCACGTGCCGATCACCATGGGCTACGACCGCAACGCCGAGCTGCTGATCGACGAGAAGCGCGCGTTCCTGGAGGACGCGCTGGCGCGCGACGTGCGCCTGTTCTTCACCCACGATCCGGATTGCGCGCTGGCGCAGTTGCAGCGCGATGCCAAGGGCCGCTTCGTCACCGCGCACGAAGTGCCGGCGCTGCAGGCGCGCGCGCTGGTCGCCTGAGCGCGGCGCTGCGGCTTACCAGCGCAGGGCGGCGTGCGCCGGCACGCCGGCAGCGGTGCTATCCAGCGCCACCGAAAACCCGATCGTGGTGATGCCGTCGCGGTGCTGCGCGAACACGCGCCCGCCGTGCATGCTCGCCACCGCCTTGACGATGGCCAGGCCCAGGCCGTGGCTTTCGCGACTGTTGGCGCGGGCGGCGTCGCCGCGGTAGAAACGATCGAACAGGCGTTCCAGATGCTCCGGCGCCAGCGCCACGCTGGGGTTGGAGAAGGCGATCAGCGCCTCTCCGCCGCGCTGCACGATCTCGACGACGATCGGCGCGGCGCCGGCCGAATGCGTCGAATGCTGGATCGCGTTGTGCAGCAGGTTGGACAGCGCGCGCCGCAGCAGCGATTTCTCGACCGGCGCCACCACATCGCCGCGCAGCTCCACGCGCAAGCCGGCCTCGTCCAGCAGCACCTCGAAGAACTCGACGGTCTTGCCGACTTCCTCGGCCAGCGACGTGTCCTCGCATTGCCGCGCGCGCTGGCCCTGTTCGGCGCGGGCCAGGAACAGCATGTCGGCGACGATCGCGCGCAGCCGCTCCAGTTCCTCCAGGTTCGACTGCAGTACCTGGCGCAACTGCTGCGCGTCGCGGCGGCGGGTCAGCGCCACCTGGGTCTGGCCGATCAGGCTGGCCAACGGCGTGCGCAGTTCGTGGGCGACGTCGGCATTGAAGCTTTCCTGCTGCGCGTAGGCGGCGTCGAGCCGGTCGAAGGCGGCGTTCAACGAGGCGCCCAGGTCCTCCAGTTCGCGCGGCAGCCGCGGCAGGTCCAGGCGCCGCCGGTCGTGCGGACCGATGCGCTGCGCGTCGGCCGACAGCCGCTGCACCGGGCGCAGGCCGAGCTTGGCGGTCCAGTAGCCCAGCGCGCCGACCAGCGCGGTGCCGGCCAGCGTGACCAGCGCCTGGGCGATGTCGAAGCGGCGCCGGGTCAGCGCGAACGGCGCGCTGTCCATCGCCGCGATCAGCTGTACCGGCGGGCGCACCGGCGTGGCCGGCAGCGCCTGGCCGATGGCCTGCCACGCCTGCGGCTGCGCATCGGCGATGCCCAGCGCCTGCGGATCGCCGATGCGCACCAGGCCGCTGCGGCCGCGCGTGGCCGCCGCCATCGCCTCGGCGCCGCGCCCGTAGCGGAACGCCGGGTCCTCGCTCCACAGCCAGAAGCGCAGGTCCGGCGCGCTGGAAACGCTGGTCAGGCGCGTGCGCGCATGTGCGGCCAGCTCCGGCGAGCGGCTGTTGATCAGCATGTACTGCACCGCGTCCATGCGCAAGCGCAGTTCCTCGCGCTGGTGGCGGCGCAGTTCGTGCTCCAGCACCTGGTGCAGCACCAGCCCGATCAGGGCGAAGCCGAGCAGCGCGGTGGCCGCGAACAGGCCGGCCAGGCGCAGCGCGATCGAGGGCCGCGCCGGCGTGCTCACCCGGCCGCGTCCTCGCGTTCTTCCAGCACGTAACCCATGCCGCGCACGGTGTGCAGCAGCGGGGCGTCGAACGGCACGTCGATCTTGGCGCGCAGGCGCTTGATCGCCACTTCCACCACGTTGGTGTTGCTGTCGAAGTTCATGTCCCAGACCATCTCGGCGATCGCGGTCTTGGACAGGATCTCGCCCTGGTGCCGGGCCAGCGTCGCCAGCAGCGCGAACTCCTTGGCGGTCAGGTCCAGCCGCTGCCGGCCGCGCATGGCCTTGCGGCTGATCATGTCGATCTGCAGGTCGCCCACGCGCAGCAGCGTGCTTTCCTGGGCGCGCCCGCGCCGCGCCAGCACCTGCAGCCGCGCCAGCAGTTCGATGAAGGAGAACGGCTTGATCAGGTAGTCGTCGGCGCCCTCGCGCAGGCCCTTGACCCGGTCCTCCACGCTGTCGCGCGCGGTGAGCATGATCACCGGCGTGCTCTTCACCGAACGCAGCGAGCGCAGGATGGCGAAGCCGTCCAGGCCCGGCAGCATCGCGTCGAGCACGATCACGTCGAAATCGTAGTGCAGGGCCAGGTGCTGGCCGTCGATGCCGTCGTAGGCCACGTCGACCGTGCAGCCCTGTTCGCTCAGTCCCTGCTGCAGGTAGTCGGCGGTCTTGCGCTCGTCCTCGACGATCAGCACCTTCATGGCTGCAGCGCCTCCGGCGTGGCGGTGCGTGCGCGGCGCGCCTGGCGCCGCTGCAGGTACCAGCCGTGCAGGCGGTCCAGGTACAGGTACACGATCGGCGTACTGAACAGGGTCAGCAGTTGCGACAGCAGCAGGCCGCCGACCATCGCATAGCCCAGTGGCCGACGCAGTTCCGAACCGGCGCCGTGGCCGAGCATCAGCGGCAGGCCGCCGAGCAGCGCACACAGGGTGGTCATCATGATCGGCCGGAAGCGCATCAGGCAGGCCTCGAAGATCGCATCGCGCGAGGACAGCCCGCGTTCGCGTTCGGCATGCAGGGCGAAGTCCACCATCATGATCCCGTTCTTCTTGACGATGCCGATCAGCAGGATGATGCCGATCATCGCGATCACGCTCAAGTCGTAGCCGCCGGCCATCAGGATCAGCAGTGCGCCGACGCCGGCCGAGGGCAGGGTGGAGAGGATGGTCAGCGGGTGGATGTAGCTCTCGTAGAGCAGGCCGAGCACGATGTAGACCGCGATCAGCGCCGCCAGGATCAGGTACGGCTGGGTGCGCAGCGAGGCGCTGAACGCCTGCGCCGTGCCCTGGAAGCTGCCGCTGAGCGTGGCCGGCACCCGCAGCTGCGCCTGGGCCTGCTGGATCGCGTCCACCGCATCGCCCAGCGCCGCGCCCGGCGCCAGGTTGAAGGAGATGGTCACCGCCGGGAACTGGCCCTGGTGGCTCACCGACAGGTAGCCGGTCTTGCTGGTGTCGAGCGTGGCGAAGGTGGACAGCGGCACCTGCTTGCCGGTCAACGGCGAGGTCAGGTACAGCCGCTGGAACAGCGACGGATCGCCCTGCAGCGCCGGCGTCACCTCCAGCACCACGTGGTAGCTGTTGAGCTGGGTGAAGTACTGCGCGACCTGGCGCTGGCCGATGGCGTCGTTGATGGTGGCGTCGATCTGCTGCGGGGTGATGCCGAAGCTGGCCGCGCGCTGGCGGTCGATGGTCAGGCTGGCGATCGGCGCGGCATTCTGCTGGTCGGAGGCGACGTCGGTCAGTTGCGGCAGCGCCCGGAACGCCTTGAGCAGCTGCGGCGCCCAGGTGTTGAGCTCGTCGAGATTCGCGTCGGTGAGGGTGTATTGGTACTGGGTGCGGGCCAGGCGGCCGCCGACGTTGATGTCCTGCCCGGCCTGCATGAACAGGGTGACGCCCTGCACGTGCGCCAGGCGCTTGCGCAGCCGCGCGATCACCTGGTCCGCGCTGGCGGTGCGTCCTGCGTCCTTGGGCTTGAGCGCGATCGAGAAGGTGCCGGAGTTGAAGGTGCTGGCACCGGTCTGCATGCCGAAGGACAGCACGTCCGGGTCGCGGCGGATGATGTCGGCCAGTTGCAGCATGCGCGTGCGCATCGCCGCCGAGGACGAGTCCTGCGCCGAATCGGCGGTGCCGGAAATGAAACCGGTGTCCTGCTGCGGGAAGAAGCCCTTGGGCATCACCACGAACAGCGCCACGCTGGTGGCCACGGTCAGCAGGAAGCTGGCCAGGGTCAGCCGCGGGTGCCGCAGCACCGTCTCCAGGCCGCGCCGGTAGGCCGCCAGCATCGCGTCGAAGCCGCGCTCGAACGCGCGCGCCAGGCGCCCCTGCGCCTGCTCGGCGTGCGGCTTGAGCAGGCGCGCGCACAGCATCGGGGTCAGGGTCAGCGACACCAGCAACGACACCAGGATGGTCAGGCTCACCGTCACCGCGAACTCGCGGAACAGCCGGCCGACGATGCCGCCCATCAACAGCAGCGGGATGAACACCGCCACCAGCGACACCGAGATCGAGACCAGGGTGAAGCCGATCTCGGCCGCGCCCTGCAGCGCCGCCTGCAGCGGCGCCATGCCGTCCTCGATGTGCCGGTAGATGTTCTCCAGCATCACGATGGCGTCGTCGACCACGAAGCCGACGGCGATGGTCAGGCCCATCAGCGACAGGTTGTCCAGGCTGTAGCCGAGCACGTACATCAGCGCGGCGGTGCCGAGGATCGCCAGCGGCACGGTCAGGCTCGGGATCAGGGTGACCACCGCGCTGCGCAGGAACACGAAGATCACCGCCACCACCAGCACGATCGACAGCAGCAGGGTGAACTCCACGTCCCTGACCGAGGCGCGGATGTTCTGCGTGCGGTCGGCGAGGATCTTGACGCTGACGCTCGGCGGGATCGACGCCATCAGCTTGGGCAGCGCGGCCTTGACCTGTTCCACCGTGTCGATGACGTTGGCGCCGGGCTGCTTGGTGATGGCGATCATGATCGCGCGGCCATCGACGATGCCGCTGTCGGCCGGCGCGGCGGCGCCGGCGAAGCCCCAGGCGGCGATCTTCGCGTTCTCCGGCCCATCCACCGCGGTGCCGACGTCGCGCACGCGGATCGGCGCGCCGTTGCGCCAGGCCAGCACCGCGTCGTTCCAGGCCTGGCTCTGCAGCAGCTGGTCGTTGGTGGAGACGGTGAAAGCCTGGCGCGCGCCATCGATCGAGCCGGTGGCCGCGTTCACCGTGGTGGTGGCGATCACCGAGCGGATGTCCTCCAGGCTCAGGCCCAGCGCCGCCAGCTTGGCCGGATCCACCTGCACGCGCACCGCCGGTTTCTGCGCGCCGTACAGGTTCACGAGGCCGACCCCGGAGATGCGTGAGATCTGCTGCGCCAGCACGTTGTCGGCGTAGTCGTTGACTTGGGTCAGCGGCAGCACTTTCGACTGCACCGCCAGGATCAGCGACGCCGATTCGGCGGGGTTGATCTTGCGGAAGCTCGGTGCGCTCGGCAGCGCGCTCGGCAACTGCCCGGACGCGGCGTTGATCGCGGTCTGCACGTCGAGCGCGGCGGCGTCGATGTTGCGGTCCAGGTCGAACTGCAGCGTCACCTGGGTCGAGCCGAGCGCGCTGGTCGATGTCATCTGGCTCAGGCCGGGGATCAGCGACAGCTGCCGCTCCAGCGGCTGCGCCACGTTCGAGGCCATGGTCCGCGGGCTGGCGCCGGGCAGGCTGGCCGAGACCTGGATGGTGGGGAAATCGACCTGCGGCAGCGGCGCCACCGGCAGCAGCGGCCAGGCCACCAGGCCCAGCAACAGCAGCGCCATGGCCAGCAGCGAGGTGCCGATCGGGCGTTTGATGAAGGCCGCCGAGACGCTCACGCGTGCGCTCCCGCCGTGGCCGGTTTGGTGTGCTTGGCCGGCTTGGCTTCGACCACCTTCGCTCCCGGGTGCAGCCGGTACTGCCCATCCACCACCACCCGCTGGCCGGCCTGCACGCCCTGGCCGAGCACGGTATCGCCATCGGCCTCGTCCAGCACCTGCACCGGCTGGTCGCGCACGCTGCCGTCGGTGCCGACCACGTACACGAACTCGCCGTCCTGGCTGCGCTGCACGGCCGCGCTCGGCACCACCAGCGCGCCGGCGCGCACGCCCAGGGTGATGCGCGCATCCACCGTCTGCCCCGGCCACAGCGTGTGCCCGGGATTGGGAAAGTGCGCCTTCATCGCGATGGTGCCGGTGCTGGTATCGATCTGGTTGTTGAGTAGGGCCAGCGTGCCGTGCGCCAGCACCTGCCCACTGCCGTGGTCCACGGCGTCCACGCCCACGCTGTCTGGGGCGGCATGCAGCGCGCGGTTGATCTGCTGGAACGCGCTTTCCGGCAGGGTGAACTGCACCGCGATCGGGTCGATCTGGTTCAGCACCACCAGGCCGCCGGCATCGCTGGCGTGGACGATGTTGCCCGGATCCACCAGGCGCGCGCCGGCGCGTCCGTCGATCGGGGCGCGGATGGTGGTGAAGTCCAGTTGCACGCGCGCGTTGTCGATCGCCGCCGCATCGCTTTGCAGGGTGGCACGCAGTTGCGTGACTAGCGCCTTCTGCGTGTCCAGGGTCTGGCGGGTGGTGGCGTTGTCCTGCAGCAGTTGCTGGTAGCGCTGCAGGTCGGCCTGCGCATTGCCCAGCTGTGCCTTATCCTTCGCCAACTGCGCGGTGGCCGCGGCCAACTGCGCCTGGTCGATGCGCGGATCCAGCCGCGCCAGCACCTGCCCGGCCTTGACGTCCTGGCCCTCGCCGAAGCCCACGTCGATCAGTTGCCCGTCGATGCGCGAGTGCACGGTCACCGAGGCGATCGGCAGCACCGTGCCGATCCCGGTCTGGCGGATCGGCACGTCCTTGCGCAGCACCGGCGCGCTGGTCACCGGCACCGGCGGCGTGGCCGCGGCCGGCGCGTGGCGGGGGCGCAGCCACAGCACCAGCAGCAGCGCGACCAGCAGCGTGGCGACGACCAATGGCCAGCGTCGCCGCCGCGGGGCACGGCGCGGTGGTGGAGCGGCGGGGCGGGTGGGCGCGGCGGTGGACATGGGTTACTCCGGGACGACAGGAGCCGGCGTGGCGCCCGGCGAGGCGCCACGCACGGCGGGGAGATTGGCGCTGTCCCAGTCGCCGCCCAGCGCGACCAGCAGCGCGACCTGGGCGCCGAACTGGCGCGATTGCACCTGCAGCAGGGTGCGTTGCGCGTCCAGCGCGTTGGCCTGCGCGGTGATGACGGCGCTGTACAGCGCGGTGCCGGCGCGGTACTGGTCCATCAGCACACGCTCGGCCTGTTGCGCGGCGTCGGCGGCGCTGCGCTGTTGCTGCTGTTCGCGCGCCAGTTCGCGTGCGGCGGCTAGCTGGTCCTCCACGCTCTGGAACGCGCTCAACACGGTTTGCCGGTAGCTGGCCGCGGCCGCATCGAAGCTGGCCTGCGCCTGCGCGCGTTGCGCGTGGCGGGCGCCGCCGTCGAACAGCGTGCCGGCCAGCGCCGCGCCCACCGCCCAGACTTGGTTCGGCACGCTCAGCAGCGAGGCCAGCCCGGCGCCGTCGTAGCCGCCGCTGGCGCTCAGCGACAGGGTCGGGAACCACGCCGCCACGGCGATGCCGATGCCGGCGTTGGCCGCGGCCATGCGCCGTTCGGCGCCGGCGATGTCCGGGCGCCGCTGCAGCAGCATCGAGGGCAGCGCCTCCGGCGTCGGCGGCAGCGCCGGCAGCGGTGCGTCGCTGGCCGCCAGCGAGAACTCGGAAGGGGTGCGGCTGAGCAGTACCGCCAGGGCGTGGTCCAGTTGCCGGCGCGACAGCGCCAGGTCGGTCGACGCGGCTTCGGTGCTGTGCAGGGTGGCTTCCGCTGCGGCCACGTCGGCGGCGCTGGCGACTCCCGCGCGCACCCGCGCCTGGGTCAGCCGCAGCGCGTCGCGATCGCCGGCCAGGGTGCGCTGGTACAGCGCCAGGGTCTGGTCATCGAAGCGCAACTGCAGGTAGTCGGCGACCACGGCGGCCTGCAGCGACAGCCGCGCCTGCGCCAGGTCGGCGGCGCTGGCCTGGGCATTGTCGCCAGCCTGTTCGACGCTGCGCCGGACCTTGCCCCAGAAGTCAGGCTCCCAACTGGCGCTGAGCCCCAGCGTATCGGCGGTGCGCAGCCCCGGCTTGGGCGTGACGGTGCGCTCGCGCGTGGTCGCGGCCTGCACGCCCAGGGTCGGCGCCTCGGCCGCCCGCGCGCTGCCGACCAGCGCCTGTGCCTGCCGATAGCGGGCCTCGGCCTGGCGCAGGGTCTGGTTGGCGCGGTCGGCCTGCTCGACCAGGGCATCTAGCTGCGGATCGCCGTAGCGGGTCCACCATGCCTCCGCCGGGTCGGCCGCCGCCGGCGCGGCGGGCGTCCAGTGGCCATCGGCCTCGGCGAAGGGCTGCTGCGCGGCGGCCGGCGGCGCCGGGCGCACGAAGTCCGGGCCGGCCATGCAGCCGCCGAGCAGCAACGCACTCAGCAGCGGTGCGAGCGGCGCCAGGCGGCGGGAAACGGGCGGTGGGGGCAGGGCGGTCACGGGGCGGCGCCGGCAGCGGGGACAGGCCGTCACCGTAGGCGCCGCATGGCGACCCCACGCTGACGCCTCACTGACGGCGCTGTCAGAAACGCAGCATGCGGCCGTCCAGCGCCGCGTCTTGAACCGCTCCCAGCGCGTCCGCAACGTGGCGCTTGCAGCCGTCATCATGGCCGGCCAGTATCGGCGCATGAAGCTGCCCCATGCCCTGTCCTGCCTGTTCCTCGCCTGCCTGTTGCTGGGCGGCTGCACCTCGCATGCCGACACCACCGTGCCGTCGCCGATCCGCCTGAACCAGGTCGGTTTCCTGCCTGCCGCGAGCAAGCTGGCGGTGGTGCCGGATGGGCATGGCGACGCGTTCTCGATCGCGCGCGCCGACAGCGACGAGGTGGTGCTGCGCGGCACCCTCGGCGCCGCCGCGGCGTGGCCGCCGGCGCAGCAGACCGTGCGCATCGCCGATTTCTCCGCATTGCGCACGCCGGGCCGCTACCGCCTGCAGGTCGACGGCCTGCCGCCCTCGGACAGCTTCGCCATCGGCGAAGACGCCTACAACGCGCTGTCGCGCGCCGCGCTCAAGGCCTACTACTACAACCGCGCGAGCACCGCGCTGGACGGTGCCTACGCCGGCCGCCACGCGCGCGCCGCCGGCCATCCCGACGACCACGTGCTGGTGCACGCCTCGGCGGCCTCGCCGGAGCGGCCGGCCGGCACCGTGATCGCCGCGCCCAAGGGCTGGTACGACGCCGGCGACTACAACAAGTACGTGGTCAGCTCCGGCATCACCGTCTATACCCTGCTGGCCGCCTACGAGCAGTTCCCCACCTACTTCAGCACGCACCCCGAAGGCATTCCCGACAGCGGCGGCGACGTGCCGGACATCCTGCGCGAGGTCGACTGGAACCTGCAGTGGCTGCTGGCGATGCAGGACCCGCACGATGGCGGCGTGTACCACAAGCTGACCAACCTGGACTTCGCCGGCATGCAGATGCCGGACCAGGCGCGCGCACCGCGCTACGTGGTGCAGAAGAGCACCGCGGCCACGCTCGACTTCGCCGCGGTGATGGCCCAGGCCAGCCGCATCTACGCGCCGTACGACGCGCAGTTCGGCGGCATCTCCACGCGCATGCTGGAGGCCTCGCGGCGCGCCTGGGCCTGGGCGCAGGCGCATCCGGACGTGGCCTACAAGCAGCCGGCCGACGTGCATACCGGCGCCTACGAGGACACCCGGTTCGACGACGAGTTCGCCTGGGCCGCGACCGAGTTGTACCTGGCCACCGCCGACGACGCGTTCTACGAGGCGGCGATGGCGCGCAATGTGCCGGCCAGCGTGCCCGACTGGCGCCAGGTCGGCGGGCTGGCGTGGATGTCGCTGGCGCAGCACCGCGCGCGGCTGACCCCGCGTGCCGACCAGGCGCGCATCGCCGGCGAGATCGAGGGCCTGGCCGATCATCTGGTGCAGGTGTGGCAGGGCTCGGCCTGGCGGGTGACGATGCGCGACGCCGATTTCCACTGGGGCAGCAACGCCACCGCGATGAACCAGGCGATGATGCTGCTGCAGGCCTACCAGTTGCAGCACAAGCCCGAATACCTGCAGGCCGCGCAGTCGCAGCTGGACTACGTGCTCGGCCGCAACCCGCTGGGCATGTCCTTCGTCACCGGCATCGGCGCGCGCTCACCGATGCACATCCACCATCGCATCTCCATCGCCGACGGCGTGGCCACGCCGGTGCCGGGATGGCTGGTCGGCGGCCCGCAGCCGGGGCAGCAGGACGCCGACGCGTGCAAGCACGCCTACACGTCGTCGCTGCCGGCGCTGTCGTACCTGGACAAGGAATGCAGCTACGCCACCAACGAAGTGGCGATCAACTGGAATGCGCCGCTGGTGTACGTGAGCGCCGCGTTGCAGGTGTTGCAGCGCTGATCCGCAGCCGCGGCGCGGCATGCTCGGGGATTGATGACACGCCCTAGCCCAGGCGGGTGCCGAAGATGCGGTCGCCGGCGTCGCCCAGGCCCGGCAGGATGTAGCCCTTCTCGTTGAGATGGTCGTCGATGGCGGCGGTGTACACCTCCACGTCCGGGTGCGCCGCTTCCAGCGCCTGCAGGCCTTCCGGCGCGGCGACCAGAAAGATGCCCTTGATCCGCCGCGCACCGGCGCGCTTGAGCATGTCCACGGTGGCGATGAGGGTGCCGCCGGTGGCCAGCATCGGATCCAGGATCAGCGCGTCGCGCTCCTCCAGACGGCCGGTGAGACGTTCGAAATAGGGCACCGGCTGCAGCGTCTCCTCGTCGCGCTGCAGGCCGACCACGCTGACCCGCGCGGCGGGAATCAGCGCCAGCACGCCGGGCAGCATGCCCAGTCCCGCGCGCAGGATCGGCACCAGGGTGATCTTGGCGCCGGCGATGCGCTGCACCTGGGTCGGGCCGGCCCAGCCGTCCATGGTGTGGGTCTCGGTCTCCAGGTCGGCGGTGGCCTCGTAGCCGAGCAGGGTGCCCAGCTCGGTGACCAGTTCGCGGAAGCCCTTGGTGCTCAGCGCCGCGTCGCGCAACAGGCCGATCTTGTGCTGTACCAGCGGGTGACGGACTTCGACGATCTTCATGGGCGCGCTCGCAAGGGGGAGGCGCACAGTGTGCCGCAGCCGGCTCCGGCGCCGCCAGGTGTCGGCGCCAGCACGTGCCGCGCAGATGGCCTGCGGCGCCGATCGTGCGCGCCGCAGGCCATGCCGAGACACCACTCAGGCCGCGGGTTCGAGCGCCTCGGCGTGCGCTCGGCTGCGCTGTACGGTGCGCGCCATGCCCGGTGACGCGTTGCCGCCCGCCTCGATCTTGAACAGCGCCACCGTCTGGGTCAGCTGGCCTGCCTGCTCTTCCATGGAGCGCGCGGCGGCGGTGGCTTCCTCCACCAGGGCCGCGTTCTGCTGGGTGGTCTCGTCCATCTGGGTGACGGTCTGGTTGACCTGCTCGATGCCAGCCGACTGTTCCTGCGAAGCGGCGGAAATCTCGCCCATGATGTCGGTGACGCGCTGCACCGAGCTCACGATCTCCTGCATGGTCTTGCCGGCCTGGTCGACCAAGGCCGAACCGGTGGCGACGCGGCCGACCGAATCGTCGATCAAGGTCTTGATCTCCTTGGCCGCATTGGCCGAACGCTGCGCCAAGGTGCGCACTTCGCTGGCGACCACCGCGAAACCACGGCCCTGTTCGCCGGCACGGGCCGCTTCCACTGCGGCATTCAGCGCCAGGATGTTGGTCTGGAAGGCGATGCCGTCGATGACGCTGATGATGTCGGCGATCTTCTTGGAGGACGCCTCGATGCCGCTCATGGTCTCGACGACCTGGCCGACCACCGCACCGCCCTGCGACGCGACCGAGGCGGCGCCCACCGCCAACTGATTGGCCTGGCGGGCGTGTTCGGCGTTCTGCTTCACCGTGGAGGTCAATTCCTCCATCGAGGCGGCGGTTTCTTCCAGGCTGGCGGCCTGCTGTTCGGTGCGGCGCGACAGGTCGTCGTTGCCGGCAGCGATTTCGGTGGCGGCGGCATTGATGCTGACCGCGGCGGTCTGGATGCGGCCAACGATGCCGGTCAACTGGTCGGCGGTGGCGTTGGCGTCGTCGCGCATCCGCGCGAACACGCCGTGGAACTCGCCCTCCATGCGTGCGGTCAGGTCACCGGCGGCGATGGCCTGCAGCAGCGCCGACAGCTTGCCCAGGTTGCGGTCGCTGACGTCCATCATCGCGTTGAGATCCTGCACCATCAGCCGGAAGTCGTGCTGGAAGTGCGCGGCATCGCCGCGGGCACTGAAGTCGCCCGCGGCGGCGGCCGCGGCCAGGCGCTTGATCTCGGTGTTGATCGCCAGCAGGCTGGCCTTGGCCGCGTCCATCGATTCGTGCAGCACCGCGCGGCTGCCAGGCAGGCGGCGCGCGTCGCGGCGCAGGTCGCCGTTGGCGTATTCGTTGAGCACGCCGATGGCATCGACGATGGCGTCCAGATGCTCGAACATCATGGTGTTGATGCCCTTGCTCAGCTCGCCGTACACGCCGGGGAAGTCCTGCGGCATGCGGTGACTGATGTCCTTGTCGGCATGCAGTTCGATCATCAACGCGGTCTCGCCGGAGAAACGCTGCAACTGGGTCTGCATGCGGTCCATCGCGCTCAGCAAGCGGCCGGGTTCGTCGCGCGCGTCGGTACTCACGTCGTTGTCCAGGCGGCCGTCGGCAATCGCCTCGGCAGCGCGGGTGGCGCGGCTCAGTGGCACGGTGAGGCTACGGGTGATCAGCCAGGCCAGCAGGCTACTGGCCAGCACGGCTGCGATACCTCCGCCGATCAACATCGCCCGGCCGCGTGAGATGTGGCTCACCGCGGCGTCATAGGCCTCGGCGCTGAGCTGGTGTTGTAGCGCGACGTTCTGGCGGATCTTGGCCTGCCACGCCAGCGTGGCAGGACGCGACTGCTCGCGCAGCAGTGCCTGCGCGCGCTGGTAGTCCCCCGCGGCGGCCGCTTCCATCACGGCGTTGTTCAACGGCCGCGCGATCTTCTGCAGACGATCGATCTCCGTACGCAGGGCCTGGCCAGCCGGGGTGGTCGGCATTGCGTAGAGCGTCGTTCGCTCCTCGTCGTAATGCGCGCGCTCGCGCTGGATCAGCGCCAGGGAACTGGTGGCGTCGTCCGCGCTCGAATGATTGGCGTACGCGCCCAGTGCGATCAGGATGGCCGAGTTCGCATCCAGCATGCCGCTGGACAGTTCGATCTTCTTGACGTTGCCGTGCACGATGATGTCCAGCTGCTTGCGCGCGCCGGTCATGGTGATCAGCCCTGCAACCACCAGGAGACCGGAGATGAGGATCAGGATGCCGAAGGCGGCGGAAAGGCGTTGGCTGACGTTGAAGCGCTGCAGGAAGGCGGTCATGGGAATTCCTCGTGAAAATGCGGTCCAGGTGCGGCGCGTGGCGGTTTTCGATTAAAATAAATTTTCTTTTGCAATAACCTTCAATGACAATTGCGACACATAACGCCATTTGTCTACATGCATAGCGGCACGCTGCCGCTAGATCTTTAGCGACGCCAAGTGCTTGAAGGGGCTTGAGTTTGGTGGGCACGCAGGAGGAATAAGGCAGCAGGCGCATGCTGCCCGGCGAAACACGCCTTGGCACAGCCGTATTGGGATAGGGGCGCGCGCGCCGCGCGACTCAGTCGCGGTCGTCGCGGGTCCACAGCCCGCCGTGTTCGGACTTCACCGGAAATTTCGGCACCGGACCGTAAGCCGGCGCGCACAGGGCGCGGCCGTCGCGCACGTCGAAGCGGGCGCCATGCAGCACGCACTCGATGCTGCCGGTGGCGGCATCGAAAGTGCCGGGGGACAGCTCGTAGTCCTCGTGGCTGCAGCGGTCTTCCAGCGCATAGAACTGGCCGTCGAAGTTGAACACCACGATCGGCGTGGCGGTCACCTCGTCCCACACCGTCTTCATTTCGCCCGGCAGCAGTTCGCCGTCGGCGCAGACGAAGGTCCAGGTCTCGCTCATGCGGCACCGCCCAGCGGCTTTTCCAGCACCTCGAAGCGCAGGTCGTCGCGGCGGGGCAGGCCGAAGCGCGCGTCGCCGTACGGAAACGGCTTCTTGATCCCGGTGCGGCGATAGCCGCGGCGCTCGTAGAAGGCGATGAGTTCCTCGCGCAGATCGATCACCGTCATCCGCATCAGCGGCAGTTGCCATTCCTGCCAGGCGATGCGTTCGGCCTCGGCCAGCACGGTCTTGCCCAGGCCGCCGCCCTGCGCCTGCGGCTGCACCGAGAACATGCCGAAATAGCCGGCGCCGTCTTCGTCGGCGACATGCGCGCAGGCGATCAGTACGCCATCGCGTTCGGCCAGCAGCACCAGGCTGCGCGGGCGCAGGATGTCGGCGCGCAATACCTCGCGGTCGATGCGGTGGCCGTCGAGCAGGTCGGCTTCGGTGGTCCAGCCGACGCGGCTGCTGTCGCCACGATAGGCCGAAGTGACCAGCGCGGCGATGGCGTCGAGATCGTCGACGGTGGCGGTGCGGAAGGTGAGCGTGTGCATGGGCCGATTCTAGGGCGTGCCGCCGGGATTCGGGAGTGGGGATTGGGGATTCGCAAAAGCGACCTCTCTACGAATCCCTACTCCCGAATGCCCAATCCCCGCTCACGCCAACAGCGTCCGCACCTTCCGCAATGCCACGACGAAACGCTCGATCTCGGCGTGCGTGTTGTAGAACGCCAGCGAGGCGCGGCAGGTAGCGGCGACGCCGTAGAACTGCAGCAGTGGGTGCGCGCAGTGCTGGCCGGAACGCACCGCCACGCCTTCCAGGTCGAGCAGGGTGGCCAGGTCGTGGGCGTGGGCGCCTTCGATCAGGAACGAGACCACCGCGGCCTTGCCCGGCGCGGTGCCGAACAGGCGCAGGCCGTCGATCCGCTGCAGTTCCTCGGTGAGGTGCGCGAGCAGTTCGGTCTCGCGCGCTTCCACGTGCTGCAGTCCGATCCCCTGCAGATAGTCCACCGCCGCGCCGAGGCCGACGAAGCCGGCGATGTTCGGGGTACCGGCCTCGAACTTGTGCGGCGGCTCGTTGAACACGGTGCCATCGAAGCTGACTTCCTTGATCATCTCGCCGCCGCCCAGGAACGGCGGCATCGCCTGCAGGTGCTCGCGTCGCGCCCACAGCGCGCCGGTGCCGGTCGGGCCGCACATCTTGTGGCCGGTGATGGCGTAGAAGTCGCAGCCGATCGCGGCCACGTCCAGCGGTCGGTGCGGGGCGGCCTGCGAGCCGTCGATGACGCTGACGATGCCGCGCTTGCGCGCTTCGCGGCAGATCTCGCGCACCGGATTGACCGTGCCCAGCACGTTGGAGACATGCGCCAGGGCCAGCAGCTTGACGTCGGCGGTCATCGCCGCGCGCAGCGCGTCCAGGTCCAGCGCGCCGTCGGCGGTGATCTCGGCGACCTTGACCGTGGCGCCGGTGCGCTGCGCGACCAGTTGCCACGGCACGATGTTGGCGTGGTGCTCCATGCGCGACACCAGAATAGTGTCGCCGGCGCGCAGCCGCGGCAGTGCCCACGAATACGCCACCAGATTCAGCGCGAAGGTCGCGCCGCTGCACAGCACCAGCTCGTCGGCGCGCACGTTGAGGAAGCGCGCCAGCCGGGTCCGTGCGCCTTCGTAGGCCTCGGTGGCCTCGCTGCCGAGCGCGTGCACCGCACGGCTGACGTTGGCGTTGTGGCGGCGGTAGAACGCGTCGGTCGCCGCGATCACCTGCAGCGGCTTCTGCCCGGTGTTGGCGTTGTCGAAGTACACCAGCGGCTTGCCGTGCACTTCCCGCATCAGCAGCGGGAAGTCGCGGCGGACCGCATCCCAGTCCGGCGCCTGCGGCGTGGCGGTGTGCACGGCGGGCCCGTTCATGCCACGCCCGCGTCGCTGAGCGCCCGCTCCAGCCGCGCCAGCAGGCCTTCGCTCAGCGCCGGCTCCAGTGCGCGCAGCGGTTCGCGGCAGAACGCGGCGGTCAGCAATTGCTGCGCGCGTTCCTGCGGCAGGCCGCGCGAGCGCAGGTAGAACAGCGCATTGGCATCGAGCTGGCCGACGGTGGCGCCGTGCGCGGCCTTGACCTCGTCGGCGTCGATCACCAGCACCGGCTGGGTATCGATCTCGGCGTCGGCGGACAGCAGCAGGTTCTTGTTCGACAGCGCCGCGTCGGTGCCGTCGGCGCCGTGGCGGATGCGGATGCCGCCATGGAAGGCCACGCGGCTGCGCCCCGTGGCGACACCGCGCCACAGCAGTTCGCAGGCGGTGTCGCGGGCGATGTGCTCGATGCCCAGGCGGGTGTCGAGCTGGCGCCGGCCGTTGCCGAGCAGCACGCCGTTGGCGACCAGCCGGGCATTGTCGCCCTCCAGGCGCACGTTGAGTTCGTGCCGGGCCAGCGCGCCGCCCAGTTCCAGGTCCACGCGCCGGTACTGCGCGTCGCGCGCCAGCACCGCATCGGTGCGCAGCAGCGCGGTGACGCCGGCGGCCTCGTCCTGCACGCGTGCGTGGCTCAGTTGCGCGCCGGCGGCCAGGTGCACGTGCGCCAGGCCGTTGCTCAGGTGCGCGGCATCGCCGTCATGCAGGTGATGCTCGACCAGCGCCAGCGTCGCGTCCTGGCGCAGTTCGATCAGGTGGCGGTGGTGCCAGGCCAGGTCGGCCTCGGCGGCGGTGGAGACGAAGACCAGGTGCAGCGGCTGCTCCACGCGCACGCCGGCGTCCACCCGCAGTACGCAGCCTTCGTCGGCGAGGGCGGCGTTGAGCTGGGCGAACACCTCGTCGCTGCGTTCGAAGCGGCGGCCGAGGAAGCGCATGGCATCGTCGCCGCTGCGCAGGATGGTCGACAGCCGCTGCAGCTCCACCCCGGCCGGCAGGCCGCTCAGGTCCGACAGCGCATCGCTGGCGCGGCCGTTGACGAACACCAGGCGCGGCGCCGGGATAGCGTCGAGCAAGGCCGCGTCCACCGCCGGCACGGTCTGTGGTGCAGGCGCGAAGCTGCGCCGTTCCAGCGCGCGCAGCGAGGTGTACTTCCAGGCTTCGCTGCGTGTGCCGGGCAGGCCGTCGCGCAGCGCCTGCTCCAGCGTCGCGCGGCGCGCGGCGTCGCCATGGAACGCGGCGGCCAGCGAGTCGAGCAGGGCGCTCATTGCACCGCCGCCTCGGGCGCCACGCGCTCCTTCAGCCAGGCATAGCCGTGCGCTTCCAGCTCCAGCGCCAGCTCGGGGCCGCCGGTCTGTACGATGCGGCCGTCGGCCAGCACATGCACCACGTCCGGCTTGATGTAGTCGAGCAGGCGCTGGTAGTGGGTGATCACCACGAACGCGCGCTCCGGCGAACGCAGCGCGTTGACGCCTTCGGCCACGGTCTTGAGCGCGTCGATGTCCAGGCCGCTGTCGGTCTCGTCGAGGATCGCCAGCTTCGGCTCCAGCACCGCCAACTGGAAGATCTCGTTGCGCTTCTTCTCGCCGCCGGAGAAACCCTCGTTGACGCCGCGATGCAGCAGTTCGTCCTTCAGGTGCAGCACCGCCAGCTTCTGCCGGACCAGCTTGAGGAACTGCATCGAATCCAGCTCGGCCTCGCCACGCGCCTTGCGCTGCGCGTTGAGCGCGGCGCGCAGGAAGTAGGTGTTGTTCACGCCGGGGATTTCCACCGGGTACTGGAAGGCCAGGAACAGGCCGGCGGCGGCGCGCTCCTCCGGTTCCAGTTCGAGCAGGTCGGCGTCGTCGAAGCGCACGCTGCCGTTAGTGACGTCGTAGCCGTCGCGGCCGGCCAGCACGTTGCCCAGGGTGGACTTGCCGGCGCCGTTGGGCCCCATGATGGCGTGCACTTCGCCGGGCTTCACCTGCAGCGACAGGCCCTTGAGGATGTCCTTGCCGGCGACGGAGGCGTGGAGGTTTTCTATGGTGAGCATGGGGTAGTCCATCAGAATTCTTGATGTAGCCCCTCTCCCACCGGGAGAGGGGTTCGGGTGAGGGTACGGTGCGGGCGAAGCATCTTGGAGTTGGGTGCACGAGGCTGCGCCCGTACCCTCATCCGGCGCTTCGCGCCACCTTCTCCCAGGGGGAGAAGGGAAGGGCGCTAGCCCACCGAGCCTTCCAGCGACACTTCCAGCAGCTTCTTGGCTTCCACCGCGAACTCCATCGGCAGTTCGCGGAACACCTGCTTGCAGAAGCCGTCGACGATCATCGACACCGCGTTTTCCTGGTCGATGCCGCGGGCGCGGCAGTAGAACAGTTGGTCGTCGCTGATCTTGGAGGTGGTGGCCTCGTGCTCGACGGTCGCGGTCGGATGCTTGACCTCGATGTACGGGAAGGTGTGCGCGCCGCATTGCTTGCCGATCAGCAGCGAGTCGCACTGGGTGTAGTTGCGCGCGCCCTCGGCGCTGCGCTCCACCTTGACCAGGCCGCGGTAGGTGTTCTGCCCGCGGCCGGCGCTGATGCCCTTGCTGACGATCTTGCTCTTGGTGCGCTTGCCGACGTGGATCATCTTGGTGCCGGTGTCGGCCTGCTGGCGATGATGGGTCAGCGCCACCGAGTGGAACTCGCCCACCGAGTCGTCGCCCAGCAGCACGCAGGACGGGTACTTCCAGGTGATCGCCGAGCCGGTCTCGACCTGGGTCCAGGTGATCTTGCTGCGCGCGCCGCGGCACTCGCCGCGCTTGGTCACGAAGTTGTAGATGCCGCCGCGGCCTTCCTCGTCGCCCGGGTACCAGTTCTGCACGGTGGAGTACTTGATCTCCGCGTCTTCCAGCGCCACCAGCTCGACCACCGCCGCGTGCAGCTGGTTCTCGTCGCGCATCGGCGCGGTGCAGCCTTCCAGGTAGGACACGTAGGCCTTGTCCTCGCACACGATCAGGGTGCGCTCGAACTGACCGGTGTGGCCGGCGTTGATGCGGAAATAGGTGCTCAGTTCCATCGGGCAGCGCACGCCCTTGGGGATGAACACGAAGCTGCCGTCGGAGAACACCGCCGAGTTGAGCGCGGCGAAGAAGTTGTCGCCGACCGGCACCACGCTGCCCAGGTACTGCTTGACCAGTTCCGGGTGTTCCTTGATCGCCTCGGACATCGAGCAGAAGATCACGCCCTTCTCGGCCAGTTCCTTGCGGAAGGTGGTGCCGACTGAGACCGAGTCGAACACCGCGTCTACCGCCACGCCGGCCAGCTTGGCGCGCTCGTGCAGCGGCACGCCCAGCTTGTCGTAGGTGTCCAGCAGCTCCTTCGGCACTTCGTCCAGCGAAGCGTACTTCGGGCCCTTGGGCGCGGAGTAGTAGCTCAGCGCCTGGAAGTCGATCGGCGCGATGTCCAGCTTGGCCCAATGCGGCATCGGCATCTTCAGCCAGTGCCGGTAGGCGGCCAGGCGCCACTCGGTCATCCATTCCGGCTCGTCCTTCTTCACGGACAGGGCGCGCACGACGTCCTCGTTCAGGCCGGGCAGGAACGAATCGGATTCGATGTCGGTGACGAAGCCGGCGTCGTAGCGACGTCCCAGCCGTTCCAGGATTTCAGCGTTTTCGGTGGCCATGGGGCTGCCTACAGGTCAGGTGGTCGCGAACCGCACGGCGATGGGACGCCGTTTCGGATCGCCGGAGGGGGGGAGGGGATGGAGCATCTGCGCCAGGGTCACGCCGCGCAGCGCGTCGGCGACCACGTCGTTGATCAGCCGCCAGTTGGAGCGCACGCCGCAGGTCTGGGCGATGCTGCACTGGCTGCCGTGGTGGCTGCATTCGGTGATCGCCAGCGGGCCTTCCATCGCCTCGACGATCTGGATCAGGGTGATGGCGTCGGCCGGGCGTGCCAGACGGTAGCCGCCGCGTACGCCGCGCAGGCCCTCGACCAGGCCGGCCTGGGCCAGCGGCTTGAGCAGCTTGCTGACCGTGGGCGGTTCCAACCCGGCCTGTTCGGCCAGTTCGGTCGCGCTCAGCACTTCGTTCGGACGCGCGGCGAGCACGGTCAGTACGACGGTGGCGTAATCGGTGAGCTTGGTGACGCGGAGCATGGCGACGCGGTGGTTTTTCAATGCGGACCGAAATTGTACTCTTTTGCGCCGCAGCGTCCAACCGGGCCATTCATCTTTTCTTTCGATCGCGGCGATTGGGGGATCGCGGCGGCCGTCGCCGGACCGGCATGCGCGGGCTTGGGATCGCGGGCGATGTGCGCCAGAATCTAGGCTTTCCTGTCCGGATCGCCGCATGCCCCGCAAGATCGCCGCCCGCAAGTCCCGCATCCATGGCAACGGCGTGTTCGCCGTGCTGCCGCTCAAGAAAGGCGAGCGGGTCATCGAGTACAAGGGCCGCCGCCGCAGCCACGCCGAGGTCGACCGCGACGAGGCCGGCGATGTCGAGACCGGGCACACCTTCCTGTTCACCCTCAGCGACGACTACGTGATCGACGCCAACTACGAGGGCAACGATGCGCGCTGGATCAACCACAGCTGCGCGCCGAACTGCGAGGCGGTGATCGTCGAGGCCGAGGGCGAGGACCGTCGCAAGGACAAGGTGGTGATCGAGGCGCTGCGCGACATCAAGCCCGGCGAGGAACTCACCTACAACTACGGCATCACCCTGGCCGAGCGGCATACGCCACGGTTGAAGAAGATCTGGGAATGCCGCTGCGGCGCCAAGAACTGCACCGGCACCATGCTGCAGCCCAAGCGCTAGGCCGCATCCTGCCTGCACGCCGCGCCGACGCGCGGTTCACGGCACTGCCACCGGTGCGTTTCTACGGTGGGACTCCCCCTACTCGAGGAGTGTCCCATGAGCGCAATGCCTTCCCTTGCCGGCAAGCAGGTGGCTGTCCTGGCCACCGACGGTTTCGAACAGTCGGAACTGCAGGAACCCAAGCGCCTGCTCGAATCCTGGGGCGCCCAGGTCGACGTGATCGCGCCGGGCGATGCCGACGGCATCCGCGGCTGGAACAAGAAGGATTGGGGCGACAGCGTGCCGGTGGACAAGCGCCTGCAGCAGGCACAGGCAGGCGACTACGACGCGCTGGTGCTGCCGGGCGGGGTGATCAATCCCGACAACCTGCGCACCGAGCCGACCGCGATCGCCTTCATCCAGTCCTTCGCCAGCGCCGGCAAGCCGGTTGCGGCGATCTGCCATGGCCCGTGGCTGCTGGCCGAAAGCGGGCTGGTGCGCGACCGCCAGGTGACCTCGTGGCCGTCGCTGAAGACCGACCTGTCCAATGCCGGCGGGCGCTGGGAGGATCAGGAGGTGGTGGTGGACGGCAATCTGATCACCAGCCGCAAGCCGGACGACATCCCGGCGTTCGCGCAGGCGGTGGCCAAGGCGCTGGGCTGAGCCCCGGCGATTCGCCTTTCCTGCGCCGCCGCGATGGCGGCGGATGCGGGAGCACCCGGAAACAGGAACGGCGGCCGAGGCCGCCGTTCCTGTGTGCGCTGCTGGTGGCGGCTGCCGCCGCATCCTGGCCGTCGCGTGGGTTACTGCGCGGGAAGCATGCCCGCGGGCACCAGCTTGCCGATGTCCTGGTTGAAACGCACCACCAGCGAACCGTTCTCCACGCCGGCCGACTGGATCTGCACGTCGCCCAGCATCGCGGTTAGGCGCGGGTCGAGCTTGTAGATCGGCTCCTTGCGCGCGTAGTCCTCCAGCCAGGCATTGAGCAGCTCGCGCGTATTGGCGTCGAGCTTGCCGCCGTTGGCGGCCGGGCGGAAATCATCGATGGTCGGGGACTGCAGGTGGAAGCTCTGGCTCTGCTGGTCGTAGCGCAGGGCGCTGGTGAGAAGGACCTGGCCCAGCGGCGTCGGCGAGCCGCCGCCGGTGGCCATGCTCAGGTCGAACTGCATCTTCAGGCGATCGCCCGGCGGCAGGCTCAGCTTCGGGTCGCGGACGGTCATCTTGATCAGCCCGCCCAGCGCCTTGTGCGTCTGCGGGAAGCTGCCGTCCAGGTAATGCTGCACGTCGGCGGCGCCGACGCTGACCTGGTGGCCCTGGATGGTCGGCTCGGCCTGGGCCTGGGTAGCAGTGGCGAGCAGCAGCAGCGCCGCGGCGCGCAGGGTGAACTGGCGGAAGGTCATCGAGCGGGCCCTGGCAACGAAGAAGGTTTCACGATAACCGTGGGCGGTGAATGCGCGATTAGCGGATTCGCGGCGTCCGTGCGTGGCGCTTACGCCGCCGGTGCAGGCGCCAGCTGTGCCAGCAGCGCGTCCAACGCCGGCTGCAGCGGCGCCAGCAACGCGTGCGCCTCGCTGTCGCTGCGCTCGCCCAGGCTACGCAGCAACTGCGTACCGACGATCAGCGCGGCGCGCTCGTCGCCGCGCAGCCCGGGCTGGCGCTGTGCCGCCTCGAGCAGGCGCATCCAGTCCTGCCGGCAGCGGGCCTCCAGTTCGATGGTGCAGCGGCCCTGGCAGGGCAGGCCGTCGTCCTGGATCGGGGTGACGGTGACGCGGTAGCGTTGGGAAGCGGTCATGGCAGTGGCGCACGCGGGGTGTGCGTCCAAGATAGGCGCGGCCGGCTGCCGCCACGAGCCTGCTGCTCGCGACGCTCTGTTCCAGTGCATCCGTTCAGCGTGCCGCGCGCAGCAGCGGCAA
Organism: Xanthomonas protegens; assembly: GCF_038442435.1. Lineage (NCBI taxonomy): Bacteria > Pseudomonadati > Pseudomonadota > Gammaproteobacteria > Lysobacterales > Lysobacteraceae > Xanthomonas > Xanthomonas protegens. The sequence goes on along the minus strand of NZ_JAQJCQ010000010.1, from coordinate 45,620 downwards.
CGGGTCGTAGGCGCCGCCTTCGGCGTACACCCCGTAGTGCAGATGCGGCGGCGTGCCGCGCGCGTTGCCGCTGTCGCCCACCGTGCCGAGCGGGTCGCCGGGCTGCACCAGGTCGCCGACCTGCAGCCCCGGCGCCCATGTTTCGAGGTGCGCGTAGTAATGACGCTGCCGGGCCGGGCCCAGCACCCAGACCTGGCGGCCGCCGAGGCCGCGGTCGGCGATGGCGACGACGATGCCGCGCGTGGCCGCCACCACCGGCGTGCCGCGCGTGGCGAAGATGTCCACGCCGGCGTGCTGGCGGTCGCGCCCGCGCGGCGCGCCGAAGGTGGCGGCGACGCGCCGCGGATCCACGCCTTCGACCGGCATGTGCAGCGCCGTCGGCGCCGGCGCGCGCGCCAACTCCCAGCCGACGCGCAGGCGCTGCGCCCATGGATGCCGCCAGGCCCAGGCCGCGGCCACCGCCAGTGCGGCCAGTAAGGCCGCGCGCAGCAGTTCGCGGCGCAGGCGCTGCGCTGGCGAAGGCGTGGACGCCGCGGCCATGCGCTCAGCCCGCGTGCAGGGCGGCCGCCTGTTCCTGCAGGCGCTGCTTCAATGCGTCGTCGATACCGAGCTGCCGCGCCAGTTCGTCCAGGTAACTGCGCTCCATGAAGCCCTGTTCGTCGGCGGCGAGCAGGCTGGCCAGGTACATTTCCGCGGCCATCTCGGGACTGGTCGACGCGCGCGCCACCTCGGCCGGATCCAGCGGTTTTTCCAGCTCCGCATGCAGCCACTGCTGCACGTCGGCATCGTTGCCGTGGAGGCGGGCGAACTCGCCTTCGATCAGGCGGCGCTCGTGTTCGTCCAGATGGCCATCGGCCTTGGCCGCGCCGACCAGCGCGCGCAGCACCGCCTGGCTGTGCTGCTCGACTTCCAGCGGCGGCAGCCGGTCCAGCGTCTGCGGTTCGGGTGCGGCGGCGCCCAGCTGCTGGCGGCGGTAGTCGCCATAGGCGCGATAGGCCATCAGTCCCAGCGCGGCCAGGCCGCCGTAGGTCGCCAGCTTGCGGGTGGTGCGGTGCTTGCCGAGCAGCAGGCCGAGTGCGCCGCCGCTGAGGGCTCCCTTGCCAAAGTCGGCGTTGAGCAGGCCGCCCAGGCCGCCGGCGCCGGCGTGCGCCGGTGCGGCTGGAGCGGACGTGCCGGTCTTGCCCATGGCCTGGCCGGCGGCGCCCTGCGCCGATTGCAGCAGTTGGTCGAGAAAGCCCTGTAGTTTCATGCAGGTGATCCTGTCGAAGGGAATCACCGGTATAGCGGCCGTCGCCTTAGCGGGCCGTCAACCCAGGTGCGCAGCAGACACAAAAAAAACGAGACGGCCGGGGCCGTCTCGTCGGTGTGCTTGCCTGGATCAGGCGACGCTGCTCAGAGCGCGGCGTCCTTGAGCTTCTTCAGGGGGCGCACCTTGAGCTTGGTGGTGGCCGGCTTGGCGGCGAACCACTGCTCTTCCTTGGTGAACGGGTTGATGCCCTTGCGCTTCGGCTTGGCCGGCACGCTGACGGCGGTGATCTTCAGCAGGCCCGGCAGGGTGAACGAGCCGGCGCCCTTCTTGCTGACCGAACCGGCCACGGCGTGCTCCAGCGAGGCCATCACGGCGCGCACGTCCTTGGCGATCACGCCGCTGGTTTCGGCGATGTGGGCGACGAGCGCGGACTTGCTCAGCACGTCCTTGATCGGCTTGGGAGCGGCCGGCTTGGCGGCAGCCTTGGTCGCTACCTTCTTCACTGCCTTCTTCGGGGCAGCCTTTTTTGCGGTCTTTGCCATGATGTCCTGATTCCGTATTTGGTGGTTTGGGTCGCGCCGACCCCGTCGGCATGGCGAAATGTAGGGCATGTGCTACGCCGCGCCAATAGGCCGGAAGCAAAAAACGCGAATATTCGCCGCGACCGACGCCTTTTTTGCCGAGGACGGCGCCGATGCCGGCACATCCGCGGCGATGCGCCAGGGCATTTTCGCTGCCGCGCGCGGCGGCCGCCGCCTTCGCGCGGAAGCACAAGCCCGTAACGCCGCCTCCCCTATGGTCCGCGCTCCACTCACCGACAGGAGCCTCGCATGGGCATTTCGCGTCACGCCACCGCGCATTGGGAAGGCGATCTCAAGACCGGCCAGGGCCGGTTGAACACGCCGCAGAGCGGCCTGCTGGAGAACACCCGCTATGCGTTCAACAGCCGCTTCGGCGACGAGAAGGGCACCAATCCGGAAGAACTGATCGCCGCCGCGCACGCCGGCTGCTTCACCATGGCGCTGTCGGCCAAGCTGACCGAAGCCGGTTTCCCGCCGACCGCGCTGGACACCCGCGCCGATGTCGACCTGTCGATGGAAGGCGGCCCCCAGCTCTCGCAGATCCGCTTGAAGGTCAAGGCCGTGGTGCCCAACATCGACGCCGCGCGCTTCCGCGAAGTGGCCGACGACGCCAAGCAGAATTGCCCGGTGTCCAAGGCGCTGAGCGCGGTGCCGATCAGCCTGGAAGCGGAACTGGGCTGAGGAATCCCCGGCGCGGCCCGGCGGCATGCCGGGCCGCGCGCGCGCGGCGCACCTGCGGCGCCGCCGATGGCAGGCCAGGATGCGTTGCGCAGCTGCGCCGGCCCGCATGGCGTGATCGACCGCTAGCTGTCGCGCCACTAAATGTACGCGCCACAGCGGTCCCTATTCAGTCTGGTTTCACCGCGTCGGATCGAGCATGCAGTCGCGCGATCCACGCGCTTGGAACCATCGCCATGAACAAGCTCTCGACCCGTCTGTTGACCGCTGCGCTCGCTGTCGGCGTCATCGGCTCCGCCGCCGCGCAGGATTACGGTTACACCCGCTACGACGACTACCGCGACCGTGGCTACGCGTCCGGCACCTACGAATATGCGCGCGTGGTGCGCGCCGATCCGATCATGGTGCAGGTCAACGGCCCGCGCGAGACCACCGAGCGCTGTTACGACCGTCCGGCCTCGGGCAGCTACGCCAGCGACTACGGCTACCGCGGTACCGATGGCGGCCGCACCGCCTCGTCGGTGGTCGGCGGCATCGCCGGCGCCGTGCTGGGCAGCCGCGTCGGCGGCGGCAATGGCCGCTTCGTCGGCACCGCCGTCGGCACCATGCTCGGCAGCCTGGCCGGCCGCTCGATCTACGACACCAACACCCGCGGCTACGGCGGCGGCTACGGTGGCGGCGTGGTCCGCGAATGCGACCCGGTGTCGTATCGGACCGAACGCTACGACCGCGTCGACGGCTACGACGTGACCTACGAATACGGCGGCCGCTACTACCACACCCGTACCGCCTCGCCTCCGGGCGATCGCATCCGCGTCCGCGTCGATGTCCTGCCCGACTGACGTATTGCCCGACTAGAACAAAGGGCGCCTCCTTGCGAGGCGCCCTTTGTTTTTGCGCGCGCGTTCGCGCCTGCGGTGCGGGGCGCCGGCCGGCGATCAGGGCCAGTCGATGCGGCCTTCGATCACCGTCTGCACCTGTCCGCCGGACCACACCTCGCCGGCCTCGTCGACGCACAGCGTCAGCAGTGCATCGTGGCCGACCTCGCGGCCCTGGCTGGCGACGTAGCGGCCGCCGTGGCCGGGCAGGGCCTTGCTGTGATCCAGCCATGCCGCCAGCACCGCATTGGCCGCGCCGGAGGCCGCATCCTCGAAGCGCCGGCCGTTGCCGACGAAGGCGCGCACGGCCACTGCATAGGCCTGGCCGCTGGCGCGCGCGTAGGCGAACACGCCCATGCTGGCGGTGCTTTCGGCCAGGGCGGCGATCGCATCCCAGTCCGGCGCCAGCGCGCGCAGCGCCGCTTCATCAGCCACTTCGACCAGCCACCAGCAGCGGCCGCCGTCCATGCGCACCGGCGGCAGCGCGCCCAGCGTCCAGCCGCTCAGCGCCGCCTGCAGCCGTGCATCCGCGGCATCGGCGATTTCGGCCACCTGCGCGCGGGGGGTACGGATGGCGATGCTGCGCACTTCGGCATCCACATCGACCCGCAGCGGCAGCAGGCCGGCGATGCCGTCCTGGGTCAGTATGCCGTCGCGCGGGCTGGCGATGCCCGCTTCCAGCGCGACGTGCGCGGTGCCGACGCTGGGATGGCCGGCGAACGGGACTTCCTTCTGCGGGCTGAACATGCGCAGGCCGTAGCTGGCATCCGGCCGCGTCGGCGCGAACACGAAGGTGGTTTCCGGCAAGCGCGTCCAGCGCGCGATGGCCTGCATCGTGGCGGCGTCCAATCCATCGGCATCGAGCACGACGGCCAACGGATTGCCGTTGCCGGCGCGGGCGGAGAAGACATCGACCTGGAAGAAGCGGCGTGCGGCCATGAGGGGGAACTCCGGACTGCGGTGGGGGAGGCCGGAGCTTACCAAGCGATCTTGCCAGCGATCACCGCTTGCACCAGGTCGCCGCTCCACAGCTCTTCGCCATCGACCTGGAGTTCGACGCGGCCGTCGCGCCCGAGTTCGCGTCCCTGGCTGGCGACGTCGCGCCCCCCGCCCAGGCGGCGCCGACGCTGGGGCGGCCTGCGAATCGCAGTTCGTCCTTGGGGTGAAGATGCGGATACGGTAGTCCCCGCCCGCATCCGGCGGCAGGAGGAACACCGTCTCCGAGAGGTTCAGCCACGCCGCCAGGCGCTGCATGCGCGGTGCGTTCAGGTCGGTGGCATCGCGCACCACGCCCTGGCGCCGGGCTGGCGGAAAAGACGTCCAGCTGCGGGTAGCGGCGCTCGCTCATCGGTGCTCGGTTGGCAGTAGAATCGGGGGTTCCGCCCGCGCATGCAGGCGTTTTCCCCACATTCCAGACACCCCCACTCCATGTCAGCTTCCTCTCCTGTCGATCGCTGGATCGTCCTCAAGTTCGGCGGCACTTCGGTGTCGCGTCGTCATCGCTGGGACACGATTGGGACGCTGGCGAAAAAACGCGCGGAGGAGACCGGCGCGCGGGTGCTGGTGGTGGTGTCGGCCTTGTCCGGGGTCACCAACGAACTGACCGCGATCGCCGACGGCAGCGCCGACAGCGCGCAACGCGTGGCCGCGCTGGAGCAGCGCCACCGCGAGTTCCTGGCCGAACTGGAGCTGGATGCCGAGGCGGTGCTGGGCGAACGCCTGGCGGCGTTGCGCGGCCTGCTCGCCGATCCGCGCGCCGCCGAGCGCACCCTGGACTGGCAGGCCGAGGTGCTGGGGCAGGGCGAACTGTTGTCCTCGACCCTGGGCGCGGCCTACCTGCGCGCCAACGGCCTGGACATGGGCTGGATGGACGCGCGGCAGTGGCTGGACGCGCTGCCGCCGCAGCCGAACCAGAGCGCCTGGTCGCGGCGGCTGTCGGTGTCGTGCCAGTGGCAGTCCGATCCGGCCTGGCGCGCGCGCTTCGTCGCCCAGCCCACGCGCATGCTGATCACCCAGGGTTTCATCGCACGGCACGAGGACGGCGGCACCGCCATCCTCGGCCGCGGCGGTTCGGATACCTCGGCGGCGTACTTCGGCGCGCTGCTCGGCGCCAGCCGCGTGGAGATCTGGACCGACGTGCCGGGCATGTTCAGCGCCAATCCGCGCGAGGTGCCGGATGCGCGCCTGTTGACCCGCCTGGACTACTACGAGGCGCAGGAAATCGCCACCACCGGCGCCAAAGTGCTGCACCCGCGCTCGATCAAGCCGTGCCGCGACGGCGGCGTGCCGATGGCGATCCTGGACACCGAGCGCCCGGAGCTGCCCGGCACCAGCATCGACGGCAACGCCCGCACCGTGCCCGGGGTCAAGGCGATCAGCCGCCGCAACGGCATCGTGCTGGTGTCGATGGAAGGCATCGGCATGTGGCAGCAGGTCGGCTTCCTGGCCGACGTGTTCGCGCTGTTCAAGAAGCATGGGCTGTCGGTGGACCTGATCGGTTCGGCCGAGACCAACGTCACCGTGTCGCTGGACCCGAGCGAGAACCTGGTCAACACCGACGTGCTGGCGGCGCTGTCGGCCGACCTGGCGGAGATCTGCCGGGTCAAGATCATCGTGCCGTGCGCGGCGATCACCCTGGTCGGGCGCGGCATGCGCTCGCTGCTGCACAAGCTCTCGGACGTGTGGGCCACGTTCGGCAAGGAGCGTGTGCACATGATCTCGCAGTCGTCCAACGACCTGAACCTGACCTTCGTCATCGACGAGACCGATGCCGACGGCTTGCTGCCGATCCTGCATGCCGAGCTGATCGACAGCGGCGCGATGCCGGTGGAAGAGACCGAGGTGTTCGGCCCGCGCTGGCGCGAGATCGCCGGCACGGTGCGGCCGCGGCCGGTGCCGTGGTGGCAGGGCGAGCGCGCGCATCTGCTGCGCCTGGCCGAGGCCGGCACGCCGCGCTACATCTATCACCTGCCGACCCTGCGCGAACGCGCGCGCGCGCTCAAGGCGATCGCCGCGGTGGACCAGCGCTACTACGCGATCAAGGCCAACGCGCATCCGGCGATCCTGCAGACCCTGGTCGAGGAGGGTTTCGGCCTGGAGTGCGTCTCGCACGGCGAGCTGCGCCGGGTGTTCGAGATCGTGCCGGAGCTGTCGCCGCGGCGTGTGCTGTTCACCCCCAGCTTCGCGCCCCGGGCCGAGTACGAAGCCGCGTTCGCGCTTGGCGTGACCGTGACCGTGGACAACGTCGAGGCGCTGCAGCGCTGGCCGGAGCTGTTCCGCGGCCGCAGCCTGTGGCTGCGCATCGACCTGGGCCATGGCGACGGCCACCACGAGAAGGTCAACACCGGCGGCAAGGCCTCCAAGTTCGGCCTGTCGGCGACCCGCGTCGACGAGTTCGTCGAGGCCGCGCGCGCGCTGGACATCCGCATCGTCGGCCTGCACGCGCACCTGGGCAGCGGCGTGGAGACCGCGCAGCACTGGCGGCGCATGTGCGACGAACTGGCCGGCTTCGCCCGGCGCATCGGCAGCGTCGAGGTCATCGACATCGGCGGCGGCCTGCCGATCCCGTACAGCGCCGACGACGAACCGTTCGACCTGGACACCTTCGCGCAGGGCCTGGCCGAGGCCAAGTCGGTGCATCCGGCGTTCCGCCTTGCGATCGAACCGGGCCGCTACCTGGTCGCCGAATGTGGCGTGCTGCTGGCCCGCGCCACCCAGGTGATCGAGAAGGACGGGATCCGCCGGGTCGGCCTGGATGCCGGCATGAACACGCTGATCCGCCCGGCGCTGTACGACGCCTGGCACGACGTGGCGAACCTGAGCCGGCTGGAGCAGCCGGCCGAGACCGTGTTCGACGTGGTCGGGCCGATCTGCGAGTCCAGCGACGTGTTCGGCAAGCGCCGGCGCCTGCCGGCGGGCACCGCGCCCGACGACGTGATGTTGATCGCCGATACCGGCGCCTACGGCTACAGCATGGCCAGCACCTACAACCAGCGCGAGCTGCCCCGCGAGGAGGCGATCGATGGGCACTCAGACTGAGTTCGTCGCGGGCAGCGCCGCGGCCGGCGCCGTGGCGATGGCCGCCGCCACGGCGCTGGATCAGTCCGGCACGTCGCTGCCGTGGACCGACAGCCTCAAGTGGGCCTTGCCGGCGCTGGCCGCCGCTGCCGCCGGCGCGTGGTTGGCATTGCGCTGGACGCGTCGCAGGCCCGCTGCCAGCGCCGGCGCGCTGGCCGTGCGCACCTTGCTGATGACGGCGCTGGCCTACCTGCCGGCGCTGGCGCTGTATGTGCTGGTGGCGCTGCTGGCGTCCACCGCGTCGGCGCCGACCGGACTGCCATGGCAACTGCTGCTGATGGCCTTCGTGTTCGGCTGCCTGCCGCTGCTGTGGGCCGCCTTGCCGTTTTCGATGCTCGAATTTCTTCTGTGCCGCCGCTACCTGCGGCACACCCGTGTGCTTGCAGGACGTCCATGACCGCTTTCGACAAACAGCAGATCGCCACCTTCCGCTTCGTGCGCTGCGGCTTTGATGCCGACAGCGGCGTGGCGCGCCTGGTCTATGCGTTCGACGACGGCCCGGAACTGGTGGAGACCATCACCGTGCCCGGCGCGCCGTTCGCGCTCGACCCGGCGCGCGCGCAGGCGGCACAGCGTGCCCTGCGCCTGCTGCACCTGATCGCCGGCGTCAGCTACTACAAGGCGGCGGTGCCGCCGCGCATCGTCATCGACGACTACGCCATCGATGCCGAGACCGCGGCGCTGCTGGACAGCGTGTACCTGCATGGCCTGGGCGAGTTCGCCTATCGCAACGGCCTGGATCTGCGCGGGCGCATCCGCTTTCCGGCCGCGGACGCCGAGGCGGCCGACGCCACGGCGCTGGGGCTGCGCGACCAGGCGCTGGTGGCGATCGGCGGCGGCAAGGATTCGCTTGTCAGCATCGAGGCCCTGCGCGCGGCCGGCGTGGCGCAGACGGTGACCTGGATCGGCGGCTCGCAGCTGATCCGCGCCTGCGCCGAGCGCACCGGGCTGCCGACCTTGAACATCGGCCGCACGCTGGCGCCGGAGCTGTTCGAGCTGAACCGGCAGGGCGCGTGGAACGGGCATATCCCGGTGACCGCGGTGAACTCGGCGATCCTGGTGTTCGCCGCGGTGCTGCACGACGCCGGCCAGGTGGTGTTCTCCAACGAACATTCGGCCAGCTACGGCAGCCAGATCGCCGGCACCGGCGAGGTCAACCACCAGTGGTCCAAGGGCTGGGCCTTCGAGCAGGCGTTCGGCACGCAAGTGCAGCGCTACGTGGCCGCGGACCTGCGTTACTACTCGCTGCTGCGCCCGCTGTCGGAGCTGGCGGTGGCGCGGCAGTTCGCCAAGAACGACCACTACGACGCGCATTTCTCCAGCTGCAACCGCAATTTCCACATCCTCGGCGAGCGTCCGGCGCACCGCTGGTGCGGGGTCTGCCCGAAGTGCCATTTCGTGTTCCTGGCGTTGGCGCCGTTCATGCCGAAGACGCGGCTGGTGCGGATCTTCGGCCGCAACCTGCTCGACGATGCCGGCCAGGCCGGCGGTTTCGACGCGTTGCTGGAGTTCCAGGACCACAAGCCGTTCGAGTGCGTCGGCGAAGGCCGCGAATCGCGGGCGGCGATGGCGGCGCTGGCGGCGCGTGCGGAATGGAAGGAGGACGCGCTGGTGGCGCGGTTCATTCGCGAGATCCAGCCGCAGCTCGACCCCGCCGACCTGCGCGTGGAGCCGCTGCTGGAACTGGACGCGCAACACCGCATCCCGGCCGACCTGTGGGAACGCGTGCGTGCGAATTTCGCAGCTTGAGGCGCAGCGCGTCGCGCTGTGGGGGTGGGGGCGGGAAGGCCGCGCGGCCTATGCCGCGGTGCGTGGGTGGGAATCGGGAGTCGGGAATGGCGAATCGGGACGCGGGCTGCCGCTGACGGTGTTCTGTTCGGCCGATGAAGCGGCGGAGATCGCCGCCTTGCACGATCCCAGCCTGCACGTGGAAAGCGAGGCCAGCGCCGAGCGCCTGGCCGCGTTCGATGTTGTGATCAAGTCGCCGGGGATCAGCCCGTACCGGCCCGAGGCGCAGGCCGCCGCGGCGCGCGGCACGCGTTTCGTCGGCGGTACGGCGCTGTGGTTCGCCGAACACGCTGGCGCCGACGGCGTGGTGCACGGCAGCGTCTGCGTCACCGGCACCAAGGGCAAGAGCACCACCACCGCGCTGCTGGCGCACCTGCTGCGCGCCGGCGGCCATCGCACCGGCCTGGTCGGCAACATCGGCGTGCCGCTGCTGGAAGTGCTGGCGCCGATGCCGGCGCCGCAGTACTGGGCGATCGAACTGTCGAGCTACCAGACCGGCGATGTGGCCCGCAGCGGCGCGCGGCCGCAGCTGGCGCTGGTGCTGAACCTGTTTCCCGAGCATCTGGACTGGCACGGCAGCCAGGCGCGCTACATCGCCGACAAGCTCGAACTGGTCACCCATGCGCGGCCGCGCATCGCCCTGCTCAATGCCGCCGATCCGCAACTGGCCGCCCTGCAGCTGCCCGACAGCGAGGTGCGCTGGTTCAACCGCGAGGACGGCTGGCACATGCGCGGCGAGATGGTCTACCGCGGCGACAGCGCGGTTTACGACAGCACGCAGGCACCGCTGCCGGGCCGGCACAACCGCGGCAACCTGTGCGCGGTGCTGGCGGCGATCGAGGCGCTGGGCCTGGACGCGGCGGCGCTGGCGCCGGCGGCCGATCGCTTCCGGCCGCTGCCGAACCGGCTGCAGACCCTGGGCACGCGCGACGGCGTGACCTATGTGAACGACTCGATCAGCACCACCCCGCATGCCAGCCTCGCGGCGCTGGAGTGCTTCCGCGGGCGGCGCATCGCGCTGCTGGTCGGCGGCCACGACCGCGGCCTGGACTGGCAGGACTTCGCCGATCACATTCGCGAGGGTGGCGCACCGCTGGAGATCGTCACCATGGGTGCCAACGGCCCGCGCATCCACGCGCTGCTGGCGCCGCTGGCCGCCGATGCCGGCTTCGGCCTGCATGCCGCGGCCGACCTGGCGGAGGCGGTGGCGCTGGCCCGTGCGGCGTTGGGAGAGCAGGGCGGCGTGGTGCTGCTGTCGCCCGGCGCGCCCAGCTTCGGCGCCTACCGCGATTACGTGGCGCGCGGGCGCCATTTCGCCGCGCTGGCCGGGTTCGACCCGGATGCGATCAGCGCCATTCCGGGGCTGGGCATCGCCTGAGCCCTCGGCGCGGCGTCGGCGTACGCGGTCGCTGATGTCGCTGTCGTCATGGGGGCTGCGGAAAGAGCACGCCCGGAAGCATTCGCCGGGCCGCCATGCGGCGGCGCTGTGCGCCTTGTCCCATCGCCATCGCCGGCCGCCGTCGCCCTCACCTCGACGTGCATGGCACGCTCTAGACTGCCGCCTGGTTCCCACGGGAGAAGGACGATGCACACACGATCGATGCTGCGGTGGACCGGTCTGCTCGGGCTGGCCTTGGCACTGCCGCTGCAGGCCTGGGCGGCGATGCAGGCCAAGCCGGTGGAGTGGAGGGTCGGCAAGGACACCTTCAGCGGCGTGCTGGTCTACGACGATGCCGAGCACGACACGCGCCCCGGCCTGGTGATGGTGCCGAACTGGCGCGGCGTCAACGACTCCGCGGTGGAGAAGGCCAAGCGCCTGGCCGGCGACGACTACGTGGTGCTGGTGGCCGACGTCTACGGCAAGGGCAAGCGACCGGCCAACGATGCCGAGGCCGGGCAGTTCGCCGGCGCCTTGAAGAAGGATTCGGCCACGCTGCGCGCGCGGGCGTTGGCGGCGGTGGCGGCGCTGAAGGCGCAGGCCGGCAAGGCGCCGCTGGATTCGGCCCGGATCGGCGCGGTGGGCTTCTGCTTCGGCGGCACCACGGTGCTGGAACTGGTCCGCGCCGGTGCGCCGCTGGCCGGCGTGGTCAGTCTGCATGGTGGCCTGGCCACCGCGGCGCCGGCGGCCGCAGGCAGTGCCAAGGCACCGGTGCTGGTGCTCAATGGCGCCGACGACAAGAGCGTGAGCCGCGAGGATATCGTCGCTTTCGAGCAGGAGATGAACGGCGCTGGCGCCGACTGGCAGTTCGTCAACTTCAGCGGTGCCGTGCATTGCTTCGCCGAAGCCGACGCCAACAGCCCGCCGGGCTGCCAGTACAACCCGCGTGCCGCCAAGCGCGCCTACCGGATGCTCGAGGACTTCTTCGAGGAGCGCTTCGGACGGGAGTAGGGCGGTGCCTCCGGGATTCGGGAGGTGCCTCGCGCTGCGCGCTTGGCGGGATTGGGGATTGGTAAAAGCGGATCGTCGGCGCCGCCTAACTGACCGGTTGGTGTGGCGAGCCCGCGGCGCTTCAGGCGTCAGCCAAGCCGCCGTTGCGAATCCCTAATCCCGACTCCCCAATCCCAATCCGGCGCGCGCAGCGCGCCGGATCAATGCTTCCGCGACACCGCGTAGCGGGCCAGGCCGCGCAGGGCGGCCACGGCCTCGTTCTCCGGCAGGCCGTCCAGGGCGCGTTCGGCGGCGGCGGCGTAGTCGGCGGCGCGGCGGCGGCTGTAGTCGATGCCGCCGCTGGCTTCGATCGCGGCCAGCACCTCGGGCATCGCGCTGGCGTCGCCCTGTTCGACGATCTGACGCAGGCGCGCGCGGGTGGCGGCGTCGGCATGTGCCATCGCGTGGATCAGCGGCAGCGTGGCCTTGCCCTCGGCCAGGTCGTCGCCCAGGTTCTTGCCCAGGTCGGCGGCGTCGGCGGTGTAGTCGAGCACGTCGTCGGCGATCTGGAACGCATAGCCCAGCTGCATGCCGTAGTCGTACAGGCGCTCCTGCACCGCCTCGCTGGCACCGGAGGCCAGCGCGCCAAGCCGGGTGCCGGCGGCGAACAGCACCGCGGTCTTGCGCTCGATCACGCGCAGGTAGGCGGCTTCGTCGGTGTCCGGGTTGTGCACGTGCAGCAGCTGCAGCACTTCGCCCTCGGCGATGCGGTTGGTGGTGTCGGCGAGCAGGCGCATCACCGCCATGCTGTCCAGCTCCACCATCAGCTGGAAGCTGCGTGAATACAGGAAGTCGCCGACCAACACGCTGGGCGCGTTGCCCCACAGCGCGTTGGCGGTGCTGCGGCCGCGGCGCAGGTCCGACTCGTCGACCACGTCGTCGTGCAGCAGGGTCGAGGTGTGGATGAATTCGATGATCGCCGCCAACTGGTGCTGCATCGGCCCGCCGGCGCCGCAGGCGCGGCCGGCCAGCACCACCAGCATCGGTCGCAGGCGCTTGCCGCCGGCGGAGACGATGTGGTCGGCGATCTGGTTGATCAGCACGACGTCCGAGGCCAGGCGGCGGCGGATCAGGGCGTCCACCTCGGCCATGTCCGGCGCGGCGAGCATCTGGATCTGGGGCAGGCCCAGGGCGGAGCTGGGGGATTCGGCGATGCTCATGCGGACAGGACTGGAAACGTGCGCAAAGTATAGGCTGCGCGGCCACATCCGTCCCGCTGTGGGCCTGGGCAGGGGGCGGAGAGCTTGCCGTGCTTGGGTTTGCAGCGCCCGGCGAGAGGCGTGCCGGCAGGATTCCGACAGCCCAATGCGGCGTTTTCCGGGGTGCCCGCGGGCGCCTGGCGCAGGCCGGCCCAGCCCGGCGATGTTAGGATTGCTCCCCGAAATCTTCTTTACCGCTCTGCGTGCCCCCTGGCCGCGGAGACCCCAGACGGAAGCAGCTCATGGCCCGCGGCATCAACAAAGTCATCCTCGTCGGCAACCTCGGCAACGATCCCGACACCAAGTACACCCAGGCCGGCATGGCCATCACCCGGATCAGCCTGGCCACCACCAGCGTGCGCAAGGACCGCGACGGCAACCAGCAGGAACGCACCGAGTGGCATCGCGTGGTGTTTTTCGGAAAGCTCGGTGAGATCGCCGGCGAGTACCTGCGCAAGGGCAGCTCGGTCTACGTCGAAGGCTCGATCCGCTACGACAAGTACACCGGCCAGGACGGCGTGGAGAAGTACTCCACCGACATCGTCGCCGACGAGATGCAGATGCTCGGCGGCCGCGGCGAGGGCGGTGGCGGCGGCATGGGCGGCGGTGACCGTCCGCAGCGCTCGGCGCCGCCGCGCCAGGAGCGCTCCGGCATGGGCGGTGGCGGCGGTGGCGGCGGGCAGGATTACGCGCCGCGTCGCCAGCAGCCGGCGCCGCAGCAGTCCGCACCGATGGACGACTTCGCGGACGACGACATCCCGTTCTGATTTTTCGTCGTTCCTGCGATGCAAATGAACCCCGGTAAGCCATTGTGCTTGCCGGGGTTTTCTGTTTTTGCGAGGCGTTTCCCTTTCAGCGCGAGTTTGTCCGGTCCTTCAACGCAGACGACGCGAAAACCAGATGGTGTCGGTCGAGCGGGTGATCATCGGCATCGTCCTTCTCGAAACTTGGGGAATTGGGCCGAAGCGTGCGTGCCAGCGGCGGGTGCCTCGCGGTTCTCGCCTTCGCTGAACTGGATTGATTGCCAAGCGTGACTTTGCGCGCAGCCGCCACACCAACACCTTGGCGTGGCTGTTCGTGCCGAGTCCATGCGGTCGTGTCGCTTACGGATGGCCGGCTCGACCGGATCGGATCCGATCCGATCAAGCATCGTAGGAGCGGCTTCAGCCGCGACAGGCTTTCACAGGAAAGCCGTCGCGGCTGAAGCCGCTCCTACAAAAGGCGCATCGGCGCCGCTTGCCGCGACAGCACGATCCGCGCCCCGTGAATGCGCGTGTCAGCATGGCGGAGACGCCCTGAACGCCCAGCCGAAACCGCCATCCCGGCTACCTGCAGGCAGGTTGATGTCCTAGTCCAAGGAGACGTCGCGGTTTCACCGGCTTCTCGCCATGCGTCGCCTGCGTCGCCATGGCCACGGCGATGCCGGCCTGTTTTTTGCTGTCCACCCGCGCGTCTCCCTCCGGGCACAGCCCGACATTCCGTCACCGTCATGCGGCGATCGATGCGACAGGCGTTGTGCCCTGCAGCATGGGTTTTCTTGCACTGCGTCTTGCAAAAGCGCGATTCACTCCTCTATGGTTCAATCGATTGAATCGCGGCGAATCGTCAGCGTTTGAGACCGGTTGGGAGGCCGGAAAGTGGATGTCTATCCATTCGATCGGACCGGCGCCGGCCTCGGGCTTCACGAGGCGCGACGCGCTGCGCATGGCGGTCGCTGGGAGCCTTGGCCTTGGTGCGATGGGCATGTTGCCAGCGCTTGCGGCGGCCACGCCGCTCAAGGGCAACCTGAAGCAGTCCGTCGCCCGCTGGACGTTTCCGCAGCTGTCGACCGCCCAGCTTTGCCAGGTGGTGAAGGGCCTCGGGTTTGCCGCCATCGATCTGGTAGGGCCGGCGGATTGGCCCACGCTGAAGGCGCATGGGGTGTACAGCGCGATGTGCAACGGCGCGGAACTCGGCCTGGACAAGGGCTTCGCCGGTAGCCAGTTCCACGATGCGCTGGTCGAGCGCTACACGCGGCACATCGACTTGGTGGCCGATGCCGGCTATCGCAACCTCATCTGTTTTTCCGGCAATCGGAATGGCATGGATCCCCAGGAGGGCATGGCCCACGCCGAAGTCGGGCTCAAGCGCATCCTCGGCCATGCCGAGAAGCGCGGTGTCGTGCTGGTGATGGAGTTGCTGAACTCCAAGGTCGATCACCCCGACTACCTGTGCGACCACTCCGCCTGGGGCGTGGAGTTGTGCCGGCGGATCGGCTCGGACCATTTCGGCCTGCTGTACGACATCTACCACATGCAGATCATGGAGGGCGACATCATCGCCACCATCGGCAAGCATCACGCGTGCTTCAAGCACTACCACACCGCCGGCGTCCCGGGCCGGCACGAGATCGGGGACGATCAGGAGCTCCACTATCCCGCCATCTGTCGCGCGATCCGCGATACCGGTTTCGATGGCTATCTGGCGCAGGAATTCGTTCCAACCGCGCCGGATCCCGTCGGCTCGCTGCGCGAGGCGATCCGCCTCTGCGACGTCTGAAACGCTATCCACCGAGGTGAAGTAGAACCCATGGCAGACAATCATTACGACGCCATCGTCGTTGGCTCGGGCATCAGTGGCGGTTGGGCGGCGAAGGAGCTGACCGAGAAGGGACTCAAGGTGCTGATGCTGGAACGCGGACGCAACATCGAGCACGTCAAGGACTACGTCAACGCGATGAAGGAGGCGTGGGATTTCCCGCACCGCAACCGCCCGACCCAGGCGATGAAGGCCGATTACCCGGTGCTGATGCGCGACTACGCCCTGGTCGAGAACCTGCAGGGGATGTGGGCCAACGAAAAGGAATCGCCCTACACCGAGATCAAGCGATTCGACTGGTTCCGCGGCTATCACGTGGGCGGCCGCTCGTTGATGTGGGGACGGCAGAGCTATCGCCTGTCGGACCTGGATTTCGAGGCGAACCTGAAGGACGGCATCGCCACCGATTGGCCGATCCGTTACGCCGACCTCGCGCCCTGGTACGACCACGTGGAGAAGTTCGCCGGCATCGCCGGCACGCGCGAGGGACTGGACGTGTTGCCGGACGGCGAGTTCCTGCCGCCGATCCCGTTGAACATCGTCGAGAAGGACGTCGCCGCGCGGATCAAGAAGGCCTTCGGCGGCACCCGGCACCTGATCCACTCGCGCACCGCGAACATCACCCAGCCCAAGGTCGAGCAGGGCCGCGTCAACTGCCAGTATCGCAACAAGTGCATCCTGGGCTGTCCCTTCGGCGCCTACTTCTCGACCCAGGCGGCCACGCTGCCGGCGGCGATGAAGACGGGCAACCTGACCTTGCGGCCTTTCTCGATCGTCAAGGAGGTGCTCTACGACAAGGACCGCAAGCGTGCGCGCGGCGTGGAGATCATCGACGCCGAGAGCGGACAGACCTACCAGTACACGGCCAATGTCATCTTCCTCAACGCGTCCTCGTTCAATTCGACCTGGCTGCTGATGAACTCGGCCACCGATGTCTGGGACGGCGGGCTGGGGTCGTCGTCCGGCGAGCTCGGGCACAACGTGATGGACCATCATTTCGGCGCCGGTGCCTCCGGCCGGGTCGAGGGCTACGAGGACAAGTACTACTTCGGCCGCCGTCCCTGCGGCTTCTACATCCCCCGGTTCCGCAATGTCGCCATGGACAAGCGCGGCTACCTGCGCGGCTTCGGCTACCAGGGTGGTGCGAGCCGCACCGGCTGGTCGCGCGAGATCGCCGAGCTGAACATCGGTGCCGACCTGAAGGAGGCGCTGACCGTGCCGGGCGACTGGCGCATCGGCATGACCGGATTCGGCGAAATGCTGCCGCACCACGACAACACGATTCGCCTGGACCCGCAGCGCAAGGACAAATGGGGGCTGCCGGTGTTGGCGATGGACGTGGCCATGCGCGAGAACGAAAAGGCCATGCGCAAGGACATGGCCGCCGATGCCGCCGAGATGCTGGAGGCGGCCGGGGTCAAGGACGTGAAGATGCACGATGGCGACTACGCGCCGGGCAAGGGCATCCACGAGATGGGCACCGCGCGCATGGGCCGGGACCGCAAGAACTCCGTGCTGAACCAGTACAACCAGGTGTGGGACGCGCCGAACGTCTACGTGACCGACGGCGCCTGCATGACCTCCAGCGGCTGCGTGAATCCTTCGCTGACCTACATGGCGCTGACCGCACGTGCCGCCGATCATGCCGTGCGCGAACTGAAAGCGGGGAACCTGTAATGGAACGTCGCGAACTGCTGAAGATGATCTTCGCCGCCACGGGCGCGGCGATGGTCGGCCTGCCCGCGCTCGCCCCGGCACAGGCGTCGGCCACGGGAACGAAGGTGCTGTTCTCCGCCGTCGAGATCGGCACGCTGGACGAGATCGCCGAGACCATCCTGCCGCGGACCAAGACGCCGGGGGCGAAGGACGCCGGTGCCGGCGCGTTCATGGCGAAATTCGTCACCGACTGCTACACCCCGCGGCAGCAGGCGGCGTTCCGCGCCGGCCTGGTCGAGATCGACAAACGTGCCGGCGGTCGATTCGTGTCGCTCGCCCCGCAGGCGCGTGCCGAACTGCTGCGCGCCCTGGATGCGGAGGCCAGGGCGCAGGCCATCGACGTGACCGACACCGGCACCGCCGACGCGGCGGACGCGATGCCGCATCCCTTCACCATGATCAAGCAACTGACCATCTTCGGCTTCTTCACCTCCGAGGTCGGCGCGACCGAAGTGCTGCGCTACGTCGCCGTGCCGGGCCGCTATGAAGACATCACCTACGTTCCCGGCACGCCCGCCTGGGCCACCGGCTGATGGAGCGCCACGCTTCGCCCTTCCTCCTTCTCCTGGAAACACGATGACCAGATCCCTGCTGATGGCGGCCTGCCTGCTGGCCGTGGCGCCTGCGGTCGCGCAGGCCGACGGCGACCCCGCACGCGATCCTGCCAAGACCGAAGTGTGGAAGCCCGTGCCCGCGACCGTAGCCACGCCCCCGGGCGGCGCGCCCTCCGACGCGATCGTGCTGTTCGATGGCAAGGATCTGTCGGCCTGGGAGTCGGAGCAGGGCGGACGCGTGCCCTGGAGCGTCGCCGACGGCGCGCTGACCGTGGTGCCGGGCAGCAGGGGCATTCGCACCAAGCAGCGCTTCTGCGACATCCAGTTGCACGTCGAGTGGCGCACGCCCACCGCGACCCGTGGCTTCGACGGCCAGCAGCGGGGGAACAGCGGCATCTTCCTGCAGGAGCTGTATGAGTTGCAGGTGCTCGACAGCTACAACAACCCGACCTATGCCAACGGCCAGGCCGGTGCGATCTACAAGCAGGCCATTCCGCTGGTGAATGCCTCGCGTGCGCCGGGCCAGTGGCAGGTGTACGACATCATCTGGACGGCGCCGCGTTTCTCGGAGGGCGGCGGACTCACGTCACCCGCCCGCATCACTGTCCTGCACAACGGTGTCCTGGTGCAGAACGACACCGTGCTGTCGGGCAAGACCGAATACATCGGCGCGCCGTCGTACGCGCCGCATGCATGCGCGCCGATCTTCCTGCAGGAGCACGATTCCAAGGTCAGCTACCGCAACATCTGGGTGCGCGAGCTGTAGGGTCGGCGCGCAGTCGGCGCCGATCGCCTGGGGCGTGTCGGCGATCCCGGTATGCCGCGCCCAACGCGGCATACCGGGAATGGAGGGCGGGCCCTACTGCGCCAGGAAGCTGGCGAGGTCGTCGACGTCCTGTTGCGACAGCTGCGAGAACGGCGGCATCAGCCCGCCACCCTTGCGGATCTTCTCCTTGATCTGCGCCGGCTGCAGGCGCTTGCCCACGTCGGTCAGTGCGGGGAAGGTGGGCGGGACGCCCGCGCGCGTCGGGCCGTGGCAGGCAATGCAGTGGTTCGCGTAGAGCTGCGCGCCGGCCGCCGGGTCGTCCTTGGCCCAGGCCTTTGGCGCAAGCGTCGCCCCCAGCAGCACCACGGCCATCGTCGTGATCGTTTTCAAGCGGAACTCCTTTGCGTGCTAGCGCTGTGTGCTGGCGGGCAGGTGTTCACGCAGGTACTCCGCCCCGGTCCGGACGACGCTGGCCGGATCGCGCGGCTGGTCGTGCTCGATGATGTACCACTGCACGCCGCTCGCGGCCGCGGCAGGCAGGATCGCGTTCCAGTTCAGCACGCCCCGGCCGACCGCGGCGAAGCCGCCTTCGTCTTCGGCCTGGCCCTTCGGTGCATTGTCCTTGGCGTGGACCGCGAACATGCGGCCCTTGAACTTGCCCAGCATCGCCGCCGGGTCGTAGCCCGCGCGTGCGACCCAGGCCAAGTCCAGTTCGGTCTTGAGATCGGGACCGGCCGCGGCGAACAGCAGTTCCAGGCCGGTCTTGCCATCGAAGTCGACCAGCTCGAAGTCGTGGTTGTGGTACGCCAGGCGCATGCCCTTGGCGCGTGCCCGCGTCGCGAGCTGGCCCAGCTCCTTGCCCAGTGCGGTCCAGCCTGCGGCATCGGTGGGCCGCTCCTTCTGGTCCAGGTAAGGCACTACCAGCGTCGTGTTGCCGATCGACCGATTGAAGGCCACCGCGCCGTCCAGGTCCTTGCGCAGGTCGGCCAGCTGCACGTGCGAGGAGATCGCCTTGATCGCGTACTTGTCCAGCAACTGCTTGAGTTCCACCGCGCTGACGTTCTGCGTCCCGACCGTTTCCACCGCACCCACGCCGGCGTCATGGACGATCTTCAACTGTTGGTCGAGCGTGCCGGCGTTGCGCAGCGTGTACATCTGCACGGCGATGGGGGCCTGCGCGCCGGTGGTGTCGTGTGCGAAGGCGGGCAGGGCCGCGAGGAGCAGCAGTGCGAGGGTTGCGGTTCTGCGTGTCGCTGTGTTCATCAGGAAGTCCTCCCGGGAGTCAATCGATGGGTGTCCAGCCGCGTGTCCTGGCCGATGTGATGACGCGATCGACGATCAGCGCCGAACGCAGCCCGTCGTCGAAGGTGGGCAGGCCTTCCGGCCGCTCGCCTGCGATGGCGCGGTAGGTGTCGGCGACGAACGCCTCGAAACAATCGCCGTAGCCCTGCGCGTGCCCGGCCGGCAGCGTCGCCAGCCGGCGTTGTTCGGTGCTGCCGGCACCCGGTCCGCGCACGAAGATTTCCTCGCGCTGGTCTGGCCGGCCGATCCACAGGCGTTCGGCGTCCTCCTGGTCGAACGCCACGCTGGCTTGGGCGCCATCGATCTCGAACCAGAGGCGATTGCGGCGCCCCGCCGAGACCTGGCTGACCGTCAACGAAGCCAGCGTGCCCGCGCCGGTTCTGAGCATCGCCATGGCCACGTCTTCGCTGGAGACCGTCTGCATCGCGCCGCCCGCCGCCGGCGTGGTGAAGCTCTGCCCGGTGTTGGTGCCGCGCTCGGCGATCACCGTCGCGAACGCGGCGCTGACCTCGGCGAAGCGCTCGCCGCTCACCCATTCCACCAGGTCGCACCAGTGCGAGCCGATGTCGGCGAACACGCGCGACGTGCCGCCCAGCGACGGGTCCACGCGCCAGTTGTTGCTGGCGGGGTCCAGCAGCCAGTCCTGCAGATAGCTGCCGTGGATCAGGCGCAGCGGCCCCAGCTCACCCTGGGCGATGCGGGCGCGCGCCTCGCGGACCACCGGGTGGTAGCGGTAGACGAAGGGCACCGTGGCGACCAGCCCGGTCGCGCGGGCCAGGGCCGCCAACGCCCGGGCGTCCTCCAGCGTCGTCGCCAGCGGCTTCTCGCAGATCACGTGCTTGCCGGCGTCCAGTGCCGCCTGCGCCATGGCGCGGTGCAGATGGTTGGGTGTGCAGACGTGCACGACCTGCACCTGCGGATCGGCGACCACCTCCTCGATATCGCGATACGCATGCGGGACATCCCACGCCTGCGCCACCTCGCGTGCGCGCTGCGGGGACGAGGCGGCGACGCCACGGACCGAGGCGCCGGCCAGCAGCGCCGCGCGACGGTGCACGGCGCCGATCATGCCGGTGCCGACGATGGCGATTCCAAGCTTGGGCATCGGGGGGATCCTCAAGGTGCGGAGGGGGCGGTCGCGACGGCGGGCCGGTCGCGGAACAGCAGCAGGAAGGCGACCAGCACGAGCAGCGCGACGCCGGCCGGGAACAGCCAGATGCGCTGCCAGTCAGGCCCCGTCGCGGTGGTGTAGTGCTCCACTACCGCGCCGGACAGGAACGTGCCGATCAGCATGCCCACGCCGTACGTGGCCAGGGTGATGAAGCCCTGCGCGCTGCTGCGCGCGGCGGGGCCGGCATGCGCATCGGTGTAGATCTGGCCGGTGACGAAAAAGAAGTCGTAGCAGATGCCGTGCAGCACGATGCCGATCACCAGCAGGGAGAAGCCGCCGCCCGCATCGCCGAAAGCGAACATCGCGTAGCGCACCACCCACGCCGCCATGCCCACCGCCAGCATGGTCTTGACCCCCAGCCGCACGAACAGGAACGGCATGGCCAGCATCAGCAGGACTTCGGACACCTGGCCCAGCGACTGCAGGCCGGCCGCGCCGCGCACGCCCAGATCGTTGAGGTAGGGGTTGGTGAAGTTGTAGTAGAACGCCAGCGGGATGCAGATGGCGATGGACGCCAGGAAGAACACCAGATAGGAGCGCGACTTCAATAGCCGCAGCGCGTCCAGCCCCAGGATCTGCCCCAGCCCGGCGTCGCGCTGCTGCGCCAGCGGCGGCGTGTGCGGCAGGGTGAAGGCGTACAGGCCCAGGGCCAGCGAGGCCAGCGCCGCCATCCGGAACGTCAGCTCGAGCCGATGCGCCTGTTCCCACCCCAGCCAGCCGATCAGCACGCCGGCCACGATCCAGCCGACGCTGCCGGCGACGCGCACCGGCGGGAACTGCTTTTCCGGCGCTTGCATGTGCCGCATGGCCACGCTGTTGGCCAGTGCCAGCGTCGGCATGAACAGCAGCATGTAGCCCATGACGCAGGCGAAGAACACGCCGAAGTTGGTCGCCGTGGATGCCAGCCACATGAGTACCGCACCGGCGAGATGCAGCACTCCCAGGATGCGCTGCGCCGCGAAATAGCGATCCGCGATCAGGCCGACCAGGAACGGCGCGACGATGGCGCCGATGGACTGGCTGAGGAACGCCGTCGCCACCTGGCTCGCGCTGGCGTGCAGCGGCCCCTGCACCAGGTACGTGCCCAGGGTCACGAACCAGGCGCCCCAGATGAAGAACTGCAGAAACATCATCGCGCCCAAGCGCGACATGGTGTGCGTCATGGCGTCCCCTCCCAGGGCGGTAATGACTCAGGTTCCCAGCATGCGGCGCAGCGATGCCGGATCGGCGCCGCTGCCGGCGAAGTCGTCGAAGGCGCGTTCGGTCACGCGGATGATGTGGTCGCGAATGAACGCGGCTCCCTCGCGTGCCCCATCTTCCGGATGCTTCAGGCAGCACTCCCACTCCAGCACCGCCCAGCCCGGGAAATCGTATTGCGCGAACTTGGAGAAGATCGCCTTGAAATCGATCTGGCCATCGCCTAGCGAACGGAACCGCCCCGGACGATCGATCCAGTTCTGGTAACCGCCATAGACGCCGCTGCGCGCGCTGGCGCGATACTCCGCGTCCTTGACGTGGAAGATGCCGATGCGCGCGTGGTAGCGGTCGATGAAACCCAGGTAGTCCATCTGCTGCAGCAGCAGGTGGCTGGGGTCGTACAGGATCTTGGCGCGTGGGTGCTGGTCGACCACGTCGAGGAAGCGCTCGAAGGTCGCGCCGTCGTGCAGGTCCTCGCCCGGGTGGATCTCGAAGCACAGGTCCACGCCGCAGGCGTCGAAGGCATCCAGGATCGGACGCCAGCGGCGGCCGAGTTCGGCGAAGGCCTCCTCCACCAGTCCGGGCGGGCGTTGCGGCCAGGGATAGAAGTAAGGCCAGGCCAGCGCGCCGGAAAACGTGGCATGCGCCGTCAGCCCGAGGCGCTGGCTGGCCTTGGCGGCCAACTGCAGTTGCTCCACCGCCCAGGCCTGGCGGGCGGCGGAGTTGCCGCGCTTGTCCGGCGGTGCGAAGCCGTCGAACAGGCTGTCGTAGGCGGGGTGGACGGCGACCAGCTGTCCCTGCAGGTGGGTGGACAGCTCGGTGATCTGCAGGCCATGCCCGGCCAGCATGCCGGCGAGGTCGTCGCAGTACGCCTGGCTGTGCGCGGCCTGGGCCAGATCGAACAGGTGGGGCGCGCTGGTCGGTACTTGTAGGCCAGAATAGCCCAGGCCCGCGGCCCATTCGGCCAGCGTGTCCAAGCGATTGAAGGGAGGTGTGTCGGCGATGAACTGTGCCAGGAACAGCGCTGGACCCTTGAGCGTCTTCAACGTGATTCGCCCTCATGCAATCGATTGAATCATCCTAGCATGGGCCTCCCGCAAGACCCGTTGTGCACTGCACAGCAGACACCAGAGCTCAGTTCATGGCGACAACCATCTACGACATCGCAAAGCACGTCGGCGTCACCGCGGGCACGGTGTCGCGGGCGCTTTCCCGGCCGGAAAAAGTCCTGCCCGCCACGCGCGCGCGCATCGAGCAGGCCGCCGCCGCGCTGGGCTATGTACCCAACACGGTGGCCAGGACGCTCAAGACCCAGCGCAGCGGCAAGCTCCTGGTCACCGTCCCGGACATCGCCAATCCCTTCTTCGCCCAGATCCTGCAGGGCGCGGAGGACGCCGCGCAGGCGGTCGGCTACGCCGTGCTGCTGGGCGATACCCAGCACCAGCCCGACCGCGAGGAGCGCTACGCGCAGATGCTCCCGCGCAACGAGGCAGACGGCCTGATCGTGCTGGGGCACCGCCTGCCGCCGACGGCGCGTGAGATCGTCAAACAGCAGGGCGGCGCCGCGCCGGTGGTCAACGGCTGCGAGTTCGACCCGGCGCTGGGGATTCCCAGCGTCCACATCGACAACGCGGCCGCCGCGCGCGCCGTGATGGAACACCTGTATGGACTGGGGCACGCGCGGATTGCCGTGGTGGGCGGCCCGCCCGACAATCCCCTGCATCAGCAACGACTGGAAGGGGTTCGCGCCTGCGCCAAGGCGCGCGGCCGCCTGCGCAACCTGACCGTCGTGCCGGGCGACTTCTCCGTGGAATCCGGCCATGCGGCGGCGATGGCGCTATTGGGCCGTACACCCGCGCCGACCGCGATCTTCTGCTTCAGCGATCAGATGGCACTGGGTGCCCTGGCGGCCTGCCGGGACCTGGGTATCCGCGTGCCGGACGACCTGTCCATCGTCGGCTTCGACGACCTGGCCTCGTCCAGTTACCTCACCCCCCCGTTGACGACCATCAGGCAGCCGATGCGGGAGATCGGTGTCCGCGCGGTCAACCTGCTGCTAGCCATCATCGAACGGGTGGACGTGCCGTTGCAGCAGACGCTGGACTTCAGCTTGATGGTGCGCGGGTCGACCGGCGCGCCGAGAGAGTAGGTGACGCCAGGGCGGCGGCGATGCGCCTGATCGGTGCGCGCTGCCGTTTCCACGGCAGACGACGGGCGTGCGGCCTCCGGGCAGCACGCTTTTTTGGTTTCCCGCCCCGACGTCGTCGGAGGTCGGCGCCCAGCTTCCGGCACGCCATCGGACAAGCGCCTGGATTAGACTTCACACGTACGTGACGCCAACAGGAACAGGGGAACAAGGAATGAAGAGGGGACTGTACGCAGTCGCGTTGTTGTGTCTGCTGGGAGCGGGGAATGCATGGGCGCAGGTGGATCTGGCGCCGTATCTGGTCAAGGAGCAGGTCGAAACGCTGAAGTTGTCGCCGACCGGCGAGTACTACGCGGCGACGGTGCCGCTGGAGGATCGGACCGCGCTGGCGATCATGCGCCGTTCCGACAACAAGATCGTCGGCAGCTTCTCGATGGAGAAGAACACCCACGTCTCCGATTTCGTGTGGGTCAACGACACGCGCGTGCTGTTCAACATGGTCCAGAAGATCGGGCAGCGGGACCGGCCCTGGGGCACCGGAGAGCTGTTCGCGATCAACGCCGACGGCGGCGCGGCGGAGCTGTTGGTGGGCCAGCGCGTCACCGGCAACGGGCCGGGCACGCTGATCCAGACCAAGAAGGTGGAGAAGGTCATCGCCCAGTGGGTGGGGCCGCTACCCGGCGACGATCGCAATTACATCATCCAGGCGCAACCGTTCAGCACCAGCCAGGATCCTTACAGCCGTACCGAAGTCATGGACGTCTATAGCGGCCGCCGGCGATTGCTGACCGGTTCGCCGAAGGTGCGTGGTGCAGATTTCTACAGCGATGAGCAAGGCAATGTGCGCTTCGCCTCGGGAGCCGATGCCGACAATGCCAAGAAGCTGTTCTATCGCGATGCGCAGGGCAGCGACTGGAAGCTGATCAACGACGAAAACGTCAGCCAACACGTGGAATTGCCGATTGGGTTCTCCGAGGATGGACATACCGCCTATCTCCTGGTCCAACAGGCCAAGGGCAGCGACGTGGTCGAGTCCTGGAATGTGGACAACGGGGAGCGCAAGGTGGTGGCGCGCGATGCCCTGGCCGATCCCTACGCGATCATCTATCGCCATGGCACCCGCGTCCCGGTTGGTGTCCAGGTGTTGGGCGACACGCCGCGTAGCCTGTTCTTCGATAGCGCCTCGCCCGAAGCCAAGACCCAGCGCTCGCTGGAAGCGGCATTCCCGGGACAGGCGGTCTACGTCACCTCGAGCACGCGCGACGGCCGGCTCAACCTGGTCAACGTGCAGTCCGGGCGCAATCCGGGCGAGTTCTACCTGTTCGACACCGTCGCCAAGAAGGCCGATTTCGTGTTCGCGCGCCGTGCTGCACTGCAGCCGCCGAAGCTGGCCGAGGTGCGGCCGATCGTGTTGCAGGCGCGAGATGGCCTGCCACTGCATGGGTTCGTGACGCTGCCGGCGGCGGCCAAGTCCGGCAAGGTGCCGATGGTGGTGATGCCGCATGGCGGCCCGTTCGGCGAATCCGACAAGGGCATGTTCGATGACGATGCGCAGATCCTGGCCAGCGCCGGTTACGCGGTGCTGCAGGTCAATTATCGCGGTTCCGGCAACTACGGGCGCGCGTTCCAGCAGGCCGGTGCCGGCCAATGGGGCGGCAAGATGCAGGACGACGTCACCGATGCCACCCGCTGGGCGATCGACCAAGGTATCGCCGACCCGCAGCGCATCTGCATGTACGGCGCCAGCTATGGCGCCTATGCGTCGTTGATGGGCGTGGCCAAGGAACCGACGCTGTATCGCTGCGCGGCCGGCTATGTCGGTGTCTACGACCTGCCGATGATGTATGTCAGGGGCGATGCCCAGCTGCGCGATGCCAGCCAGAATTTCTTGCGCGAATGGATGGGGACGGGCGATGGATTGGCCGCGATTTCGCCGGTCAATCTGGCGGACAAGATCAAGGTGCCCGTGTTCCTGGCGGCGGGTGGCGAGGACGAGCGTGCGCCCATCCAGCATTCCAAGAAGATGGAAGCGGCGTTGAAGAAGGCCGGCGTGCCGGTGGAGACGCTGTACGTCCCGACCGAGGGCCATGGCTTCTACACCGAGGCGCATCGTCGCGAGTTCTACACCCGGCTGCTGGCGTTCCTGAGCAAGTCGCTGGGCGGTGCGCAGGCGGCGCCGGTGGCAGCGAAGCCGTAAGGGGCTGTCGCCTGACCAGGCGCGCCGAGGTTCCGTGCGCCGCAGCTGTGCGGCATCAGTGCGGTCTGGTGCTTCCGGATCGCACTGATGCGGGGTGAATGCCCTAGCTCAGTGTGAGCAAGTGGCACTTGGAGGTCTTGCCGCCGTCATCGTCGTGGATGGCGCGGGGCTGAGCCTGCCCCTGCTCAGCGTGTGCCGCGGGCTTATCTGCGAGGTGAAAACTGGCGCAGCATCAAGTGCCGACCACCGCTTCGACACCGTCGTGCAGCCACATCCGGGTCTGCCGGGACGGCCGCTTCGAGACCTGCTGAGTGCGACTGTCAGGCAAACTGCCGAACGAAACGTTCCAGCCAAAGGAACGAGATCAACGGTGCCGTCAGCGGGCGGGCGCGCGTCGCCACCAACTCGTCCAGCAGTTGGAGGACGGCGTCTCTGTCGACCAAGCCCAAGTCGGCAAGGGCGCATTCGCTCAGTTGCACGGCGATCGTCTTGGCGTGATGTGCGATCAACTCCGGGAGCACATGCGCGAACGTTTCCTTGCAATAGTCTCGCGAAAATATGTCGCCTACGTTGGCCCGTAAATAGCGCCACATCGTTTCTCGATCTTTACGGCACTCGAGGGGGAGGCCCCGACAGAAAGCCACCAGATGTGGATCGCTTAAGGGATTGACAGGCCAGAGGCCTCGCCGAAGCAGATGGGGAGCCTGGCACGCGTTCGACGCCAATACGGATGCAGACAACAGACCGGTGGGAGCATCAAATCCACTGATCGAACGCGATGCAGTGAGCGCTCGGGGCGTCAACAACAGGTTCGCGCGACGTTTGGCTTCTGAAGCCACCCCGCTACCGGGACCTGCGCTGGGATGTTCCTCGTTCCGGTACATTGGGAACAGCTGGTCTCCGCCAATACCGGTGAAAAGCCATTCGCTTTCCTGTGCTTGAGCGCAGTCCCACAAATGTTCGAACGCTTCGAGATAGAACTCGACAAGGGGATAGTCCGGTCGAGCCGCACTCGGTTGCAGATCGAGCGTTGGTGGGAATGAAACGATAGGGATGCTCGTGTCGCGAAGGCCGAGCTTTTCAACAAGCATGCGACGGCGTTGTGCCTGGTTTTGACTGTCTCCCTCGTCGAGCAGGATTCCAAAGCTCAGGATGTTGTCATGCGATCGCGTCAGAGCGCATGCAACGGTCGCCGAATCCATGCCCCCACTCAACTCCGTGGCCACCCGCTTCGACGCGGGACGAATCGAAATGGCACGATGCAACAACTGCTCGAATCGCTCTACGCCGTAGTCGATCAGTTCTTCTTGGGAAGGCGATCCGATTTCAGCAGGCGAAGGATAGACGTAACGCGTCTTGCCCGGCTCGGCGTAAAGCGTGGCGCGTTCTGTCAGCATTACGACACCCGAACACAACTGTCTGGCGGAGTAGTCCGCGTTAAGTGCGAGACGCCGACTGGCCATCTCCAGGTCGATGGTGGTGGGTCGGGAAAAAAAGTCGGCCAGATCGTAGGAGAGTTCTACTGCGTCATCGGTGACCCGGCAATAGACCGGCACCGATGCGAGAAGGCCCGCGCGCAATTTCAGTCGGGATCCGGCCTGGGCCACTTCGATCATGAGATAATCAAGCGGCCATAGCAGAGCCTCTTTGTATAGCCGGTTGAATCGATCGGCATCGACCAGCACGCCCGTATCGTCTTTTTTCCATTCGACATCCGTGCAGCGCTCGCGTACCGTCGCGAACCACTGTCCCTGCGTGCGAACCACGACGGTTTCCAGCGCAGGGTGACGGTAGGGCGCGATCTGGCTGTTCCCGAGACACAGGATATTGTCCTGCCACACCGGGGAATGTTCGAGGTCGGAAAAAGCGACGTTGGCCTTGATCATGGCGACGCGGCTGCCTGCGATCGGCGTCGGATGGTTATCGCGCTTTAGAACAGAAGAGCGCCGCCTGATGGCGGCGCTCTTTATCGCGATGCCTTTGGTGCAATCGCCGTCGTTTTAGCCGCCAGGTTGCGTGGAGTACCCGCGAGAATCCTCACCAAGATAAGGCTTCATCTCGCAGACGCCAGGCGCTGCGATATTTTGCATGGGTTCGTCGAGCTGGATAGCGAAAGGATTGGATGGAGAATCTTGTTTCTCAAGCTTGCCATCTTGGATTTTCATCACAAAGCTCCTTTTCTAGATGTCGTCATGCGGCGACGAGCAGAACCTAGCACCGCGCCTGTAGCAAGACAAGATCTTTAAGATTTCAATAGTTTCATATGAACATATTGTATTGAGAGGTTCGAATGCCGATCTGCGTTGCCCATGCACCACTAATGCGCATTGAGGCGACGCTGGGGGGCTATGTGCCGGTGGGGAGGATGTACGCCCCGGCGGGGGGCATGGATTCCATGCCGAAGCGCATCGCTGGGCGTTCTACACTCGCGCGCTGGAACTGCTGAGTGCTCGCTGTGCAGCACGTAGGCGGTGCCGGCGTCGGCCAAACCGTGAGCGCTTGCGCCTGAGCATGTGCGCTCCAGGCGGCCGCATCGCTGTTGCACTGGCTCTGGTTGGATCTGTGGCGCAGCACGACTAGCAGGACTTATCGCCGAGGTCGTCCTTGACCATGCGAAATGCGCTGTGTCGATGTGAAACGGTTGCGTCGCCGCTCAGGCGACGCAACCCCTCAACGCACCCCATGCATCATCCGCCGCAGCAGTGGCGCGGCGAGGAAGGCCAGCACCGCACAGCCCACGCCGATCCACAGCAGCAGCCAGAACAGGTGCGCGTACTTGGCCGCGGCGTCGGCGATGTTGAGGGTCTGGCCATCCGGCACCTCGATCGCGGCCAGCTTGCCGAACAGCGCCGCCAGCGCCTCGGAGAACGCCGTGGCCAGGAACCAGGTGCCCATCATCAGGCTGACCACGCGCGGCACCGCGAGTTGGGTCACCGCCGACAGGCCGACCGGCGACAGGCACATTTCGCCCGCCTCCAGCACGAAGTAGGCCAGTACCAGCCACCACACGCTCGCCATCTGGCCGGTCGCGCCGACCTGTTGCGCGGCCAGCGCCAGCGGCACGAAGGACAGGCCGGCCAGCAACAGCCCCATGGCCGACTTGGCCGGCTTGGACGGCTCGCGCCCGCGCCGCGCCAGCCACGCCCACAGCGCGGCGAACAGCGGCGCCAGCAACACCAGGAACAGCGCTCCCAGGTAGGTCAGCGAGCCTGCGGTCTGCGGCAGCACCAGGCAGTCGCGGATCAGGAACAACAGCATCAATGCGCTGACCGCGACGAACAGTCGCCGTGGCGCCGACGAACCAGGGCGGCGGTCGGACAACGAGGCAGCCAGCACGAAGCCCAGCGGCGCCAGCAGCAGCGAGGCGATCGACCAGGGCAGAGGCGTACCGCCGCGGATCACCAGCGACGGTACGATGTCCTTGGTCATCAGCCGGTCGGTGAAGGTGACCCACGAGCCGTAGGTCTGCTCGTACAGGGTGAAGTACACCAGCGCCATCGCGATCAGCACCATCAGCGCGATCATCTGCTGGCGCTGCACCGGGGTGCACTGGGTGCCGGTGAACCAGGCGAACCACAGCAGCACCGCGCCGAGCACCAGCAGCATCAGCAGCAGGGCCAGGGAGATTTCCCCGCCCAGGCTGAAGGCGCCGTTGGCCGCGGCCCACATCAGCGCGGCCACCGGCAGCACGCCCAGCACGGCGCACAGGTAGATCGCCCATTCGCGCGGCACGCCGAGCACGCGCTCGCGCAGCAGCGCCGGCTGCGCCGGTTCGGCGTGGCCGTGCAGGTATTTCTGGCCCCACAGGAACATGCCCAGGCCGAGCAGCATGCCGATGCCGGCCGCGCCGAAGCCGTAGCGCCAGCCGTAGGCCTCGCCGAGGAAGCCGCAGACCAGCGAGGCGAACAGCGCGCCGAGGTTGATGCCGGCGTAGAACAGCGAGAAGCCGGCGTCGCGGCGCGGGTCGTCGGCGGGGTACAGCTTGCCGACGATGGTGGAAATGTTGGGCTTGAGGAAGCCCACGCCCATGATGATCAGCGCCAGCGACAGGTAGGTCACGCCCAGGGATGCGGTGTCGCGGACTACCTCACCGTTGATCCGGGTGGCGGCGTGACCCTCGAAGGCCATGCCGATGTGGCCGAGGACCAGCAGCAGGCCGCCGAACACCACCGCCTTGCGCATGCCCAGCCAGCGGTCGGCGAGCAGGCCGCCAAGCACCGGCACGCAGTACACCAGGCCTCCGTAGGCGCCGAGCAGGTCGAGTCCGGCGTCGTCGCCGAACAGGTGGTACTTGGTCAGGTACAGCAGCAGCAGCGCCTTCATGCCGTAGAAGGAGAAGCGCTCCCACATCTCGGTGAAGAAACAGACGTAGACGCCCTTGGGATGGCCGAGGAAATCGTCGCGCGCGTCGCGCAGCGGCAGGGAGGACACGGACACGGCGACTCTCGGCGCAGGAAGGCAGCGGCGGAGTATAGGCGCGCGGGCGCCCGCTCGAATGGCGGCACGCGGCATGGGCGGTTCGGCGGCGGGCGCACCCTCACCCCAACCCCTCTCCCGGTGGGAGAGGGGCTAGCTGCGGTTCCTTCTCCCGTCGGGAGAAGGTGCCCCGCAGGGGCGGATGAGGGTCGGGCGGAGCAGGTCATGACTGAGCGCGCTGCGCGCCGCCGCACCCTCACCCCAACCTCTCTCCCGGTGGGAGAGGGGCTGGTGCCGTTGCTTCTCCCGTCGGGAGAAGGTGCCCCGCAGGGGCGGATGAGGGTCGGGCGGAGCAGGTAATGACTGAGCGCGCTGCGCGCCGCCGTACCCTCACCCCAACCCCTCTCCCGGCGGGAGAGGGGCTAGCGTCGTTCCTTCTCCCCTCGGGAGAAGGTGCCCCGAAGGGGCGGATGAGGGTCGGGCGGAGCAGGTAATGATTGAGCGCGCTGCGCGCCGCCGTACCCTCACCCCAACCCCTCTCCCGGTGGGAGAGGGGCTAGCGCCGTTCCTTCTCCCTTCGGGAGAAGGTGCCCGGCAGGGGCGGATGAGGGTCGGGCGGAGCAGGTAATGGTTGAGTGCGCTGTGCGCCGCCGGACCCTCACCCCAACCCCTCTCCCAGCGGGAGAGGGGCTAACGCCGTTCCTTCTCCCGTCGGGAGAAGGTGCCCCGAAGGGGCGGATGAGGGTCCGGTACAGCAGGTAATGGTTGAGTGCGCCGCGCGCCGCCGTACCCTCACCCCAACCCCTCTCCCGATGGGAGAGGGGCTACTTGCTGCCTCAGCCTCTGCAAATCCCCAATCCCAAATCCCCAATCCCCGCCCCCAGGCATGTGCCACAAGCTGGGCACCGCGATGCTGGACTTGCCCGGCCCCAGACGCTAGCGTGCAAAGCGTTTTTGTCGTTTCAGGGGTAACCATGAACAACGCTGCCGCGCCGCGCCAGCTCACGTTCCGTGCCGTGGTGCTGGCCATCGTGCTGGCCGTGGTGCTGTCCGCCGCCAATGCCTACCTCGGTCTGTTCGCCGGCCTGACCATCGCCACCGCGATTCCGGCGGCGGTGGTGTCGATGGGGGTGCTGCGCCTGCTCGGCGGCGGCTCCATCCTCGAGAACAACATCGTGCAGACCGGCGCCTCGGCCGGTTCCTCGATCGCGGCGGGGGTGATCTTCACCATCCCGGCGCTGGTGATCATGGGCTACTGGCCGGACTTCAAGTACTGGTGGGTGCTCGGCATCGCCGGCATGGGCGGCCTGCTCGGGGTGCTGTTCTCGGTGCCGCTGCGGCGCTCGATGATCGTCGAGGACCCGCTGCCGTTCCCGGAGGGCAAGGCCGCCGCGGAAGTGCTCAAGGCCGGCGAGAATCCCGGGCCGGGGCTGAAGATCCTGGGCCTATCGGCGGCGATCGGCGGGCTGGTCAAGCTCGGTGCGGCCAGCGGCCTGAAGGTGATTCCGGATACCTGGGCGCAGGCCGCGTACATCGGCAGCAGCAAGATGGTCGGCTACGTCGGCACCAATCTGTCGCCGGCGCTGCTGGGCGTGGGCTACATCGTCGGGCTCAACGTCGGCATCGTGGTGCTGTCCGGCTCGATCCTGTCCTGGCACCTGGCCATCCCGCTCTACCAGCAGTTCTTCATGGGCTCCGACCCGGCGCTGGCGCAGAGTCTGGCCAATGCGCCGGCGGCCGAAGCCGCGTTCGGCATCTGGGCGGCCAAGGTGCGCTACCTGGGCGTGGGCGCGATGCTGATCGGCGGCGTGTGGACGCTGTTCTCGCTGCGCAAGTCGCTGCTGTCGGGCGTCAAGAGCGGCTTCGCGGCGGCGCGCAAGAGCACCGGCGGCGCCGCGGTGGCCGAGACCGACCGCGACCTGCCGATGAAGTGGATGCTGGTGGCGCTGCTGCTGTGCACGCTGCCGCTGCTGGGTCTGTACCAGGCCATCGTCGGCCAGTGGCACGTCAGCGTGCCGATGACCATCATCATGATCGTCGCCGGTTTCCTGTTCGTTTCGGTGTCCGGCTATCTGGCCGGCCTGATCGGCTCGTCGAACAACCCGGTCTCCGGCATCACCATCTCCACCATCCTGTTCGCCTCGGCGGTGCTGGTGCTGCTGCTCGGGCGCGATTCGCCGATCGGCGCGGTCGCCGCGATCATGATCGGCGCGGTGGTGTGCTGCGCCGCCGCGGTGGGCGGCGACAACCTGCAGGATCTGAAGGCCGGCTACTTGGTCGGCGCTACGCCGTGGAAGCAGCAGCTGATGCTGGCGATCGGTGCGTTCTCCTGCGCGTTGATCATGGCGCCGGTGCTGAACCTGCTGGCCCAGGCCTATGGCATCGGCGCAGCCACGCCGCAGCATCCGAATGCGCTGGCCGCGCCGCAGGCCACGCTGATGGCGTCGGTGGCCAAGGGGCTGTTCGGCGGCGAGTTGCCGTGGACCATGATCGGCATCGGTGCCGGCGTCGGTGCGGCGATCATCGCCCTGGACGAGTGGCTGAAGAAGACCGGCAAGCGCTTCCGCGTGCCGGTGCTGGCCGCGGCGATCGGTATTTACCTGCCGCTGGAACTGATGGTGCCGATCTTCCTCGGCGGCCTGCTGACCCACCTGGTCGAGCGTTTCCACAAGATCCGCGCCGACGACGAAGAGGGCCGCGACCGCGTGCACCGCCCGGGCACGCTGTTCGCTGCGGGTCTGATCACCGGCGAGGCGTTGATGGGCATTGCGATCGCGGTGCCGATCGTGGCCTCGGGCCGCGCCGATGTGCTGGCGCTGCCGGAAGCGTTCCACCTCAATCAGTGGTACGGCCTGGCGCTGCTGGCCTTCGTCGGCTGGCTGCTGTACCGCACCGGCCGCAAGGGCGAAGCCGCGGCCGCGCCGCGCGCGTAACCGGCGCAACCGCCTCGTGCAATGCAACATCCGAAGCCCGGCCCCGCGCCGGGCTTCGCTTTTTCCGGCCGGGCCCGCACGCCGCACGTGCCGATCTCGCCAGCTTCTCGCTGGCTGCTCCGCGCCGCGTGTGTCGCGCAGGCCAAGGAGCGAATTGCGCCGCAGCCGCGCGTGCATCGCGCTCCGCCACGCCACCGGAAGCCGGCCCAAACCGACCTCGCGCGTCTGGCCGAGCCAGCGCATCACACTGTCGATCCCGACGCGCCTTTCCATCCAGCGGCGGATCTGCCCGTCCGCGCTATCCGAACCCGGTCCCAGGCTGCTCGCGATCGCCCTGGCCGAACCAATGCACCTGCCAATCCCGATCCGCTTCTCATCCAGCCGCGCGTAGACCGCGGTCCGCCTGTTGCCCGACACCGGTCCGTCAGGCGCTTCGTAGTCCCAGCCGAGCCAGCGCCCCGCTCTTGCCAATCCCCAATCCCGATTCCCCAATCCCAGCCCCTCCATGACTTCAGTCCTTTGCGCCACGCCTACCGCGGCCCCTACCATCGACGTTTTGCCGTGTTCCGGAGACACCCGATGACCCTGCGCTACGCCTTGCTGCCCCTGGCCCTGCTGACCGCGCTGCCCGCGCTGGCCGCCACCCGCGGTTTCGAAGTTCGCGACATGGTCGCGCTGGACCGGGTGTCCTCGCCGCTGCTGACGCCCGACGGCGGCACGGTGATCTTCGCCAAGCGGCAGATGGACAAGGCGCTGGAGAAGTCCAGCACCAGCCTGTGGCTGCGCGACCTGCGCACCCGCGATGCGGCGCCGCCGAAGCGGCTGACCCCGGAAGGCTGGAACGTCAATTCGCCGGAGCTGTCGGCCGACGGCAAGACCGTGTACTTCCTCAGCGCCAAGTCCGGCCGCCAGCAGCTGTACGCGCTGCCGCTGGCCGGCGGCGCGCCGCGCCAGCTCACCGATTTCGCGCTGGACGTGGACAGCTACCGCATCGCCCCGCAGGGCGACCGCGTGGCCTTCAGTGCCGGCGTGTTCCAGGACTGCGGCTCCGACCTGGCCTGCACGCAGAAGCGCCTGGACGCCAAGAAGCAGTCCAAGGCCACCGGCGTGGTGTTCGACCAGTTGTTCGTGCGTCACTGGGATACCTGGAACGACGGCCGCCGCAACAGCCTGTTCGTCGCGCCGCTGCCGGCCGGCGCCAAGGCCAAGCCGGTCGCCGGTGCCTCTGCGGTGAGCGTGACCCTGGCCGGCGACATCCCCTCCAAGCCGTTCGGCGGCAGCGAGGACTACACCTGGGCGCCGGACGGGCAGTCGCTGGTCGCCAGCGTGCGCGTGGCCGGCCGCGAGGAGCCGTGGTCGACCAACTTCGACCTGTACCGGCTGGACGCCGCCGGCAAGGCCGCGCCGGTCAACCTGACCGCGTCCAACCCGGCCTGGGACGCCGGCCCGGTGTTCTCCGCCGACGGCAAGACGCTGTTCTATCGCGCGATGAAGCGCCCCGGCTTCGAGGCCGACCGCTTCGGCCTGATGGCGATGGACGTGGCCAGCGGCAAGACCCGCGAGATCGCCCCGCAGTGGGATCGCTCCGCTGGCGAGATCGTGCTGTCGGCCGACGGCAAGACCGTCTATACCACCGCCGACGACATGGGCCAGCACCCGCTGTTCGCGGTCGACGTGGCCGACGGCAAGGTCCGCACCGTGGCCGCCGACGGCAGCGTTGGTTCACCGGTGCTGGCTGGCAACACCCTGGCCTTCACCCGCAACAGCCTCAAGAGCGGCGACCAGATCATGGTCGCCGACGCCGATGGCCAGCAGCCGCGCGCCATCACCCCCAGCGCCGGCGAACTGCTCCCGGACGTGAAGTTCGGCGACTACGAGCAGTTCTCGTTCAAGGGCTGGAACAACGACACCGTGCACGGCTATGTGGTCAAGCCGTACAACTATCAGGAAGGCAAGACCTATCCGGTCGCGTTCCTGATCCACGGTGGCCCGCAGGGCAGCTTCGGCAACGGCTGGAGCTATCGCTGGAACCCGCAGACCTACGCGGGGCAGGGCTACGCGGTGGTGATGATCGACTTCCACGGTTCCACCGGCTACGGCCAGGCCTTCACCGATGCGATCAGCCAGCACTGGGGCGACCGCCCGCTGGAAGACCTGCAGAAGGGCTGGGACGCGGCGCAGAAGCAGTACGGCTTCCTCAACGGCGACAAGGCCTGCGCGCTCGGCGCCAGCTACGGCGGCTACATGGTCTACTGGATGGCCGGCAACTGGAACAAGCCGTGGAAGTGCCTGGTCGACCACGACGGCGTGTTCGACAACCGCATGATGGGCTACGCCACCGAGGAACTGTGGTTCAGCGAGTGGGAGAACGGCGGCACGCCGTGGCAGAACCCGGCCGGCTACGAGAAGTTCAACCCCATCCTGCACGTGGACAAGTGGAAGGTGCCGATGCTGGTGATCCATGGCCAGCAGGATTTCCGCATCCCGATGGAGCAGGGCCTGGCCGCGTTCGGCGCGCTGCAGCGCAAGGGCATCGAGTCCAAGTTCCTGTACTTCCCGGACGAGAACCATTGGGTGCTGAAGCCGCAGAACAGCATCCTCTGGCACGACACGGTCAACGGCTGGCTGAAGCAGCATATCGGGCAGTGAGGGGACCTGGGGCTCGGGTTTCCGGGCCCCTTCTGTGATACGGCCCAGGTCCCGGGATTCGGGATTCGGGATTCGGGATTCGGGATTTTCCCGCGATTTCAGTAATCCGATGGCCCTTGTGGGAGGGGCTTCAGCCCCGACGCCTTACTGCTAAAGCGTGGGGGCTGAAGCCCCTCCCACAAAAACAACAGGGCGCTTGCAGCACGTCGCTCCTGCGAAATCACCCGCGCTCTGCTGCTCTCTTTCGATCGTTGTTTACACCTCCAAACCTCCAAACCTCCAGCCGCGGCTCACGAATCCCGAATCCCCACTCCCCAATCCCCGCCCCACAGCCCGATGCCCTCGACGCCCCTGATCACCAACGACATCGTCATCTTCGGCCTGATCGCCGCCACCCTGGGTGCGGTGTTCTGGACCGCGGCGCGACCGTCGGGATTCTGGAAGCGCTTCTACGGCATCGTGCCGGCCCTGTTGCTGTGCTACCTGATTCCCGGCATCTACAACACCGTCGGGCTGATCGACGGCCAGCACAACTCGCTCTACAACCCGGTCGCGCGCGACGTGCTGCTGCCGGCGGCGCTGGTGCTACTCACCCTTACCATCGATCTCAAGGGCATCCTGCGGCTGGGGCCGAAGCTGGTGGCGATGTACCTGGGCGCGTCCTTCAGCATCATGCTCGGCGCGGTGGTCGCGTTCCAGGTGATGAAGTGGCTGCATCCGGTGACCGTGGCCGGCGACACCTGGGCCGGCATGGCCGCGCTGGCCGGCAGCTGGATCGGCGGCGGCGCCAACATGCTGGCGATGCGCGAAGTGTTCCAGGTCGATGCCACCACCTTCGGCCAGTTCGCGGTGGTCGACGTCGGCGTCGGCTACGTGTGGATGGCGCTGCTGATCTTCTTTGCGCAACGTGCGCCGGCGATCGATGCGCGCACGGGCGCCGACACCCGCGGCATCGACGACCTCAAGCAGCGCATCGCCCACTTCCAGGCACAGCACGAACGCGTGGCCAGCCTCACCGACCTGATGCTGATCGTCGGCGTGGCCTTCGGCGCGGTCGGCCTGGCGCATGCGATCGCCACCCCGACCGCGGCGTGGTTCGACGCCAACGTCAGCTGGGCCAAGCAGTTCAGCCTCGGCTCGCCGTTCGTGTGGGTGGTGGTGCTGGCGACCACCTTCGGCCTGCTGCTCAGCTTCACCCGCGCACGCACGCTCGAGGGCGCCGGCGCCTCGCGCATCGGCACGCTGCTGCTGTATTTCCTGATTGCCTGCATCGGCATGCAGATGGACCTGCTGGCGCTGTTCGACCGCCCCTGGATCTTCGCGCTGGGCCTGATCTGGCTGGTCGTGCACGTTCTGCTGTTGCTGGCGCTGGGCAAGCTGCTGCGGGTGCCGTTCTTCTATTTCGCGATCGGCTCGCAGAGCAACGTCGGCGGCCCGGCCTCGGCGCCGGTGGTGGCGGCCGCGTTCCACCCGGCGCTGGCCCCGGTCGGCGTGTTGCTGGGCACGATGGGCTACGCCACCGGCACCTACCTGGCCTATCTGGTCGGCATCACCCTGCGCGCGATGGCCGGCGCTGGCTGAGCCGCGGCTGCGTGACGGCCGCGGCCTGGTCGCGTGCGGCGGCGTGATATGGGTGCCGGCGCTGGGCCTGCTGCCATACGCCGCGGGCGTGGGTTTGGGCGTTGCGTTCGGCAGTGCGCTTGCGAAATTGCTGGTCTGGGTGGTGGACGCCACGGCAGGCGTCGGCGTGGACGCCTGCCGTGATGCAGTCGCAGGCGGCGACTACTGCATCGCCACGCTGCGCTGCCGTTCTTCCTGCTGTTGCGGGGGCGCCTGCAGGTTCTGTTGCTGCAACTGGCCGACGTTGGCCTGCGACGGCTCGTGCGCCGCGGCCGCGGTCTGGACCTGGCTGCGCAGATGCGCCGGGTTCTCCGGTTGCCCCTGGACCGCGAACAGTCGGTCGCCATCGCGGCTGGGCAGCACCTGGTCGATACGCTGCAGGCCGTCCTGGCCGGCGCGCGCGGCGACGCTGGCGGCGGTGTTGAGGAAGGCCGCGTCGTCGTGCAGGCCGAGCCGGTCGCGCTGGCCATCCAACTGCACCACCGCGTCGTTGAACAGGCGGCTGCCGGTCGACAGCGAACCTGATTGCGCCTGGCTCTGGACCTGACCCTGGCTCTGGTTCTGCGCCAGGTCCTCGGCCTTCATCACCGAATCGATGCCGTGCAGGTCCAGGCGGTGCTTGAGCATCATCCCGGGGATCAGGCGCTGGCCGAACGACAGCGGGTCCGGTTCCGGCAGCTGGATCTGGTGGCCGGCGGCGTCGGGCATCAGGCCGCGGGTCAGCAGGTTGTCTTCCTGCAGGTAGGTCAGCAGTTCGTTCTTGACGTGATAGCCGCGGATCAGCCCGTCGGCGGCATAGGCCTTGGCCGCGTCGGCATCCAGCCCTTCGCGCTCGAGCGTCTTGTTGTTGACCCCGGCGGCGTTGAAGGTCACCGCCGGCACGTCGTTGACCATCGACGAGGCCGCAGCCAGGCCGCCGCCCAGCGAGTGCCCGGAGATCAGCAGGTTGTCGCCGAAGGCCTGCTTGGCCTGGCTGCCGAGCTGGATCGCCGAGGCATACTGCGCGTCGGAAAAGCCCAGGCCCTGGCCGAGGTTGTGTTTCCAGTCCTTCAGTTCGTCGGTGCCGCAGAAGCCCAGCACCACGTTGCCCTGCGGGTTGCGGTAGAAGGCGGCATCGAAGCCGCTCTTGGCGTCGTGCTGCAGGCTGGGATCGATGCCGGCGCGCTGCAGCGCGGCGTCGTCCATGCGCGACCAGCCATCGGGCAACGCGGCGAAGGTCTCGGCGCCGCCGGCGCGGCGCTCGGCCGCGGTGTGGTAGAGATCCTGCAGCAACGGCGGCAGTTGCCGATCCACGGCCTGCGGCTGCTGGCCGCGGACCGCGTCGGAGAACGGGGTGGACGGATCGGACGGGGAAAGATCGCTCTGGTTCATGCGCGGCTCCGTGCGAGTGTGGCGACCGACCGCATCAGCGGGTCGCTTCCAGGGGGATGGCGTGGGCGCTCAGCCAGGCGCGCACGTCGTTGCGGACCTGCTGCGCGTTGGCGTTGAGCAGGCGCTCGGGCGTGTTGAAGAAGTACGCCTGGAAGGTCTTGCCCTGGGCATTGCGCAGGGCCGGATCGACACCGGCCTGCAGCAGCCTGGGCACCCACGGGTTGCCGGCGCTGCTCTGCGCGGCCAGGTGCAGCAACGAGTTGCCGGTGGCGTCGACCCGCTTCGGATCGGCGCCGGCCTTGAGCAGCATCTCGATCTGCGCGTCGCGCTTGCTCTGCACGGCGCGGAACAGCGGCGTCCAGTTCGCGCGCGCGCTCACCGGGTCGACCGGGGCGCCGTGCTGCAGCAGGATCTCCAGGTATTGCGGATCCTTGGCCATGGCCGCCATGTGCACCACGGTTTCCTGGTCCATGCCCGGCAGGGACGGGTCGGCACCGGCATCGAGCAGGGCCGCCAAGGCGCGCGGCTGTTCGTTCCAGATGGCCCATTCGAGCAGGGTGACGTTCTGGTCGCCGTGCGCGGACAGGTCCGTGCTGGGCGCCAGGGCGGCGATGCGGGCGACGTCGCCGCGCGCGATGGCGGCGGCGATGTCGGCGAGTGCGGGGTCGCGGAACGCGACCGAATGATCCTGCAGCGAGGCTGACATGGCGGAATGCTCCTTGGCGCCGGGCTGTGCGGCGCAACTGACCGAGAAGAACAGCGAGGTCGCGATTGCGATCAGGGCGGGGACGGGCGTACGCATGCAAGGCTCCTTTCCTGTTCGCGGTCCTGGGATGACGGCGCACGTCCTGGCGCCGTTGCCGATGCTAGCAGCGGATCGCAGTGGTGTTGTGCTAGTTTTGTGACGCGGTCTGCGAATCTCTGGTGGCGTCCCGCCAGGCGGTCCGTCGTTTAACCGGAAACAAACGCTTGGCGGCCGGGGATGTCGCCAAGACACGGATGCCGCCGAGACGCGATTGCTGCTGCGAGCGGGCAGGGCGGACAGGCAGCGCCGCAGGCGCGTACAGCGCGTGCGCCATGTGATTGGCCGCGCTGCCACGACTGCAGGCGCCGCACAGGCGAGGGACATGTGCGCAGCGGCATAATGGATGTTTTCCCAAAGGAGCGCGCGATGACGGCGACCCCCTTCGACCTGTTGATCAGCGATTGCGACGGCGTGCTCGTCGACAGCGAAGTGCTGGCCGACCGGGTGATGCTCGACGCGCTGGGCGCCTATGTGCCGCGGGCCGAACTGGAACAGTTTCTCGCCGGCAGCTTCGGCCTCACTGCGCAGGAAATCGTGCAGCGCGTGCAGCGACAGTACGCGTTGGCGCTGCCGTCGGGCCTGTACGAGGAGATCCGCACGCGCTCGGAGGCGCTGATTGCCGCCGAGGTGCAGCCGATCGACGGCGTGCGCGAGGCCTTGCTGGCGTTGCCGCTGCCGCTGGCGGTCGCCTCCAACAGCATGCGCGAGAGCGTGGTCGCCTCGGTGGCGCGCGCCGGCCTGAATGAGCGTGTCGGCGAGCGCATCTTCAGCGCCGACATGGTGGCGCGACCCAAGCCCGCGCCGGACGTGTATCTGCTGGCGGCGCGCACGCTGGACGTGGTGCCGGAACGCTGCCTGGTGATCGAGGACAGCGCCACCGGCGCCAGCGCTGCGCTGGCCGCGGGCATGACCGTGATCGGCTTTACTGGCGCCGCGCATATTCCGGCCGGACATGCCGCGACCCTGCGCCAGCTCGGCGTGGCCGCGGTGATGGAGCACATGCGCGAACTGCCGCAGACCTATGCGGAACTGGTGCGCGCTGCGGCGGCCTGAAGCGCGGGGATTCGGGAATCGGGATTAGGGAATGGGAGCGGCGCCGCGAGTGCATGGCATCCGCGTGCTTCTCCGTAGGAGCGGCTTCAGCCGCGACGTTTTGCCGGTAACGCGTCGCGGCTGAAGCCGCTCCCTCCTACGACAGCCAAGCGGCGATGCTCATTGCAAGCATCGCCGCAGTTTCACCACGATCACCGCCGCGTGATCCGTCGGGTTCGCCGACTACCTTCAGGCGCTGGCCACCAAATCCCCAATCCCAACTCCCCAATCCCCGCCCTTCAACAACAGCGAAACCCGCTCTTGCCGCCGTACCGCGCCTCCTGGCGCTCGCGGAAGAAGGTCTTGTAGTCCATCGGCTCACGGTCCGGGTGCTTTTCCAGCATGTGCCGCACGTAGTTGTCGTAGTCGGGAATGCCGCAGCACAGCCGCGCGGTCTGCACCAGGCGCCGCCATAGCCGGCGGTGCGCCTGGTACTGCCCGACCGGAACCAGGGCGCCAGCCATTACAGGTCCGCCATTTGATGCGGCTGCAAGGCCACATACGCAGTCTCGCGGTCGCTCCGCTGCGGGGTGCGGCGGGCGACGAGGATGGTCTTCACCGCGTAGATCAGCACGGAGAACACCACGAACAGGAACAGCGCGGTCAGCCCGGTGTTGACGTAGGCGTTGGTCACGATCTGCTGCATCTGCGCCACCGTCTTGGCCGGTGCGGTGATGGTGCCGCTGGCAATGGCGTCCTGGAACTTGTGTGCCTGCGCGAGGAAACCCTGCGCCGGGTTCGGGTCGAAGATCTTGATCAGCCCCGCGTAGGTGGTGCAGATCAGCAGCCACAGCGCCGGCACGATGGTGACCCAGGCGTAGCGGTCGCGCTTCAGCTTGAACAGCACCACGGTGCCCAGCATCAGCGCGATGCCGGCGAGCATCTGGTTGGAGATGCCGAACAGCGGCCACAGCGTGCGGATGCCGCCGTACGGATCCTTGACCCCGGTGTACAGCAGGTAGCCCCACAGCGCCACGCAGCCACCGGTGGCGACGATGTTGGCGGCCCACGACTCGGTCCGCTTCAGCGCCGGCACGAAATTACCCAGCAGGTCCTGCAGCATGAAGCGCCCGGCGCGGGTGCCGGCATCGACCGCGGTGAGGATGAACAGCGCCTCGAACAGGATCGCGAAGTGGTACCAGAACGCCATCATGTCCTCGCCCGGCAGCAGCTGGTGCAGGATCTGCGCGATACCGACGGCCAGGGTCGGGGCGCCGCCGGCGCGGGCCAGGATGGTGGTCTCGCCGATGTCGCGGGCGGTGGCTTCGAGCACATCGGGGGTGATCGCAAATCCCCATTCGCTGACCTTGGCCGCGACCGCGACGACGTCGTTGCCGACCATCGACGCCGGCGCATTCATCGCGAAGTACACGCCCGGCTCGATGATCGAGGCGGCGACCAGCGCCATCACCGCGACGAACGATTCCATCAGCATGCCGCCGTAGCCGATGTAGCGCATGTGCGACTCGTTGGCGAGCAGCTTTGGCGTGGTGCCGGAGGAGATCAGTGCGTGGAAGCCGGACACCGCGCCGCAGGCGATGGTGATGAACAGGAACGGGAATATGCCGCCAGTCCACACCGGGCCCATGCCGTTGTGCGCGTATTGCGTCAGCGCCGGCATCTTGAGGTCGGGCATGACCACCAGGATGCCGATGGCCAGGGCGATGATGGTGCCGATCTTGAGGAAGGTGGACAGGTAGTCGCGCGGCGCCAGCAGCAACCACACCGGCAGCACCGAGGCGACGAAGCCGTAGCCGATCAGCATCCAGGTGATCTGCACGTCGGTGAAGGTGAAGGCCGGGCCCCAGGTGGGATCCGCGGCGACCTTGCCGCCGAACCAGATCGCCGCCAGCAGCAGGATCAGGCCGACGATCGAGATCTCGCCGATCTTGCCGGGTCGGATGTAGCGCATGTACACGCCCATCAGGATCGCGATGGGCATGGTCGCGATCACCGTGAACATGCCCCAGGGGCTTTCCGCCAGCGCCTTGACCACCACCATGGCCAGCACTGCCAGGATAATGATCATGATCAGGAAGGCGCCGAACAGGGCGATGGTGCCGGGGACCTGGCCCATCTCCTCGCGCACCAGGTCGCCGAGCGAACGGCCGTTGCGACGGCTGGACAGGAACAGCACCACGAAGTCCTGCACCGCGCCGGCGAACACCACGCCGACCACCAGCCACAGCAGCCCAGGCAGGTAGCCCATCTGCGCGGCCAGCACTGGCCCGACCAGCGGCCCGGCGCCGGCGATGGCGGCGAAGTGGTGGCCGAACAGCACGTGCTTGTTGGTCGGTACGTAGTCCAGGCCGTCGTTGTTGAGCACCGCCGGCGTGGCCCGGGTGGGGTCGAGCTGCATCACCTTGTCGGCGATGAACAGGCTGTAGAAGCGGTAGGCGATCAGGTAGATCGACACCGCGGCCACCACGATCCACAGCGCATTGATGTGTTCGCCGCGGCGCAGGGCGATGGTGCCGAGGCAGAACGCCGCCAGGATGGCGAGTGCGGCCCAGGCCAGCTTGGAAAACCCTTTCATGCAGAACGCTCCCCCGGAGATTGTCGCAAGGGTCGCCCCGATGGCCTGGGGG
This sequence comes from Xanthomonas protegens, assembly GCF_038442435.1. Taxonomy (NCBI): domain Bacteria; kingdom Pseudomonadati; phylum Pseudomonadota; class Gammaproteobacteria; order Lysobacterales; family Lysobacteraceae; genus Xanthomonas; species Xanthomonas protegens. The sequence goes on along the minus strand of NZ_JAQJCQ010000010.1, from coordinate 1,642 downwards.
GTCAATGGCGGGGAGGGCCGAGGGGCTAGTACTTTGGTCGTAGACGGTCCTTGTGGCGAACGGCGTGGCGGGACGGACGGCGCAGCGCTCGAGCCCCTCTCCCCCCGGGAGAGGGGTTGGGGTGAGGGTCCGGGGGCGAAGCCCTCGCGAAGCCAGCCTGCGCACGAGGCTGCGCCCGTACCCTCATCCGCCCCTGCGGGGCACCTTCTCCTGGTGGGAGAAGGGGAGAGGCGCGAGCCCCTCTCCCCTCGGGAGAGGGGTTGGGGTGAGGGTCCGGGGCGCAGCCCTCGCGAAGCAGGCCTGCGCACGAGGCTGCGCTCGTACCCTCATCCGCCCCTACGGGGCACCTTCTCCCGGTGGGAGAAGGGAGTTCATGGTCTCGACGGGAGTAGTGGGCACCTCAGGGACGCTTAAGCCCCTCTCCCCCCGGGAGAGGGGTTGGGGTGAGGGTGCGGGGCGCAGCCCTCGCGAAGCCAGCTTGCGCCATGGGGCAGGGCACGAGGCTGCGCCCGTACCCTCATCCGCCCCTGCGGGGCACCTTCCCCCAAAAAGGGGCCATGGTCCCGGAGGGAGAAGGGAACCGGTCGCCGCACCCGATGGAACGATGGGTTGCGCCGGTCGCGGTTGGCCGCGGTGGCGGCGGTGCCCACAGTAGGGAGCTCATCAGGAGATCGTCCGCCATGACCGCTTCCACCACCGTCGCCCGCGCGCGCATCCTGCGTGCCATTCGCGGCCACGCCACCGCCGACGGCGATGGGGTCAAGCTGACCCGCGTCATCGGCGGCGGTGCGCTGCCCGAACTGGATCCGTTCCTGCTGCTCGACGAGTTCGGCACCGACCGGGCCGAGGACTACATCGGGGGCTTCCCCAGCCATCCGCACCGCGGCTTCGAGACCGTCACCTACATGCTCGACGGGCGCATGCGGCACAAGGACAACCACGGCAACGAGGGCCTGCTGACCCCGGGCAGCGTGCAATGGATGACCGCCGGCCGCGGCCTGGTGCATTCGGAGATGCCGGAGCAGGAGCACGGGCGCATGCGCGGCTTCCAGCTGTGGGTGAACCTGCCGGCGCGCGACAAGATGACCGCGCCGCGCTACCAGGAGTTCGCGCCCGAGCGCATCCCGGTGGCGCAGCCGGCGCCGGGGGTGACGGTCAAGGTGATCGCCGGCCAGGTCGGCGAGGTGCAGGGCCCGATCGCGCAGCCGGCCACCGACCCGCTGTATCTGGACATCGCGCTGGACGCCGGCACGCGCTGGGCGTTCGAACTGCCGTCCGGACACAACGCCTTTGCCTACATGTTCGAGGGCGAAGCGGTGCTGGGCGAAGGCGAGGCGGCGCGCATGCTGCCGGCGCAGACGCTGGCGGTGCTCGGCGGCGGCGACCTGCTGCAGGTGCAGGCCGGCACGCAGGGCGCGCGGCTGATCCTGGTCGCCGGACGGCCGTTGCGCGAGCCGGTCGCGCGGCATGGGCCGTTCGTGATGAACACGCGCCAGGAACTGATGCAGGCCTTCGTGGATTTCCAGGAAGGGCGCTTCTGACGGCGCGCGTTGCGCGCCTTCTCTGCGGCGTCGTGCGGTTCGTCGTAGGAGCGGCTTCAGCCGCGACAGGTGTTCCCGGGAACACCTGTCGCGGCTGAAGC